>JBDOIE010000246.1:0-56364 GCA_041082245.1 Chloroflexia bacterium
CAGTTCACCCCCTCAGGGAGGGCAGAACGCACCACCCCCCGCAAGGTGGGGCAGTAGGCGTCGTTGGTGGAAGCGGGGAGAAAGCGGTAGCGGGAGCTCGGCTTACTGCCGCTGCGCACCACGCCGCCCGGGAAGGGCAGTACCACCCCCGGCACGCGCTGCATGGCCTCCACCGCCCGCTCGGCAGCGTGCAGGGTGGCTTCCAGGTTTTCCCCGAGGATGAGAAAGTTCCCGCCGCCCACGGAGCGCTGCATGCCGAACTTGTCCTCGACGAGGAACTCCCCTTCCATCACCGGGATGCGCCACAGGCGCCGGCCGGCCCAGAGCTTGCTCACCTGGTAGCCGTCCCCGAAGTAGCGGAGCTGCCGGCCGACGGAGAAGCGGTCCGGCGCCTCCAGCCCGTTGAAGCATGCCGTGGTGGGGCAGGTGAGCACCGTCTGGCCGATCCGCTCCAGCAGCCGCTTGGCCAGGTCGTCCTTGGAGGGTGTAAAGAAGAGCACGCTGATGCCGGGCCGGCCATCGGGGGTATCGGTGACCTCGCCTTCGATCCCCGCTTCGCACTTGCAGCCGATGACCGAGGTGGCGAACCCGGTCATCTTGAGCGCCGCCTGCTGCGCCCAGTAGCGGTTGTAAGCGGTGATGAGGACCCGCGTCCCCCACATCTTGAAGGCTTCGGCGAACGTGTCCTCGATCTCCACACCGTTGATGTACAGCGCCATATCGCACTTCCTTTTGACAAAAGCGGCTACGCCGCGCAATCAAAGCAGCCGGCCGGTCACCGGGATCACCTGGCCGGTGATGCCGCTGGATTCGTCCGAGGCCAGGAAAACCACCGTGGCGGCGATCTCCTCCCGTTTGGTCCAGCGGGCCAGGTCCTCGGGCTTGGGCTGCATGGCTTGCACGTTCGACTGGGTATCCACGATTCCCGGCGCGACGGCGTTCGCGCGGATGTTGTGCTTACGGCCCTCCAGGGCGAGGGTGCGGGTCAGCGCCGCGACGCCGGCTTTGGCGCAGTTGTAGGCGACCATCTTCGCCTGGGGATCGCCGGCGCGGGCAAAGTTGACGATCGCTCCCCCGCCCGCGGCCTTCATCGGCTCGAACACAGCGCGCGAGCAGAGGAAGGCCGTGAGGAGGTTGTTGTTCAGTTCGGTCGTCCAGTCCTCGAGGGTGTGTTCGGTAACCCCCTTGTAGCGGGTCAGCCCTCCGGCCAGGTTGACCAGGATATCGATCCGGCCGAAGCGCTCCAGCGTCTGCTGCACGACCCGCTGCACCTCGCTTTCCACGGTGAGGTCGGCGGCGATCGCCAGCACCTCGGCGCCCAATGCTTTGACCTCTTCGGCGCGGGCGTTGACCGCATCGGCTCGCCGGGCCACGAGCACCAGTTTCGCCCCCTCTTTGGCGAAGGCCTGGGCCACTGCCTGCCCGACCTGCCCATCGCCGCTCACACCGGTGATGATGGCCACACGGTCCTTCAGCCTCATCGGAACCACCTCCTTCCGCACCTCCTCTTAGCGGCCTGCGCAGGCCACGGTTTCACGCCGTGGCAAATAGTGCTCCAGCTGTACCGGATAGTTCTCGAACGAGACCGTATACACGCGGGCGAAATCTTCCCGGATGGCCGGGACGATCTGGGGATCGTAGCCCGGGGCCACGTAGAAGGTGCGGCCCGGTCGGTCCTGGAGGATGCGCCCGTCCTCGACCACCACCTCGCCGTCCTTGATCACATAGCGCGGCCGGCGGAACATCTCGCGCGGGTCGTCCAGCTTCGGGTAGATGGTGATGTCCGCATCCGCGCCCGGGCCCAGGTGGCCTTTGTGCTCCAGCCCCAGGGAGCGGGCCGGGCCGGCCCGCGTGATGATGGCAATCTCGTAGAGGGTATATTCCCGGTCCAGGTCCTTGAGCTGGGAGTGGGTCAGCACGCGCTTGTGCACCGTCTCCATCACCTCGGCACGGTAGTTGCGGTCCATCAGCAGTTTGATGATGTCCGGGTAAGCGTGGAACGGCCCTCCGTTCGGGTGGTCGGTAGTGAGAAAGACGCGCCAGGGGTCGTTCACCATAAGCGCCAGCTCCAGGCCGATCGCCCACTGGATCGCGTTCACGCTGTTCTTGCGGACGAACTTGTAGGGCACGATCCCGCCGCTGGTCTCGTTCTCCACGTCACCGTTTGCCCATTTGTGCCCACAGAGCTTGTGGAGGCGGTACTGCCAGGGGCCGTCCGCGGTCATCGTGGTCACCGGGCCGAAGACGACCTGCCCGATGTCGATGGTGATGTTGGGGTGCTCGTTCACGTAGACGGCGAGCTCCTCGGCGCCGGAGCGAAAGTCGGTCCAGTCCGTGCCGCCGTAGCCGTTGAACTGGACGTGGGTGATATGGATGGGGAGGTCGCCTACCGCGCGCATCGTTTCCAGGGTGATCTGGGCATTGCCGGGGGCCCCCAGGTTGTTGCAGTGCACGTGGATGGGGTGCGGCAGCCCGAGTTCCTGCTGCACGCGGGCCAGGTGGGTGATGATCTCGCGCGGGGTGACAGGGAAAGTCGCTGCAGGTTGGTCGAGGCTTTCCACGTTCCGGCCCCACTTCCAGGTGTCCACGCCGCCCGGGTTGACGATCTTGATCGCGTAGGCGCCGCTCGCTTCCAGGAGCCAGGCGACAAAGTGCTTCAGGCGCTCGAAATCGCGCTCGGCGATGAACTTCAGGACGAAGTAGTTGTTGCCCATCAGGAGGAAGAAGGCCTTGTCGACGATCGGGATGTCGTTCAACTCCTCGTGCACGTGGCGGGCGCCGAGGGGCGGGCCGGCCGCCTCCATCAGGGTGGTGTAGCCCAGGCGGGCCAGCGCATAGCCGGTGGCAAAGGTCGAGGGGACGGTATGGCCCACCCCGGAACGGGTGACCTCGGTGCGCGGGAAGACGAGCTCGCGGTGGTCCTCAGGGCGCATCTTGCGTCCCAGGTTCACCTTCGAACCGGCGACGTGCGCGTGGAACTCGATGCCCCCAGGCATGACGACCATCCCGGTGGCGTCGATCACCTGGCCTTCCACCGGCTCGGCGACGATCTTGCCGTCGCGGACGTAGATGTCTCGCTTTTCGCCGTTGATCCCGTTGCGTGGGTCGTAAACCTCGCCGTTCCGAATCGTCAACATTTCTTGATCTCCTTCACGCGCTGGAAGATCCGCCGCAGCACCTCCTCATCACTGGGGAAGGGGGAATCCAGCACCTTACGCAACCGCAGAGGGACATTGTCCATACGGTAGATCGTTCCCTCCACGGCGATGCCGGCGGGTGCGGTGGTGATCGCTACGCGCGCGATTTTCGTGGTCTCGCTGGGCTGGACGTCCAGGGCAATCGTGGGAATGCGACGGAGGTGCTCGATGGCCGGTCGCGGGAGGTTGGCGGCCGGGTCGGCTGCGACCACCAGGGCCGCGTCCGCCTCCCCGCGGCTCAGGACGTCCACCGCGGTGTACTCGCCGGGGCTATAGCGCGGGTACCCCCGGGCAAAGTTCACACCGAAGGGATAGCCGGTCTGCCAGGCCATCACGTTGTCGATCCCGGTCACGTTCCCGTGGCCGCGCATGGGGATCGCGGCAAATTTGGTATAGGCGTTCAAATCCCGCACCAGGAGAAAGACCGCGGCCAGGTTCATCTCCTTGCCCCGGCTCTGGGTGAGGCCCAGCCCGGCAAAGAGGATCCCGAACTGGCAGGATTTCATCCGCTCCGCAAGCTCCTGGAGCTGTGCCAGGGTGATCCCGGTTTCCGCCACCGCCGCTTCATCGACCGGCTGGCCGGCGACGAGGGCCCGCAGTGCCCACAGGCACTCGAAATCCTTTCCCGGCCGTATCTGGAGGAAAATGTCCGCGGCACGGGCGCTCGGCGTCCGCCGGACGTCCACGAGAACCACCGTACGGTCCTTCCGTCCCCCGGGGCGGAAGTGGCCTCTGGGCATCACGGCGTAGCGGGCAAAATGGCGCGGATGCGATTCGGCCGGGTTCGAGCCCCAGTAGATGACGAGGTCGGCGCGGTTTTTCACCTCGCCCAGGGTGCAGGTGGGCTCGCCGACGCCCTGCACCGCTAGCCCCGTGGGCCCGTGGCAAACGGAGGTACAACAGTCGATACAAGCTCCCAGCACCTCGGCCAGCGCGACCGCCTGGCGCTGCGCCTCGCAGGTGGTACTGCTCAGCCCGTAGATCAGCGGGTAACGGGCGGAGGTGAGGATCTGTGCGGCGGTTTCGATGGCCTCGTCCAGCGTGGCCGGTCGGCCGTCGATCTGTGCGACCGGTTCCTCACGGTGCACCGCGTGGCCCATCATCCAGGCACGCCCCAGGACGCAGGCGTTCTTGACCTCGAGCACGCGGTTCTCTTCCACCGTCACGCTGAGGTCATCGCACACACAGCCGCAGAAAGCGCATACGACATGGTCGATCTGCATCCCCTTTGCTCCTTCGTCCGGCGCTGGAGGAACAACCGCAAACGTTCCCAAGCGGTTGCCTCAGGCCGCTTTTTCCACCTCAACTTCGAACCCTTTGGTATCCGGCATGCCGGAGGCCCAGGTTTCCCCGCCGATCAAAGCGGAGGCCGCGGGCCCGTAGGCGAGGAACGCCATCCCTTCGGGCAGATCGGCTTCCCGGCAGCGTACGGTCGTTTCCCCAACGGACGTCCGGAGTCGGACCGGGTCGTTCGGCTGTACGCCCAGACGTGCCATATCCGCCGGGTTCATCTCCAGGGTGTGGGTCGCCTCCTGATAGTCCGGATGGGCTTTACCGGTGGAGATGCCGGTGCCCTGCTTCGTCGAGCGACCGGTGATCAAGATCAACTTCAGATTCGCCATAGATTTCCCCCTTGAGCGTTTCGGCAAAGACAACCAGTTCGGCGAAGCATTCGTCCCGCGTGGGTGCAGAGGCAAACAAAGTGCAGACCGGACCGCCGCGCGGCATTTCCTCGCCGGGATGGGGCACATCCCGGATGCCGCGCTGGAGCCAGTCACGTGTGTCCGGGGCGTAGAAGCGTTCCCGGGCGTAGAGGATCGCCTTCCCGCAAAACGGGCCTTTTCCCACGTGGGCCGCAAGGTCGAAGGACGGGAGCTGGCCTTCGAGCACCGCCCGCACGTGGAGGTCGAAGATCGGCAGACCGTAGGCTTGCTCGATCAGCTCCATGGAAGCCGAGTAGCGGGGGTTCACCTCGAGTACGACGACCTCGCCGTCGGCGAGGATCCAGTCGAATCCGTTCACGCCCACCAGGCCAAAGCTCCGCGTGAGGAGCTGCGCGATCTCCTGCACCTGCTGCAGGATCGCGGGGCCCTTTTCGGGGTCGCGTGCTTCGGACAGCGGCAGGATGTTCCCACAGTAGGCGAAACCGGGGGCGTCCAGTTCCGGCCGGCCGATCAACTGCTCGGTCAAGCCGAGGATGACACACCGCTCTCCGTCCGCGACGAACGACGCCGAGGCGGGGATGCCGGGAAGGTATTCCTGCACCAGGAAACCGCGCGGGACCGGGGTGCCGGGCTCCCAGAAGGCGTTCCGGTAACCGCCGCCGCTGCGCACCGGTTTTCGGAGCCATCGTTTCCTGAGGTCGACAACCGGCCTTTGTCGGTCGTAGATCGTCTCCGGGGTGCGAAAGCCGGCATCCGAGAGCGCGGCAAAGAGGGTCGGAAAGTGGCGCACCCGGGAAAGGACGTCCGCCGGGTTGCCCAGGATGCGTGTGTGGCGCGCGAACCGCCGCACGACGGAGGGGTGGTTCTCCAGGCTGGAGCAGTAGACGAGCGCGTCGTGGGGGATGCGGTGGCTTCCGACCAAGAGGCCGGCGGCGCTGAAAGGGATGCCGAAGTCGCGGCGCAGAGAGTAGGCGGGGCAGAGCCCTTCCAGGTCCAGGTCGCCGAACGCGTCGAGGGACACCACGTCGTAGCCGCTTCGGACAGCGGATTCGACGCAGGCCCGTGTGCTCAGCCCCACGACGAGGATCTTCATCCGAGGACCTTCCGGCGCAAACTGTCCGCGCCCTGGACGTAGAGGTAGTCCAGCACCGTACCCCGTGCGCCCGCGATCTCCATCACCTCGACCAGTTCCCGGAAGCGGCCGCCCGCAAGCCCTTCGGCAAGGAGCGCAGCGCCCTGGGCGGCCTCCTTCGCGGTGCTCGCGAACCCCTCCACGCGGCGGACGGGGCCGAACGGGGCCAGCCGCTCGAGGAGCTCGTGGAGTACCTTCTCCGTGCGGCAAAGCCGTCCGGAGAGGAGGATCTCGCGTGGATGGGGGACCACGACGCGCTCGGCAGCGACCGCCTTGCATACGCCCTCGAAGAGGGCTTCCCAGGCCGTGCGGGCGCGTTCGTCCGAGTCGGCCAGGGCCGCGAGCTCCTCGGGGGACAGCTCCGGCCGGCCGGCGATGTAGGCCACGCCGCCCGTGAAGAGCGTGCGCTTATGAAAGTCCCCCAGAAGGTAGGCGAGTTCTCCGTCCATGCTTCCCAGGGAATAGTAGCCTACGGTGTTCGATGTCCCGCCCAGGCCGTCTACCACTTTCCCGCCGTCGACGGCCATGACCGCCGTGTAGGCACCGCCCACCTCGACGTAGATGAACGAGGTCTCGTGGTAAGCGATCCCGTGCCGGCGCGCCTGGTCGTAGATGCCGAGGGCCAGGCAGCACAACTTGTCCGCCGTCCCCATGTCCACCTTGTTCGCCTTCCGATGCTCGGGGACGGTCGGTAGGTGGATGACCCCGGGGAGGAAGATCAGCGGGAGGCCGCTTTCCTTCATCAGGGGGATCATCTTCCCCATGCCCCCGAGCACCGAGATGTGGCCGCGCTCGCGCTCATCGACCAGCGTGAAGAGGAAACGTTCCCGGTCGTGAAAGTCTTCGATACGCACCAGCGGCAGGCCGTAGCCGGACGGTGCGGCGATCAGGTCGACGGGCCGTGCGGACTGCAGCAGGTCGATCAGCGTGGACGGGTTCTCGGCGAAAGCGGCCGTGGGGATGGAGGTATCCAGGAAGACGCGGTCCTCTTCTACCCCACATACGTCAAAGCTGACGGTCCCGGGGTCGATCCCTATCGCTCGGGCCATTGTGCCACCTGACCTTTAAAGCGGCGCGCCGGCACTTGCGGGCTAGAGCGCCTTTCCGATGGCATAGATCTCCTCGACGTCCAGCACCAGGTCGTTCGCCTCGAAGAGGCGCGCGACTGCGGCGCGGTGGATCTTCATTTTCAGGCCACCGATTCCCAACGCGCCGAAGGCGATGCGGCCCTCGCGCTCCTTGCCGTCGTCGGTAGGCTTGATGCCGCCGATGCCGGTGGGTGGCACAGCGTTGACGTCCGCCAGGACCTGGATGGTGGGTACCTCAACCCACACTTCCTTCGGCACGAGTTCGACCCCGGCGGCGCCGGTGGTGAGGACGATGTGCGCCCCCTCGAGCGCCCCGCGGACGGAGTCGGCATCGCGGACCTCAAGCGGGGTGACCTCCAGGCCGAAGCGGTCGCGGATGCGCTGGCAGGCCTCCTGGGCCCGCTCGAGCGAGCGCGAGGTGATGGCGACCTGGGCGCCTTCGCGGGCGAGCAGGGTGGCAGAGCGCACGCCCACAGGGCCAGTTCCGGCAAAGATGACGGCCTTCTTTCCCTGCACGGGCGTCGCCCCGACGATCTTGAGCACGGCTGCGGCGGCGGTGGTGTTGGAACCGTTCGGGTCGGCCATGACCGAGACGCGGGTGGTGCCGAAGAAGGTGTCCAGTACGGCCTTGAGCATCTCTTCCCCGACCGGCACCGAGGAGCCGCCGATGAAGATGGCGGTGTTCTTCAGCGCCTCCCCGCCGCGGGTGAACATGGCCCCGTAGACGAGGTTGCGCACGTTCTCCGGGGTGACCCCCCCGTAGCTGAGCACCTGATCGACCCCGGCGTCGTAGGCGGTGATGGCGTCGAAAACGCTGGCGAAGCGGTCACTATCCAGCTGCAGCAAGATCTTTTTCATCGAATCCTCCGTTCGGGGAACGACGGGGAGAACTGGTGAGGACTCCCCCTTCGCGATTTTTCCATTGGAGGGACAACAATATCGAACCAGTCACGAAGGACCGGCTCGATATTGTTGTCCCAAAAGGTCCGGAAGGCCACAAGGCCCGGACAGCCTTATCCTTCAGCTGCCTTGGGCTTGGCCAGGAAGTCGTAGACGAACGCCGCGAGCACCGCGCCCACGATCGGGCCAAGCGTGTAGACCACGATGAACTGATCCCACGGGTTCTTCCCGCCGAAGATCAGGTTGCCGATGTAGGGCCCGAAGGTGCGGGCGGGGTTCAGGGAGGATCCGGTCATCGGTCCCAGGGTGACGATCACGCCGGCCACGATGAGGCCGATGATCAGGCCCGCCCAGCCGGCCGGGGCCCGCTGGTCGACCGCGACGCCCATGATGGTGATCATCAGGAAGAAGGTCCCGATGAGCTCACCCAGGAAGCCCATGCCCATCGTGACGCCTGCACCCTCATTGAGGAAAGTACCACCCAGGTTGTAGGTGGAGGCCGCCTGGGTCCCCAGGCAGGCGACGAAGAGCAGGGAGGCGATCACCGCGCCGATCAGCTGGGAGATGATGTACGGGACCACCTCGGCCCAGGGGAAGCGCCCGCGGGCCGCCAGGGCGATCGTCACCGCCGGGTTGATGTGGCATCCGGAGACCTTGCCCACGGTGTGGATGGCTGCCGCGACCGCGATACCGAAGGCGATGGCGATGGCCCAGACATCACCCAGCCCCTTGACTCCGCCGACGACGCCGGCGACGACCGCCGCACCGGGGCCGATCCAGACCAGGATAAAGGTGCCGACAACTTCCGCGATACACCTCTGCAGCAGCGTGGGATTGCGCTTCATGGCCTCTCCTCCTTACGGTAAGAAGGGGGATCGGGAAGCGTTCCCCTTCCCGATCCCCCTAACCGACGAACGCTAGACGGCCAGATGCCACTGGCAGTAGCCCTTGGCACCCTTGCCGAAGCCCGTGACGAACGGCACATTGCGCTTGATCAGGCTGGTGACCGCGCAATGCTTGCAGCCGCGGACCGGAGCACCCGGCTTGGTCGGGCTCAGGGCGACGCAGTTCGTCATCAGCGTGGCCGTGGTGCACTCCGGGGTCAGGTAGCACGGGAAGTCGGCAAAGGCCATCAGGGCACCGAAGCGCTGCGTGATCGCGCAGGCGGGGTAGGTGTAGCGCTGCGGGTTCATCAGCACTTCGTTGTTCGTGATCGGGCTGAAGTCGATCTCGATGCCCTTGACCTTGCCGCCGCCGCCGATCGGGCTGATATCGAGGATCTGCTCGCCGCGGAGGAGGATGTCGATAAAGTCGGTGTTGTGCAGCTCGTCCGCCTCGCCGCGATCGGGGTGCATAGCGGCATAGTTGTGGAACCGCTTGGAGAAGAGGTCCACGATCATGGGCACCGTGAAGGCATCCAGCCAGAGGATGTAGGCCGCCGCCGCAGCCGGCGCGCCGGTGGCCACCGCCAGGACGTCCCACTCGCTCTTGTAGGCATCCTGGGCCAGCCCGCGCCGCAGCGTGTTCTCAAAGACGCCCATCACGGCCTCGTAGATCGCAAAGACCATGTCGTCCTTGAACATGTTGTAGGCGGACTGGGCGATGTGGTGGCCAACGTCACCCACGCAGTAGGCCGGCACCGCCAGGATGTTCGCCAGGTGGACACCCGCCTTCTTCGCCGCCAGGACGAACGGGCGGATCCGCTCCTTGTACTGCGCCATGTACTTGCGCACGTCGAAGGAGGAGTGCGGTCCGTGCCCACCCAGGTTATGGGTCTCCATCAGCCGCGCCTGGGCCTCGACCGGCTCGCGGTATACGAACTGCAGCTGCTCGACCTCGGCCTGCTCCGCCTCGGCAGCCGTCTTGCCGGACTCGAGGGCCGCCCGGAAGGCAGCACCCAGGCCGTAGGAGGTGTTCATACCCCAGGACTTGGCCGCCAGGATCGCCTGCTTGTGCTCCTTGGGGATGTCGAGCTGCTGCAGGATGCGGTTCACGAGGTTCGGCACCGACCCCACGGACATCGCAAAGTCCACGACGCAGGTCATGCCGTACATCCCGCCGTAGCGCCGTACCGCCTCCAGGCCGATCAGGGCCCGGTTCTTGCCCAGGGCCTCGATGAACTTCCACATCGAGTCTTTGAAGGCGGGGTCCTCTTCGTAGAGGATCTCCAGGATCGGCGGGGTCTGATAGTGCTCGACAAACGGGTCGTCCTCGGGGCGGATATAGTCCGTGAGGCTGGTGAGGATCTCATAGTGGGCGTTCACCGACTGCACATGCAGGTCGATGACTTCCTTCGACTGGTTGCCGTACGGCTTCATCTGGTTGACGGCGTCGACGTACGGCTTGGCGTCGGTGAGCTTGAACTGGCCACCCCGCTTCTCTTTGATGACCTTGAAGACGGCCAGGGTAGCACCTACTGCCTCATTGACCATCTTCTCGAACAAAGCCTTGTCCGCCATCTTGTGCCTCCTTTGGCCATCACCACCACGTCGTTCTCCGAATGCCCGGCCACAGCACCATCGGCCTGTCACCTCCTTGGGGGGGCCAATACCCCCCTGCACTAGGCGAGCTACTCGAACGTTAGGGACGAGACCGCGCTGTCCAGCTCCGCGCGGTCAAAGCCCACAAAGACACGGTCGTTGACCACAATAACGGGCCGATCTGTCTGGCCCGACAGATCGGCCATCTTCTCCACGACACCGGCCTGGGACGTAAGGTAAAGCTCGTATGCAACCCCTTTGCGCTCGAAAAAGGCTTGCGCTTCTCGCATCTCTGTGGAATCTGGATCCCCATAGATCGCGATATCCATGCGCGCGACACACTTACAACCCATACCATTCTCCCGGGAATAGCATCCCGCCGAGGAGCCTAGAGGTGAAATCGTTACCATTTATTAATATAGCACAGCCGTCGGCCCCTGTCAATAGGGGTTGTTCAGAAAACGGTGTATTTTCAACGGTTCGCCCTGAGCCATGCCCCGGCCTCCGGGTTTCCGAACCCGGATGCCAGGAACGCATGAAACCGGTCCGATACCGCCTTGCTCAGGGCTTCGGGATCCTCTCCTTCCCGCACTTCGAGCCCGATGAGTGCCTGCCTTGAGCTGTTCCTGACCAAGAGCAGGATTCCACCCGTGTCCTCGACCCAGGCAGCGCTCTGGGCGGTGTCGAGAAGGTCGATCCTCCTGGTCGGGAGTCGCTCCCCGAGCCACCAGGGCGGAGCTGCGAGCAGCCGACGCACGCTCTGGCAGATGGAACTGTGCCTCAGGCGATAACCCAGGGCTACCAGCGTCTCCTCGATACTCCGATAGGAAGCCCCGAGCGACCAGAGGAACGCGCTCAGGGACCGCAACTGCTCGCTTTGCGCGCCGCGGCCCAATCCTGGCGGGTAAAGGCGCAGGGTCTTGCCACAGCGGGTGCACTGGATGCGCTGGATGCGGATCGTCTCCGCCTGTGGCTCCCGGATCGATTTCCTCACCCATCCATGGCTGTGCCAGGTGTCGTTGCCGCATGCGGGGCATCGCTTGGGAAATGGAAGACCCTCTCCTTCTCCCACGCCCGGAATGTTCAGCTGTAAAACCATCCGCCATCCTCTCCGCCGCGCCGCTTAGGGGGCCCAGTCGGCGGTTTCCGCACCAGCCATTCCAGCCTTCCAAATGCTTTTACGATTAGCATATCATTCTTTCCCGCTTCTCGCAAGGGCAATTGCAACAGGTGGATGCAGGTCGGCGCCTCTGTCGGCCCACGGCGCCTGCCATGGCCCAGCACCGTGAGAGCAAGGGTCGGTCTGCAACGAGTATGCTATAATGGCTCCGGCGAGCGAGCATCGGTGCGAGAAAGGAGCCGTCATGCGCATCCTGGTTACCGGCGGTGCCGGGTACATCGGCAGCGTGGTCACGGAGCATCTGGTCGAGGCCGGCCACTCGGTCGTCGTGCTGGACAACCTGCAGCAGGGGCACCGAAGGGCTGTGCACCCCCGGGCGGCTTTCGTTCAGGGGAATGTCGGCGATCGGGCGCTGCTGGACGAACTCTTCCGCAACCACGCCGTCGATGCCGTCATGCATTTTGCGAGCCATACCCTGGTGGGCGAGTCCATGGAGCGTCCCTTCCTCTATCTTGGCGAAAACCTGGTCAACGGACTCACGCTCCTTCAAGCGATGGTCGAGCACGGCGTGCGCCGGTTCATCCTTTCCTCTTCGGCCAACCTGTTCGACCGCCCGCGCCATATCCCGATCGCCGAGGACGAAGACGTCATCCCGGGGAGCCCTTACGGCGAGTCGAAGTACCTCCTCGAGCGGGTGCTGCACTGGCTCGACCGCATCTACGGCCTCCGCTATGCGACGTTGCGCTATTTCAACGCCGCCGGGGCAACCGAGCGCTACGGCGAAGACCACCGTCCCGAAACCCACCTGATCCCGCTGGTGCTCCGGGTGGCACTCGGCCGGAGCGACCACATCACGATCTTCGGCGACGATTATCCCACACGCGACGGCACCTGCGTGCGCGACTATGTCCACGTCTCCGACCTGGCGACGGCTCACATCCTCGCCCTCCACGCGCTCGAGCGGGGGAGCCTCGTCTACAATCTGGGGAACGGCCAGGGGTTCACGGTCAAAGAGGTCATCGAGACGGCCCGCGAGGTCACCGGGCACCCGATCCCGGCCGTGGTGGGCCCGCGACGCCCGGGCGACCCCGCGGTGCTCGTGGCGTCCTCCGAGCGCATCCGCCGGGAACTCGGGTGGGAACCGCGCTTCCCCAGCCTTCGGGCGATCGTCGCCAGTGCCTGGGCCTGGCACAAGCGTCACCCGGATGGCTATGAGGACTAGCCCATGGGACGCCGTGCGCAGAAGGAGCGGACGGCACAGGACAGCCGGTGGAGCGGCTGGTTGCTCCTCGTGATCTGCCTGCTCGCGCTGGTACTGCGCTTGTGGCTCTGGAGCCGGCCGGACCACCCACTGGCGAACGACGAAACGGAGTACCTGCCCGTCGCGCAGGACCTGGTGCACGGCTACGGCTTTCGTTTCTACGACCATTACCGCTGGCTGCGTGCTCCGCTTTACCCGCTTTTCCTTGCCTTCTTCCTGCGCCTGGGTGGAGGCAATGCCCGGTGGGCCACCATGGCCCAGGTGCTGCTGAGCACGGCAACCGTGCCCGGGTTTTACCTGCTGGCCCGGAGGCTCTTCGCCCGCGAAGCACCGGCGCTCCTTTCGGCACTCCTCTCCGCGTTGCTCCTGCCCTTTGCCACCTTCCCTTCCCTCTTTATGTCGGAAACGCTCTTTACTTTCCTCCTTGTGGCTTTCTTTCTCCTCCTGCTGCAGGTGCCGGAGGCGCGTCCGCAACGGCAGTGGCTCTGGACGGCGGCAGCGGGCGTCACCCTTGGATTGAGCGCGCTTACCCGGGCGGTGGCGTTCGCCTTCCTGCCCGTCGCCGCGGGGTGGCTTTACCTCAACCTGCGTCGGGCGGCGTTTCCCCACCGGCGCGGCGTAGCCCGCGCCAGCCGGCGCGGGCTCCTTGCAGGGCTACTTGTCCTCATGACGCTGCTTACGATTGCCCCGTGGACGGTGCGCAACGCGCTGGCCTACGGCCGCTTCATCCCGCTCGATACCGGCGCCTCGTACAGCCTCTGGGCTTTCTACGAGCCCCGCGAGACGATCGACGAGATCAACCGTACGCTGGAGGCGATCCCGAACCCTGCGGACCGTCAGCAGTTCGCGATCCAGAAGTGGTGGGAACGGGTACGGGAAGACCCGGGCATCGTCCTGCGGCGGATCCCCTGGACGTTCCGGCTCCTCTTCCGCATCAAGCCGATCGAAGACCGTTTCCTCCCGCTCCCCTACCGGAAGCCGTCGCTCGCCTACTTTGTCCTGGCCCTCCTTCTGGACGACGGCCTGTACATCCTGATCGCGGTAACCTCTCTTTTCGCCCTCTTTTTCGCGCCGGCAGACCGGCGGAAGACGCTCCTCCTCCTCTGGCTGCTTTACAACATCGCCACGATGCTTGTGCTCCACGCAGAGGCACGTTACCGCCAGCTCCTTTTCCCAGCGCTTATCCCGTACGCCGGCCTCGCGCTGGCCGAGGGGAAGCGCCTTTTCTCCGCACCGCGCGCCGGCCGCGCCCTGAAAGCAGGGCTCCTGGCGCTGGTTCTCTTCGGCTGGGGCTATTGCCTGGTGCGTTACTCCCCCTGGGATTGGGTAGCGCGGAACCTGCGGCGCGGCTTCTACCAGACGGCGGGGCAGGTCAACTGGGCCCTCGGTCGCCGCGAGGCGGCGCTGCAGGCCTATACGCGCGCTCTGCGCGCCGATCCGCGCGATCCCGAAACCTGCTACGACCTGGGGTGGGCGCTGGAGCAGATGGGGCGCCTCGAGGAAGCGGCCAAGGCCTACCGCTGGGGCTGGTCCCGCCAGGCGAACTACTTGCCTTGTAGCACCGCGCTGGGGAACGTCCTGCGACGCCTGGGGCGGCAGGAGGAAGCGCGCGAGGCGTTCCGCGGCCGGTACGTGGCCGAAGGCGAGGTGGTCGCATGGGCGTGGGAGCACCTCTCGCCGGACCCGGTGCGACGGCTGGACCTCGGAAACGGGCTGGACTACGGATACGTGAGCGGGGTGCACGATTCCGAAAGCGCGGGCGGGGTCACCTACCGCTGGACCAACGGGGAAGGGCGCTTTCGGTTTCCCGTCGTTGAACCCGCGACGGTGCGCATCCGCGCGCGCCTGGCCGCTCCCCGTCTGGGCCGGGCCGCGGCGGTGCCGGTGGAGGCATGGATAGGGGGCACGTTCCTTGCGCGATGGGAAGTCGCGCCGACCTGGAGCCTCTACGAGACGCCGGCCTTCGCGGTGTCTCAGGGTGAACCCCTCGAGCTTCGCCTCCGCAGCCCGACCTTTGTCCCGCAGGAGATCGACCCTTCTCTCCCGGACGCACGCACGCTCGGGGTGCAGGTCGATTGGCTGGAAATTGTAAGCACGCCTACCGACAAGGAACCAGCACCTGCATATATTATAAGCACTCCCTTCCCTTAATGCCCCTGGCGGTCGGGTGGCTCTCGCAGGGGGAGCGCTCGTGCCGCCAGGGGGTGCTCATTCTTCCAGCAGTTCCGGCAGGGTGTGCAGGACTTCCGCGACGGATCGCAGTGTGGCGCGATTGTTCTCGTGGAGCCCGATATCCGCCAGCGCTTCGGCGACGATCTCCACAGCCACCGGTACACAGGGCTGCGTCGGAAGGGCTTCGGGCACAGAGACGGCTCGGGCGGTTGGGGGTGTGAAGAGCGGCGGATGCGTGAGCCGGTCCGGCGCAGGCTTTCCGCAGATTTCCCCCAGGAAGCGCAAGTACTCCAGGGCCGCCCGCTCTAAGGTGTGGTGAGTGGCAACGTAATCCCTGGCGTTCCGTGCGAAAACGCGGCGCGCTTCCGGGTGGCCGGCCAGGTAGCGCAAGAAGGCGTAGAGCTCCTCCTCCTCATCCGGCCCGACGTCGACCTGAATCGCGACTTCCGGTGGCAGCTCCGCAAACGCGCCCGTGCGCGAGACCAGGGTAGGCACCCCGGCGCCCAGGATGCGCAGGAGGCTGGCGGAAGTTTCGCCAGCTGTCGGATAGCGGAGGTTGACGCAGATATCGCACGCAGCCAGATATCCCAGGAACAGGGGAAAGTCGACAAAGCCGGTCACCCGCACCGCCTGCTCCAGCCCCAACCGCGCGACGAGCCCCGGCAGATCGAGGTGCGGGGAAAGGCTCCCCACGACGAGGAAGAGGGCATCCGGGTACTCCTCGCGCAGCCTCCGGAAGGCGCGCAGGGCCGGCTCGAGCCGTTTGTAGGGGTTGACGTGGCCGAAGGAAGCGATCACCAGCGCCTCGGCGGGCAGGCCCAGGCGCCGGCGCGCCTCGGCGCGTTCCGGCAATGCCGGCAGCGGCACTCCCATAGGTACCACTGCCAGCGGTACCTCCGGCCGGATCGCCCGCACTCGTTCGGCAACGTACCGGCTGTGGACGATCACCCCGCGCGCGGCCCGCACCACGCCTTCGCACAAGGGGTACTCGAACGCCTCCTCGGAAAGCCGGCCGGAAAGCATCTCGGTGGCGACCCGTTCGCCAGCCGCACCGTACGCGGCCATCGCCTGCCGGTAGGCCGAGCCGTTGCCGTGACGAACCGCGCGCCAGAGCATCAGGTGGTGAAGGACGAAATCGTGCAACACGACCACGCCCGGGTAGCGCTCCAGGGTGGAGACGATGTAGTCGTGCGCCGGGCTGTTGCCCACATGGTACAGTGCCACATCGTAGGGACGACGACGCGCGAGCCGCGGATACCGCGGGTAGGGGTAGATGGCAAAATGCGCCGCGAGATCCGGGTTCGTGGGGCGGTACCCCCGATCGATAAAGAGGTCGACCTCTGCTTCGGCTCCCAGGTAGGGCAGAAGGTCCTCGGAATAGTCCGAGATCCCGGAGGGTACGGGGTTCAAGGGGCTAAAGTAGGCGATGCGCATCGACAGCCTACCTTCGTTGTAACCGTGCGGATCATCGCGATCCACCGCGATTATACCATACCCGGCCGTGCGGCAATTGACAGCGTTCCCCTTTTTGCTACAATGTGGACACGTCGAATTCCGGATGCACCCGTCAAGGAGGCCGCCGATGGCCGAGGCAGGTCCCACGCCCCAGCAGCGCCATTTGCTCTACATCGTGCTCTCCGTGCTGCTGGTCCTGATCGTCGCCCTGAACGTTGTGGTCTTCTTGTATGCCCGTTCCTCGCCTCCGCCGCGCCCTACGGTCCCGGTTAGCCTCTCTCCGCAACCGACCCCTGCCTCGCCCACGCCGACCCCTGCGGGTACCACCCCTGCCACACCGACGCGCCCGGTGACACCGCCGCCCACGCTGCCCCGGCATACGGCCACTCCGTGGCGGACGACCGCTGCGCCGACCCCTACCCGCACCCGCACACCTACGGTCACCCCTACTACGCCTGTGACTCCCACGGCGACGCCCACGATCAGCCCCACGGCCACCCTCACGCCCACACCCACCCCCAGTCCGTTCCCCACCTGGACACCCACTGCGCCGGTGGCCACGACGACCCCTGAACCGACCCGCACGCCTGGGCCGATCTCGCCGAGCGCGTCCCGGGTGACTGCCGAGCCTACGGACAGCCCCTGGCGCTGGCGGATCCAGGTGCAAGTGATCGACATCTACGGCCTGCCAGCTGCGGGTGTGCAGGTAACGCTGAGCTTTGTCCCGGCGTCCGCCCCGGTGGTGGTCCAGGATCCCCCGCCCACCGACGCAAGCGGAACGACGGCCGGCTATGTACAGTCGGAACAGGCGATCTGCGTGATCGTCGAGGCGCGTGTGGGCAGCGTGGCGCTGCTGGAAAAGCCAACCGTCTGCTTCGGCCCCTAGCGGGGCGCGTGCATGCTCAGACCGCCGTGTCCACGCGCTGCACGACGACGCGGTCCAGGTCGGATGCAACCGTAACGCGAGGGAAGACGGAGCCGGCCTCCTCAAGGATGGCCGACACGGGGTAACGCTGGGAGATGTGGTTCAGGTAGAGGTGGCCCACACCGGCCTCGCGGGCCAGGAGTGCCGCATCGAGCGCGGTCAGATGGCCGAACTGGCGTGCGAGCTCGGCATCGCGTTGCAGGTAGGTGGCCTCGATCACCAGGGCGTCCGCCCCGCGCAGCGGCTCCGCGAGCCCCTCGGTATGTGAAGCGTCCCCGATGTAGGCGAGTTTGGTCCCGCGCTGCGGAGGACCCAGGACGTCGTCCGGATGGATGGTGCGGCCGTCGGCCAGCACGACCGACTCCCCCATGACGAGGCGTCTCCGCTCCGGGCCGGCCGGGATGCCCAGGGCGACAGCCCGCTCCACCAGGAACGGCCGTCGCGTGGGCTCCTGAAAGATAAAGCCGAAATTCCCCGGCCCGCGGTGGCTGACGGGAATGGCCCACACCTGTAGGTGTTCGTCGCTCAGCACGAGTCCTGCGTGGAGCGGATGGTATTCCAGCTCGAGGGCCACCTCGTCGCCCCGCAGAACGACATCCATCAGGGCACGTACCCGCTCCAGCGCCCAGCGTCCGCCGTAGATGCTCATACGGGAGAGGTTCCCCCAGCGGGCCATCGTGGCGGCGATTCCTGCGAGCCCCAGGATGTGGTCCAGGTGTCCATGGGTGAGGAGGATGTGGTCGAGCCGCTTGAAGCCCAGGCCGCTGCGCATGATCTGCCGCTGGGTCCCCTCGCCGCAATCGATCAGAAAGCGCCGCTCGCGGTGGAGTACCATCGTGGATACCAGGCCGCGCTCCACCGTCGGAGCGGAAGCGGCGGTACCGAGAAAGACCAGTTCGAACATCGTTCGGGTGACCCCTTGCGCCTTCAGGCCGAAGGGAGCGCGGCCTGCAGACGCCGTTGCAGTTCCTCCGGTTCGAGTCCCTGGATGCGCACCACCTTGTGCCGGCTGCGCTCTCCGGCGACGATGGCCACCTGGCTTTCGCGTACGCCCAGTACCTGGGCCAGGAGTTCGATCAACGCCTGGTTGGCCTTGCCCTCCACGGGCGGTGCGGTGACCTGGACGTGCAGTGCCCCCTCACGCACCCCTACGATGCGGTTGTGTCGCGCCTGGGGTTTGACCCAGACGGCGAAGGTATCCGGAGCTAGCCACTGGAGCGGTTTCATTCGCGCGCCCCTCAGCCGGTACAAAACAAACCGGCTTCGCCCCACGGGGCGAAGCCCAACCGGACAGACAGGGACCCACATCCCTACCGGGAACAGTAGCGGGGGACGGATTCGAACCGCCGACCTCCGGGTTATGAGCCCGACGAGCTGCCACTGCTCCACCCCGCGTCGCGCTCGAATTGTACCATGCCCGGAGCAGCCTGTCAACTTTGACAGAAATGCGTTCTTTACTTATAATTACAATACCTCGATTCCCCGGCCGGACGGGAGCAGACCGAAGCGGGCGTAGACCGGCCGCTACGCGCGCAGTTGTTTTCACAACCACAAGTGTGAGGAGGAACCGATGCGCAAATGGTCCACAGGTATGGTCCTCGCAGGGCTTGTTGCCCTGGGAGTGGTGTTGAGTGCGTGCGGAACCGTACGTCCCGCTCCCACCGCAACCCCCGCCCCGACCCCCGTACCGACCCCGGTACCCACTACAGCCACAGCCCCCACCGAGGAGTGGAAGACGCTGACCAGCGACACGGACTATTTCGAAATGGACTACCCCGCCAGCTGGGACGCTGGGGTGATGCCCGGACTGGCCTACGTGCAGAAGGACGAGGAAACGTTTCTCGTTATCGAGATCACCACCACCCTGCCGGTGGCCGACCCGGACGAGGCGGAGCGGCTGCTCACTGAGGAAGTGATCGCGGCGATCCGCAACGACGATGCGAACGCCCAGGTGACCGGACCCGACACGCTGGTTATCGGGGGCGAGGAGGGGTACTACGCCGATTTCGTCTACGTCGACCCGGCCACGAACCTGGAAAACATGGCGACCGCGGTGAATGTGTACCACCAGGGGAACATGTACAAATTCATCCTCTTCACACTCACCACGGACGCAGCGGAGAACAACCCCCTCTTCATCGCCATGCTGCAGAGCTTCCGCTTTACACGGTAAGGCACGCTTCGCGTGAACCGGGGTGCAACGCCTGGGCACCCCGGTTCACGCTTCGTACACGGTGACGATCCGCTTTTCGGCTTCCCCCTCGATCCGGGCCACCAGCTCGACGTAGGGGGCAATGCTGGAGTTCAGCAGTTTCCCGCGCAAGAGCTCGTCCACCTGGAAGATGCCCGCGGAGTTGTTCAGCACGATCTCCACGCGCACCGGCTTGTTCTCACCTTTGCGTAGGTGCACCGCGGTGACCGCCTGGGCCGAGACGGAGTGGATGTTTACCTCCCCGGCTTCGAACGGAATGCGGCTTCGGCCTTCGGTCATATCCAGGGCATCGGCCACCTTCACCACGCCCGCCTCTACCGTCAGGCAGCGGTGTTCCCGGCGGTGCGCCGTGACGGCGTGGAGCACTTCGGCGGCGATGACGGTGGCCTCCGTGGGCGGGTAGATCCCCTCCAGGAAACGGCCCACGAGCCGGTCCGCCAGCGCCACGCTGTACGACTCGTGTTCGTCGCGGTGGATGGCGATCCCGATGTCGTGCAACGCCACGGCAAGGGCCACGATCACCTCCGCATCTTCCACCGTCAGCCCGTAATCCGCCACCACGCTCGGGGTGACCCCGCCGGCGACGAGCATACGGAGGAGCTTGAGCGCGATATTCGCCACGATGCGGATGTGCACCGGTCCGTGGTCCGTGATCCGGGCCCGCTCGACCGCGTTCACGTTCGCGCATCGCCACAGGGTCTGCAGTTCCACATCCTGGGCGATCCGTTCCTGCACTTGTCGCAACCGTTCGTTGTGCCGGGTGGGAAGGTTCAGGGAGATCAGACGGATCGGGTAAACCTTGGCCTCGTCCATTCGCATCCTCACAGGAAGAAGAAAGCAAGCGCGATCACGACATAGACACCGAGCAGTGCTGCCCCCTCGAGCCAGTGGGAGCGGCCATCCTGGGCGATAAAGGTCGCCAGGACGACGCTCAACCCCAGGCAGATCACCTCGAAGGGGTAAAAGTGAAGGTCCATCGCACCGGCCGGCCCATGGAGGAGGAGGCTGATGAAGACCAGCACAGGTGCTACAAAGAGCGCGACCTGCATACTCGAGTTCAGGGAAATGCTGAGGGAAAGCTGCATCTTGTTCTTCCACGCCACCTGGACTGCGACCAGGTGTTCCGCGACGTTCCCCACGAACGGTACCAGCACCACCCCCAGGAAGAGGCGGCTCACTCCCCACGAGGCCACCACCGGCTCGACGGCGCCCACCAGGAACTCGCTCAGGAAGACGGTCCCTGCGGTCGCGGCCACGAGCACTCCCAGAGACAGCCCTAAGCTCCAGGATCGGCCGTGCCCCACCTCGTTGAGGGGAGTAAGCGCTCGCACTTCGTCGTCCAGCCAGGGCGTGGTGAAGGCGAACGCGACGCTCAGACCGTAGAGCAGGAGCAGCACGCCCGCTACACCCCAGCTGAGGTACTCGAGCGGCCGGTCGACCTGGCTCCCGTGCAGCCCGAAGAAGAGCGTGGGCACCACCAGGCCGATCACCGCAAGGGACATCATCGTGGAACTCATACCGGCGAGGTCGCGATCGAACCGCTGACGGCCGTGCTTCAACCCGCCCACCAGCATGCTGAGGCCCAGGATGAGGAGCAGGTTCCCCAGGATGGAGCCGGTGAGGGAGGCTTTCACGAGCTCCAATTCCCCAGCCCGCAGGGCCACGATGGTGATGATCAGTTCCGCGGCATTCCCAAGGGTGGCGTTCAGGAAGCCGCCAAGCCTCGGCCCGGTACGCTCGGCCAGGTGTTCCGTCGCTTCGCCGAGTAGCCCTGCGAGCGGGATCAGCCCGAGAGCAGAAGCGACAAAAATGGCCTGGCCTCCCCACGGCTGGTCCTTCAACCAGACTTCCGCGACCACCGCCAGCGGGACAAAGATGAGCAACGCGTACAGGAACTTCAAAGCAGAACCTCCGTCCAGCGTTCCGGGCGCATCCGGAAACAAAGCCTCTCCGCACTTCAGGGGCCCGAAGGAAGCGGCCTGCTCGATCCGAGTTCCCGCGGACCGGCACCCGTAGTATATCAGAAGGCGCGTGGGCGGGCAACGTTTGACGTTCCTCCGGAGATAGGGTATCATACCGGGTACTCTGCTCGTCAGAGAAGCAGGAGGCGGATGGTGTTTCGCGATTTATGGGTCACGATGCGTCCGAAGCAATGGACGAAAAACGTCTTTGTCTTCGGTGGCATCGTCTTCGCAAGGGAGCTGTTCCTCTGGACCGCGCTGCTGAAGGCCATCCTTGCCTTTGTCCTCTTCTGTATGGTCTCCAGCGCCGTTTACCTCATCAACGATGTGGTCGATCGGGAACGGGACCGGATGCACCCGATCAAGCGCAAGCGACCGCTCGCGTCCGGACGGTTGCGGCCGGCTCCGGCGATTGCCACGGCGGCGTTGCTCGTTGGTATCTCCCTTCCGCTGGGCTTCCTGCTGAACTATCCGTTCGAGGGCGCGATCAACCTGCCTTTCGGCCTTTCGCTGACAGCCTACTTCTCGCTGATGCTCGCCTATTCTTTTGCCCTGAAGAACGTCGTCATCCTGGACGTCTTTGCTATCGCGGCGGGCTTTGTACTGCGCGCGGTGGGCGGGGCGGTGGCCATCCCCGTCTTTATTTCCCCCTGGTTGCTCGTCTGCACCGTGCTGCTCTCCCTTTTTCTGGGGCTTGCCAAGCGGCGCCACGAACTCGTGCTGTTGAACAACGACGCCCAGCAGCACCGCGGGATCCTGCGCGAATACTCGCCTGCACTGCTGGAAGAGATGATCTCCGTCGTCACGGCGTGCACGGTCATGGCCTATTCGCTGTACACGTTTTACCCGTTCTTCGCGCACGGCGAAGAGGACCGGGCACCCTACCCGTATATGATGTTCACGATCCCGTTTGTCATCTATGCCATTTTCCGCTACCTGTACCTGGTCTACCAGAAAGAAGGGGGCGGCAGCCCGGAGGAAGTGTTGCTGGGCGATGTCCCCTTTCTGGTGAACATCCTGCTGTGGGGGACCTGTGTCCTGGTGATCCTGTATTTCGACCAGATTCGGGCAGCGGTCGGGTGGATCGCACGATGAGCGGCCGTCCGTCCCCTTGCCCATCCAGCATATTGCCAGGCACCTCTTTCCCTCGCGATCGACTCCGGTGGGATCTGTGCTTCTCCTCAGCGGGCCTGACCGCACGGCCGATCCCCACCGGGGCGCGATAAGGAGCAGCATGCACTATCGGGCTTCCATAGGACCGTTCTATCCCGGCTGGCCTGGACCGCTTGTCCTGCACGTGGAGGTAGAGGAAGGGATCGTCCAGGCAGCCGAGACAGCCGTGCTCGGCGCTGAGAGACCCCAGGCTTCTGCCTGGGAGGGCCTTTCTATCTCGCAAGGGCTCGAGCGGATCGAGCGCCTCAGCGCCCCGCTTTCCTGCGCTTACGCGCTCGCCTATTGCCAGGCGGTGGAAGCGATCGCCGGGTGTACGGTTCCCGCGCGGAGCCGGGCTTTGCGCGTTTTGCTGGCAGAGCTGGAACGGCTCGCAAACCATCTGTATGTCGCTGCACAGGTGTTGCGCACGGCCGGGCTTCCGGCCGAAGCGGATGCTTTCCTCGGGTGGTGGGAACGAACCGTCCGCACCCAGCAGCAGCTGACGGGCCGGCGCTATTTCCCTTCGCTTCTTCGGCCCGGCGGGCTCGTGCGAGACCTGGAGGAGCTGGACATAGTGGTTGGCCTTGTGCGGGAACTGAAAGCGCCGCTCTACCGTCTCGCTCACCGTGTGGTCGCGAACCGTTCCTTTGTGGCCCTGCTGGTCGGGGCCGGGCTGCTCACTCGGGAGAGCGTAGAGGAAGAAGGGCTCGGCGGGCCGGTAGCCCGCGCTTCGGAATCTCCTGTAGACCTCCGCTGCACTCAGCCGTACGCGGGGTATGGCGAGCTGGAGCCCCAGATGGTCACCCAGGGGGGTGGCGACGCCTTTGCCCGATGGATGGTTTTCGTACTGGAGACGTTCGAAAGCCTGCGCCTCCTCGAGGCGGTGGGACAGGACGCCCCTCGGGGGCCGGTGGGCGTCCCGGTCTCCGTGCCCGCAGGTGAAGCGCTTGCCCGTGTGGAATCGCCGGTGGGTCCCCTGGGAGTGCGCGTCCGTACAGACGCGGACGGCCGGCTGCTCGGTGTCTGGTACACCCCCCCGGGCCGGGTGCTCGTCGATCTACTGCCCCGTACCCTGTTTGGTCAACCCGTGGACCTTCTTGCGCCGATCGTTGCTTCCTGGGGTCTGGGCCCCGGGATCGTCGGGGAGGCCGTGCGATGATCTCCCCGGTCCTGCTGACGGCGGTGATCCTCGGGTTCTCCGGGGTAGGGCTTCTCCTGGTGGGCCGGAGGGTGCCGGTGCGCCTCGGGGCGCGCATCGCGCTTGGGCTCTCCGCGCTCACCGCGCTGCCGCTCTTGCTCGTGCGGGAGATGCCTCTCGTGCCCGGACTCCTCCGGGATACCGGAAGCGCATTCGATGCCCTGGCACGATTGTTCGCTGTTCTCGGGGGGCTCCTGACTGTAGGCCTCCTGGTGTGGATGGCGCTGGGTGCTCGAGAAGAGGAAGCACGAGCGGCGCCCTGGCTGCTCCTGTTCCACGGGGTGTTCCTGTACCTCCTGAGCCGTACGAACCTGCTTTTCCTCTACGCCTCCTGGGAAGGGCTGGGCTTCCTGACCTACCTTTTCCTGAGCCAGCGCCGCGCGGAGCTTCCGGTCCCGGGCATCGCGGAATGGTTCCTGGGGATGCAGCACCTGGCCGGCTATCCGATGCTCGCTGCGCTGGTGCTGATCTACCGGCACACGGGCACGCTCGACTACCGGAGCCTCGCGATTGGGGACATCCCTCCCCAGGCCTTGAGCCTCCTCCTGGGCACGGTA
The DNA here is from genome assembly GCA_041082245.1 of Chloroflexia bacterium. Lineage (GTDB taxonomy): Bacteria > Chloroflexota > Chloroflexia > DTKN01 > DTKN01 > DAOTVY01. The sequence continues at coordinate 24,475 of JBDOIE010000246.1, forward strand.
TGGCTGCGGGCCGCGCAGGTTCCGTTCCAGGGGTGGCTCTTTTCCACAGCCGGCGCCCCTGCCCCGGCAGGCGTACTGCTGCAGGGAGGATGGTTGCTCCTCGTCGGCCCCTACAGCTGGCTGCGCGTGCTTTCGCGTGTGGCGGCTCCCTCTCCTCAGGAAGCCGCGTTGATCGTGGGGAGTCTGAGCCTTCTTCTGGGAGCCGTGCTCGCGATGCGCCAGGAAACTGGACCCCAGGTGCTGGCGGCGGATACGGTGGCACGCACGGGCCTCCTTTGGATGGCGCTCGGCCTCGGAGGGGCGTGGGGAATTGCGGGGGCGCTCTTCCTGCTTCTGGATCTGGTAGCTGGCAAAGTGCTCCTGTACCTGGCGTTCTCCGGAGAGGGCGTCCTGGACGGCACCGTTCGCCGGGCGTTCTACACGCTGGGGATGTGGGGGGCACTGGGCTTGCCCCCGTCGGCCGGCCTTCTGGGCCGGTGGCTGCTCGCGCTGGGGTTGCTGCTTGCGGGGCGTGGCCCCTACCTTGCGGTTGTGCTGCTCAGCACGCCGTTCCTTCTGGCCGGGCTGTGGCGGGGATGGACCCTTGTGCCTGCCCCGGAACAGGCGATCGGGCCGCACGCGGTGCGCAGCGCCGGTATCGTCCTCGCGCTATCCGTCCCCCTGAGCGGCCTGCTCGCCCCGCTTCTGTGGCGAGCACTGTTCGAACGGGCCGCGCGGGCTGCGGCGAGCGCGAGCGTGCTGCTCGTGCGTGGCTCGCTGGAGAGCCTCAAACCCTGGGCACCGGCGTTGCTGCTCTCCCTGCTCCTGCTGGGCAGCGGGGCCCTCTGGTGCGGTTGCTTTCGAAGGCGCGAACGCGCATTGCTCGAACCCATGGCGACGGGACCGCTGCGCGAGCCGCTGCCCGTGCTGAGCCGAGACACGGCCTGGCTCGCCCGGGTCGCGCAGCCTGTAGCCCTTTACCGCGGGGTTGTACGCCTCGGCTACGCACTTGGGGCCGGGATCGAGCGGACGATGCGCTTCCTGGAGCGCCACACGACCTATTTCCTGCTCTTCGTGTTGATTGCCGCAGGTGCGGCGGTGATCGCGCTGACGCGCTGAGAGGTGGCCCTTGGGCGGATGGAATGCGGAACTGGCCATATGGCTGGGGATCCTCTTGTGCGGTGGCTTGATGGTGGTCTTTCGCGACTGGCGCGTGACCCTTCCCGCGCTGCTGGCGGTTTACCTGATCTTGGGGTTGCTTTTCTCCCGTTTGCCCTTTGTGCCGCAGGATGTGGCGCTCGGCCCGCTCCATCTGAGTTTCTTCGGGCTAGCAAAGGTTGTGACCGGGCTGGTGGTGGTGGGTATCCTGGCGCTCACCGCGCTTTCGCGGCGCTGGATACATCTGCCGGACGGCGCATCGTCCACCGATGAGGTGCTGGCCGCCCGCCTGCGGTGGGCGGCACGACGGGTGCGTACGGTACCGCCTGGCCTCCGCGAGCGGCTGGCGGCCTACCTGCTTCCCACCTCCACGCTCGCCGTGTTGATCGCGGTCACCTATACGTTTGCGATCCTGTATCCGGTGGTGCGCACCCCGGCACTTCCCGCAAACCCGCTCTGGTTCTACGTGGACCTCTCCTGGTACTGGCTGGCACTGTGCGGCCTGTTCAACGTGCTCTTTGCGCAAGAGGTCCAGGAGGTATGCATCGGGCTGCTCCTGTGCATCGTGAGCGCAGACCTGCTCTACACCACGCTTTCGCGCAGCGTGGGGCTCCTGGCGATCGGGCTGCTCAGCACGGTAAGCATTCTGCTGGCGCTCGGATCAGCGTTGCTCTCGGTCCTCTTCTTCCTGCGGCTGCAGCGGTGGCGCCTGCCCTCGGCCGAGGAGATGGACTGATGCTTCACCTGCTGTTGGTCCTGCTGCCGGTTGTGATGGCGCTCTATGCCCTGTTGCTCGGGCGATACCGGCACCTTGTCCTGTGGACCGGGGCGCTCACGCTGGCGCTGGACGGGTTCCTGTGCAGCCGGATCCCGCTGGGGCAGCCGGTGCGCTTTCTGGGGGTCGTCCTTTCCCTGAGCGGAACCGATCGCCTGTTCATCTACGTCCTCCTGCTCAGCGCGGGCGGAGTGCTTCTGGTTTCCCAGGTACTGCAGCAGGGGGAGCTGCCGATCCCGATCGGGCTGGCGGTCCTGGGCCTGGTGCAGGGGGTGATCCTGCTGGACGATCCGATCGTCATTTCGCTCCTCCTGCAGGTGGTGGCGCTGGCGGTAGCGCTTGCGACGGTCGATACCCCGCACGAGCCGCTGGGGCTGATGCCGATCTCGGCACTGATGGCCGGCCTGAGGTACCTGATCACGATGACCCTGGCCGGCATTGCGCTCCTGATCGGGTTCCTGATGATGGGGGCCTTTCTGGAGATGCCCCAGGAGACGGTATATGCCCGCCTGGCCCTGGGGTTGATCGCCGTGGGATTCGGGCTGGCACTCGGCATCGTACCCTTCCATCTCTGGTTGCCCGATCTGGCGGGCCATACCTCTACGGCGGTGATGGGGCTTCTGGTGACGTTGATCCACGGTGTGGCGCTGCTGTTCCTGGGGCGCTTTTCCCAGAGCCTGCCGCGTCTGCTCCACGTTTCCCCACGCTCGGGAGACGTGCTCCTGGCCGGGGCGGCCGGCGCAGCACTGGCGGCCTCCCTCCTGGCGGCCGGGCAGGAGCGATGGAAGCGGTTGGCTGCGTATGCCGCATCGGCCGACGCCGCGCTGGTTCTTTTCGCTTTCGGCCTGGGAACACCGGTTGCCCTGCAAAGCGGGTTGTTCCTGACGATCCACCACAGCGTTGCGCTGGTGCTCCTCTTCTCCTGCCTGGGAATCCTGGAATGGAGCACCGGCCGGGACGATGTCGCCGGCTGGGTGGGGGTAGTGCGGCGGACGCCTCTCGTCGCGCTGGGTCTGATCGTCGCGGCGTTGACCCTGGCGGGCATTCCCCCTCTGGGTGGCTTTGTGGGGCGTTGGACGCTCTATCCGGAAGCCGCCGCGCGCGGGTGGGGGTATCTTGCCGCGTGGCTTGCGGCGGCAGCGGTCCTGTTGCTCGCCCTGGTGCGGGCCCTGTGGCCGGCCCTGCTGCCGACGGAGCAGACCGTGCCTTTCCGGCGTCCGCCCCGGGCGGCGCTGGCGGTAGTCGCGTTCTACATCCTGGTGCTGCTCCTGCTCGGTCTCTATCCACAGCCGCTGCTGCAGGTGCTTTCCGGGCCACTGCCGGTGCTGAGCACGCCGTAAGGAGGGTCTCCCTTTGACGAGCCAGCAACGGATCGTTCCAGTCGCCATCCTGGAGGGCATCGGTTGCGGAGGGTGCGCACGGGAAGCGCTGGCAGCCCTGAACCTGCTCGGGGTACATTCCGTGCGCCCCGTGCTCGTGGAAGCGCCGGCCCACGCAGATGTGCTGCTGCTGTGCGGCGCCTTTCCCCCCGCTCTTCGCGAGACAGTCCATCGGCTCAGCGAAGGTCTGTCCACGCCCTGGCGCTGCATCCGGCTCGGGGACTGCGCGGACGAAGCGCTCTGGGAAACCGAGCAGCGCGTTCCAGGATGTCCCCCGAACCCGGAAGAGATCTTCCGGGCGCTTACGGAGACCGAGGCGAGCGCGGAGGGAGGGCAGGAGGGATGAGCGCGGGGCAGGTGTGGCTGCGACTTCTGCTCTTTCCCGGGGGAGTGGGCGCGCTCGTGCTCGGGCTGCTCGCCCGGGGCAGTGGGGCCTGGCTCGGGGCGCGTCTCCGGAGGCGCCCGGCGCCCCCTATCTGGGGACCGTGCGTGGAAATTGTTCGTCTCGCCCGGAAGCACGCGCCCGAAGGTGCACCGACCGCGGTCGCCTGGGTAGGGTTGCTGGCGGTCGCAGGGCTGGCGGTGGCCGCTGCCCTGCTCCCCTGGCCAGAAGGACACCCCAGTCTGGATGGGGACCTGATCTTCTACGTGATGTTCCTTCCCCTTCCCGCGTTCGTGCGGCTGCTTGCGGCTGGCTTCTCGGGGAGCCTCGATGCTGCCTGGGGAATCCGGCGTCAGGCCCCGCTGGAGATCGCTCGCCTCCTGCCGCTGCTTTGGGGAAGCGCTGCCCTCCCCCTGGCGACGCGGAGCCTTGGGGTTGCGTCCAGCACGGCCACAGGACCCCTGGGGACTGCTGTCCTCCTTTTGGCCTCGGGCCTTTTCCTGGCAACCCTTCCCTGGCCGCTATGGGATCGCGACCGGCGCCACGCGCCACTGGCCGGTTTTGGCGGGCGCTGGTTGGCCCTGTATCGCGCCGTCGAGGCTCTGGAGCTGATGGTACAGGTAGGGCTGGTGGCCGTGGCCCTGCGCGCGGCCCGGTTGTTCCCTCCCGCGCAGAGCTGGGTTGCCTGGCTGGTTGCCTGGGTCGGTGCTGTCCTTGTGCTGGCCCGCTTTGAGGCAAGCGGCCAGGAGCTGCCCACGGAGGTCGCAGTCCGCCGTTATACCCGGTGGCTCGCCCCGATCGCCTTCCTCCTGACACTGCTTGCTGCCTGGGCAGGGCGGTGAGCGCTACGGCCGCTCGCTTTCCTTCGCGGGCCGGTTCATTCCGTGGATCAGACGCAGGCCTTCCAGCGTCAACCACGGGTCCACAGCATCGAAAACATCCGTCTCCCGGGCGACAAGTTCTGCCAGCCCCCCGGTGGCGATGACCCGCATCTCGGGGCCCAGTTCCTTACGGAAACGAGCGACCATCCCTTCTACCAGGCCCACGTAGCCGAAGATCAGCCCCGATTGCATACTGTGCACCGTGTTGCGGCCGATCGCCTGCGGTGGGGCCGCCAGCTCCACCCGGGGCAAGCGCGCCGTGCGCTCGGTCAGGGCGGATGCAGCGACGGCGATCCCCGGTGCGATGGCCCCGCCCAGGTAGTCGCCTTCCGCGGAGATGGCGTCGAAGGTCGTGGCCGTGCCAAAGTCGACCACGCAGGCCGGCCCGCCGTACCGGCGAAAGGCCGCTGCAGCGTTGACGATGCGGTCTGCGCCCACCTCGCGAGGGTTGTCCACGCGCACGCGCACACCGGTGCGGACACCGGCATCCACGACAAGCGGATCCAGCCCGAGGTAACGCCGGCACAGCTCCACGAACTGTCCGGTAAGCGGGGGCACGACGCTCGCCATCACGGCATCGTGGATGTCCGTCGGTCTGCGGCCGGCCTGTTCGAGGAGCATCAGGAACAGCGCCGCGTATTCGTCGGCCATCCGATCCCGGCCGGTCGCGATCCGCCAGTGGTGGACGAGGGAAGCGCCCTCGTACGTGCCCAGGACGATGTTCGTGTTGCCGATATCGATGCACAGCAGCATCTTTCAGGCCTCCTCCCGGAAGATGCGGGCTCCCTTTCGGCCGAACTCGATTTGCCTCCAGGCGGCCACCACGGCGACCGTGATCAGGACCGCGGCCACGATCTCCGGAATGCCGTTGGTGAGGCCGACCGCGAGGAGCACGCTCCAGGGCACCGGGGGATTTAGCCACCCGTGGGAAGTGAGCCATCCGATCGCGCTCAGCACGAGGACGGTGTTTGTGAGTGTGCCAGCCACAGCGGCAGCACCGATGGCGGCGATCTCCCCGAGGCGTCCCAGCGTGAGCCCCAGGCCAGCCAGCGCGAGCGCGGCCAGCGTCAGCGCCGCTCCCAGCGTCACAAGCCTTGCTCCCGCGTTATCCCCGAAGGTCGGCGTGCCGTAGGCGATCCCGATGGCGCCTCCCGCAAGCAGCAGCACCAGCCCCAGGATGAGCGCGGACCTCCAGCTTCTTGGTTCCCGTGTCAGCCGGTAAACCAGGTAGGCAACAGGGCCGATGCACATACGAGGGATGATCGAAACGAGCGGGTTCTGGAAGTAGGCATCGCCCGGGCCGGTGGGCGCAATATACGCCCAGGCGCAGGAGAAAAGGCCGAAGAGCAGGCCGATGATCAGCCCGACGAGCGGGCCTTCGAGCACCGCGCCGACGATCGCCGGCACGTGCATGACCGTGATGGCGATGCCGAGCACGAAGGGGATGAACCCGAGACGGGTGGCGCCCAGCAGGATAGCGATCGCCCCCAGGGCGCCCGCAATGACGATCTGTCGCACCGAAATCCGCATGGTTGCCTCCTTTCAGAAGATGCGTAGAACCGCCGCTTCGAGCGGCCGCAGGTCCAACCACAGGAGCATAGTGGCAAGGGCTGCGGCTGTGGTCAGGGCCAGCCAGTCGGTGGGCCGCATCCGCAGGCGGACGAAGTGGCTGCGGCCCCTACCGCCCACGTACCCCCGTGCCTCCATCGCGACCGCGAGCTCCTCGGCCCGCCGCAGGGCGATCACGAAAAGCGGGATAAGCAGGGGGAAGGTCTTCCGTACCCGCTGCACGATGCGCCCCCCGCCGCGTCCGAAATCGGCGCCGCGCGCGGCCTGGGCCTTCACAAGCCGATCCGCCTCCCGCGCCAGGAGGGGCAGGAACCGCAGCGCGACGACCAGGACGAGCGCCAGCTCGTGGGCGGGAAAGCCGATGCGTTGCAGCGGTCGGAAGAGCCCCTCCACGGCGTGGACGAGGTCCGTCGCGTCGGCGATGCTCGTGAGGAGCGTCAGGAGGAGCACGAGGGCAACCATGCGCAGCCAGAGCGCTACGAGCGCGGTTATCCCCGCACTGCTCACCACGAAGCGGCCGGCCTGCCAGAGCGCTGGACTTCCGGCGGCGACGGCTTGCCGGTGCGGGTAGAAGAGGAGCTGGAAGGCCAGCAGGAGGAGGAAAAACGGCCACAGCGGCCGCAGGCCGCGCAGCGCGTGGCCCAGGGGTATGCGGGCCACTGCCAGGAGGAGGATCACCACGACAAGCCCCAGGAGCAGCACCGTAACTTGCCCGCGCACGAGCAGCGCGCACCCCACCAGGAGCACCCCCAGCAGCCGCACGCGCGGGTCGAGCCGGTGAAGGGCCGACCCCGTGGGAAGATACTGGCCGATGGAGAGCATCCGGAAGGTGCCCCACTCGCTCATCGCAGCAACTCCAGGAGTGTCTCCCGCGCTTCTTCTAAGATGAGCACGTCCGTACGCACCCGCAGGCCGGCCCGTGCGAGCTCCTGCAACACCCACGTGACGGCCGGCACCTCCAGGCCGTAGGCCGCGAGTAGCTCTGGTTCGGCAAAGAGCTCGCGGGGAGTGGCTTCCCGGACCACACGGCCTTCGGCGAGCAGGTAGACGCGGTCGGCCAGCCGTGCGATCTCGTCCATCGAGTGGGAAGCCCACACGATCGCCCGGCCCTCCTGGGCGCACCAGTGTGCCAGTAGCGAGGCCAGGAGTTTCCGGCCGGCCGGGTCCAGCCCGGCCAGCGGCTCGTCCAGCACCAGCACCTGTGGCTCCAGCGCGAGCACCCCCGCCAGGGCGACCCGCCGCTTCTCGCCCGTGCTCAGGGAAAAGGTCGGGCGGTCGGCGTACACTTCCGGCGGGAGGCCGGCGGCCAGCATCGCCCGGCGCACCCGCTCGCGCACCTCCTCGCGCGGCAACCCGTACTGCAACGGACCGTAGGCAACATCGTCGGCGACATACCGCTCGAAGAGCTGGTCCTCCGGGTTCTGGAACAGCAGCCCGACGCGGCGGCGCACGGCGCGGAGGTCCGTCTGCGGGTGGGAAAGGTCCTGTCCGGCGACCAGGACCTGGCCTGCCTGCGGCCGCAACAGGCCGTTCAGGTGCTGGAGCAGGGTGGACTTGCCGGAGCCGGTCGGCCCGATCAGCCCGACGATTTCGCCCGGGTAGACGACCAGGTTGACCCCCCGCAACGCCTCCGTCTCGAGCGGGGTTCCGGGCAGGTAGGTGTAGTGGAGGTCGCGTACCTCGATGAGTGGGATCACGGCGTCCTCCTGCGGACGTGCTCGCACAGCGCCGCGACCATCTCCGGCGGGGTCAATACCACGGAAGGGAAGGAAGGGACGCGTGCGTGGAGCATGCGGGCAAGATGCACCATTGGCGGGAGATCGAGCCCCAGGGCATACAGACGCTCGGGCTCGGAGAAAACCACCGAAGGAGGGCCGTCCAGGGCGATCCGCCCTTCATGGAGCACGATGACCCGCTGGGCCTCCGCGGCTTCTTCCATGGCCTGTGTGATGGAGATTACGGTCAGGCCGGCGGCATGCAAGGTTGCGACGATCTCGCGCACCGCCCGCCGGCCGGCCGGGTCCAGCATCGAGGTCGCCTCATCCAGGATGAGCACCTCCGGCCGCATGGCCAGGATACCGGCCAGGGCCAGGCGCTGCTTCTGGCCGCCGGACAGGTGCGCGGGAGAGCGGTGGCGCAGCTCCGAAAGGCCGGTGACCCGAAGCGCCCACTCCACGCGGGTGCGCAGCTCTGCCTCGGGCACCCCCAGGTTCTCCGGCCCGAACGCGACCTCCTCTTCGACTACGGTGGCTACGAACTGGGTTTCCGGGTTCTGGAAAACCAAGCCCACCGTCTGGCGGATCGCCTGGCGGCAGGCGGGATCCGCCGTATCCATGCCCTTCACGAGGATGCGCCCCTCGGTGGGCAGGAGGAGCGCGTTCAGGAGGCGAGCCAGGGTGGATTTGCCGGAGCCGTTGGGGCCGATCAGCGCGATGTGCTCTCCGGCGGCAACCTCCAGGTCGATGCCGCGGAGGGCCGGTACCGTCTGACCGGCGCCCGAAACGTAGCTGAAGTGGAGGCCCTGGACCCGGATCAGCGGTTCCACCGGGGGCCTCCCGGGCGTGGCAAAAAAACACCCCCGGGGTGCTTCCGGAGGGCGAATGACGAGTCCATCCAATAGCTCCGTCGTCTCGGTCGCACCGCGATCCCAGCGACGCACCAGAACCCGAACGTCCCGTTGCCGCCCCGAAGGGGGTCGACAGCGCTTTTATTTTACCACAGGACTTATCGCCTGGCAAGCGGTGGACAATCGCGCGCGGCTGGTGTAGAATGGCGGCACGGCGGAGCCTGGAACACGGCTTGTCCTGTCATCGTGCGAGCGACCCTTGAGGAGGTGTCCGATGGCGATCTGGTATCGGTACATCTGCCAGGACTGCGGCTACAGCGGTTTGACACGCCAGCCCGAGCGCTATTTACGCGCTCGTACTCCGTGTCCGCGTTGCGGAAGTTTCCGCTTCGAAGTACAGGAAAGCGATGCGGCTCCGCTTCCCGACGACGACAGCCTCGTGGTGGAGGCCAATCAGGAGTGAACGAGGAGCGACGATGATCCCGGAGAGCCTAAAGAAGGAGCTGCGCGGCATCGTAGGGGAAAAGTGGGTCCGCGACGAGCCGGAGGACCTGCTCTGTTACGCCTACGACGCGACCTACCGCGAGCATCTGCCCGACCTGGTGGTTTCGCCCGCAAGCACGGAGGAGGTCGCGGGGGTCCTTCGCGTAGCGTGGCGCGAGGGAATTCCGGTAGTGCCGCGCGGGCTAGGCAGCGGGCTGGCCGGAGGGTCGATCCCGATCCAGGGCGGGCTGGTGCTCAACCTGACGCGGATGAACCGCATCCTGGAGATCGACCGGGTGAACATGGTCGCTGTGGTGCAGGCCGGGGTGGTGACCGCCGACCTGCAGGCCGAGGTTGCCCGGCACGGCCTGTATTATCCCCCGGACCCCTCCAGCCAGCGCCACTCGAGCATCGGTGGCAACATCGCCTGCAACGCGGGAGGGCCGCACTGCCTGAAGTACGGAGTGACGGCCGACTATGTGCTCGGGCTGGAGGTTGTCCTGGCAGATGGGCGGGTCCTGCGCACCGGGGGCAAGACGATCAAGAAGGCTGTCGGCTACAACCTGAGCCAGCTGTTCGTCGGTTCGGAAGGGACGCTGGGGGTGATCACCGAGGCGACCCTCCGGCTGATCCCGCCTCCTAAAGCAACCCGTACCGCGATGGCGGTTTTTCCGCAGCTGATCGACGCCAGCGTGGCCGTGACGCGGATCCTGGAGGCCGGCATCATCCCCGTAGCGCTGGAGATTATGGACGATACGACCATCGCGACGGTGGAAGCGCACAAGCATATGGGCCTGCCGCTCGACGTAGAAGCGATTCTGGTCATCGAGACCGACGGGGAACCGGATCAGGCGGAACGGGAGATCCTGGCCATTGCCGACATCTGTAGGAATACCGGCGCTCGGGAAGTACGGGTGGCAGCGGACGAGAAGGAAGGGCAGGCCCTGATGGCCGCCCGCAAAGCCGTGTCGCCCTCGCTGGCGCGTCGGCGGCCCAACAAGCTCGGGGAAGACATCACCGTGCCCCGCAGCGCCATCCCGGAGGTGGTGCGGCGCATCAAGGAGATCTCCCGCGAGACGGGGTTGCCCATCCCGATTTTCGGCCATATCGGCGACGGCAACCTGCACCCGAACATCCTCTTCGACCGCCGTGATCCGGAAGAGATGAAGCGTGTCGAGCAAGCCTCAAAAGCGATCTTTCAGGCGGCGATCGAACTGGGCGGGGTGCTCTCGGGAGAACACGGCGTCGGGGTGCTGAAACTGCCCTATCTGGAGCAGAACCTGGGACCCGTGGCCGTGGAGGTCATGCGCGCGATCAAGCGCACGCTGGACCCCAAAGGGATCCTGAACCCGGGAAAGATCTTCCCGCCGGAAAGGTAGACGGACTCAGGGTCTCGCCACCGGCAGGACGAAGGAAAAGGTGCTCCCTGCCCCGCGGGTGCTTTCCACCCAGATCCGACCCCCCATCGCCTCGACTGCAAGCCGGCAGAAGGTGAGTCCCAGGCCCACACCGCGCCGACGGGCGGTCCGCATCTGCACCTGGGCATACTTGTCGAAGATGCGTGCCTGGTCTTCGGGAGGAATCCCGGGACCGGTGTCGGAAACCTGGAACTGCACCCATTCCTGTTCCCGGCCGGCGGAGGGTCGCAGCCACCGGGCCCGGACCTCGATCTTCCCTCCGGCCGGTGTATACTTTAGCGCGTTGTCCAGCAGGTTCCACAGGATGCGGCGGACCATCTCGGCATCTGCTCGTACGGGCGGCAGATCGGGGGGAAGCGATGCCTCCATTTCCACGTTGCTTTCCATGGCCAGAGGCCTTGCCATCCCCAGGACCTCGTCCACTGTGGCCGCAACCGGCACGTGCTCGATGCGCAGCACGGAGCGGCCGGCCTCCAGCCGCTGCACGTCCAGGATCGTATCCACGAGCCGGGCGAGCCTCCAGGCATTCTTCTCGGCGATATCCAGAAGCATCTGGGATGCATCGGCGTGCAGCTGCTCCGGCGGGTATTGCCGCAGGAGCTGGATGGTGGAGGAGATGGAGGCCAGAGGCCCTTTCAGGTCGTGGATCAGCATCTGGATGAGGTCTTCCCGCAGCCGTTCCGCCTCCTGCAGCTGACGGATGTCGTGCAGCAAAACCACGGCGCCCGCCGGGGGAAGCGGCGCGCAGGAAACAAGGAGCGGGATCTCTTCCCCTGATGCGGAGGTCACGATGGCCGGAGCTTCGCAGGAGGGAGAGGTGAGGCGAAGCAGCTGCTGCAGGGGGCAGCCCGGCCGGACACACCGCAACGAGAGTACGTCCGGGAAGGGCTGGTCCAGAAGTTCGGAGGCCGGCCGGCCGATCAGGCGCTCGCACGCCGGGTTCACCTGGCGCACCCGTCCGCGATCGTCGACCACCAGCAGGCCGTCCGCAAGGTTGGCGAGCACGACCTCCGGGCGTAGAAAGTGCGCCTCGTTCCCGGAGAGAAACGCTTCTTCCGTCGGCTGGTCGGAGGCCAGCTGTTCTGGGGTAGTTTCGGCGTCCATCGCTGCGGTGTCCTCCGAGGTCGCTTGCGGAGCAAGCTCTCCTGACCAGGGGACGCGGACCGTTCCAGAAGCATTGTAACACGCGCGGTTCTTTCGCGCAAAACGGCTTCCTACTTGCGCCAAGAGATCGTTACCACTTTACATCTTGAAGTTAGCCGGTCTCCCTCTGGTAGAATATCCTTGGACACCATCCGACCAGGAGGAAGACCGGCTATGGCAAAGTATACACGATGACCCGGATCGAGGCAAGGTGCGGCTGTGCAGGTAGTGTATGGTTTATTCAGGATGCGCTTATGCGCCCTCCAGGATAGTCTTCAGCGGTGGCGACAGCCACGACTCTTCTTGCTTCCGGCTGGCGCCCCGGGCCACCGGTCGGGGGCCAGCCCCTCAACTCCCCTCCCGGCGTGCGGGAAGGGATGGGGAAGGGCTCTTTCCGGCGGGCCGGGCCTTTCGGCGCAACAACGGTTATCCCGAAGCGCCGGCCTTTCCCTGGGGGGCTCTGCCCCCGCCAAGGGCCTGCAGGCCCCCGCAACTTACTATATCGCCAGGCGAAAGTCAATAGCGTTTCTGAAGCCCGGATAACGCTGGAGAAAAGGCGGCCGGGGTGGGATGCCCACCCCGGCCGCGAGGTGAGTCGCGGTCCTACCACCCGCGCACCACGACCGGGAGGTAGACGTAGAAGTGAGTGACCGGCGGAGGACCGGGGACGACGAGGTCCTTTTCTACGACGTCCCCCGACCAGCGCAGACGTGCGGTCACGACCGGCCCGGCCGGGTAGCCTGGCAGCTGCGCCTGGAGCTGGTAGAGGTCCGCGCAAACATTCGGGAAGAGGAAATGCCCGTCGACGTCCGCCGTGGTGGTCAGGGTGCGCAGGAAGGTGGTCGCGGTGACAACTGCTCCCGCGGCCGGCGAGCCGGTCTCGCTGACGGTCACGGTACCCGAGATCGTGCCATAGACCCCGAGCGCATCCTGCTCGGCCGGCGGAGCCCCGAAGACCGGGTAGAAGCCGACCGCAAGCGAGTTCGTGATCCCGGCCGAGTTCGCGTACGAGTACAGGATGCCGTCCGAGCCGTCCTGGTTCTCGATGCCAACCGAAGCGAAATCGGGCCAGCTCACTTCCAGGTACTGGAGGACGATCGCCCCGGTCTGCAGGTCCAGGATGAACTCGAACGTCTCGGGATAGCCGTGCTCCCAGTGCTCCACGCGGTAAAACTCGACCACCAGGTACCGATCCCCGATGAATTTGTGGTAGATGATGCCCTGCGCACCGTTGGCGGGGTTCAGGTCTTCCTCAAACCCGTAGATCGCGTTGTTCGGAGGCCCCTCGAAGGGGAATACCATATGCCCGCGCGAGTAGCCCTGACCGAAGGAGATCAGGCCGTTGGAGCTCACAAAGACGGAAGTGTAGGTATTCCCGTAGAAGCGGAAGGTCCGGCCCCCCAGCGACAGGACGAAGAAGGCATCGTCCCCGACATAGTGCGGCGTGCCGTCACGGGCGTCGATCCATTCGAAGGTCGGGCCGCAGGGAGAGCGGCTGTCGCGGACGTAGTAGGTCTGGCGAGGCAGCAGCGAAACGTTCTCGGTGATGTCGCCCGTAGCGTTGATCGTGCGATCCTCGGGGAAATACCCTGAGGCGATGACGCGCATCTGGTACTGCCCTTCAGCGACCGGCGTGCTGTAGGCGCCCGTTGCCGGATCGGTGGCGACCTCCACACCCGTATCCCGCAAGCCCACACGCGCAGCCACCGCTTCTCCCAGGGCCTGGAGGGCCCCTTCCAGGACGGTGCCGGAAAGGGTGTGCACCGGCAGCGGCGTGAGGGCGACGTCGAGCGTGGTCGTCACATCCTGTGCGATCGCCACGTTGCTCTGCGTCCAGGGCTCATAGCCGTAAGCCTGGACGGTGACGGTATAGGTTCCCTCGCCGAGCAAGAATTCGTACGATCCGTCGGGGAGGCTCCGTGTGCTGAGCGTGTATCCGTTCCGCTGCATAAGCACCGTCGCGACCACCGGATCGCCGCTCACGGCGTCGGTGATCGTGCCTGCGAGCGTCCCGGCGTGCCAGATCATATCCACGGCCGCCTTCACATCCAGCCGGCCCCAGCCATAGGTGTTGTTCGGAATGCTGCTTCCGGGGACGCCGCCGCACTGCTGGGTCGTGGTGCGCGGGACGGCGGTGCGGCGCAGGAGTTCTTCCACCTCATCCACGCGGCCGATGAGGTTCGGCTCGGCCGAATAGAGCAGGGCGACCGCGCCTGCGGTGTGGGGGCTGGCCATGGAGGTCCCGCTGTAGGAGGCGTAGCCTCCGCCCGGGATGGAAGAGCGAACTCCCACGCCGGGCGCCGTGATCTCCGGACCGATGCCGTACAACCCGAACCAGACCTGGAACGGATCCGGCCCGCGCGAGGAAAAGGCGGCGATGTTGTCGTTGATATCGGTCGCACCGGTGTTGAACGCCGCCGGGTTATCGCCCGGTGAGCCGAGCGTGCCGCAACCGGAGCCGCTGTTGCCTGCGGAAAAGGCGGGGAAGATGCCGGCCGCGCGCTGCGCCTCGAGCAGCTGGTTGAAGATCAGGCTCCCGCCCGGGCCGCCCCAGGAGTTGTTCACCACGTGGGGCCGCTTGTCCGGGTCGGGGTTCTGCCCAGAGAGGTCGGTCGGGGCAATCATCCACTCGGTCGCCGAAAGCAGGGTTTCGTTGTCCGGACAGCAGCCGTAGGCCGCGATCCAGCGCGCGCCGGGGGCAACGCCGATCTGGTTGACCCCACCGTCATCGCCCACCATTGTCCCCATCGTATGGGTGCCGTGGTCCCCCTCGACAGGATACGGGTAGGGATAGGAGAAGGTCGGGTCCCACCAGTTGTAGTTGTGGTCGAAGACGCCGCCTCCCAGGTTGCCACGGTACTGCCCCACCAGTGCCGGGTGCGTATAGTCCACGCCAGTATCGATGTTCGCGACCACCGCGCCCGCTCCGGTCACCCCGTAGACGCTCCACACGTCATCGGCGTTGATCTTCTGGATGTTCCATTCGACCGTCTGGGGGGCGGATGAGGGAGCAGGCTGTCCTTCGACGGGTCGGACGAGCTCGATCCGCATTTCCGGATAGACCGCGGCTACCTGCGGCAGGCGCGCGAGCGCACGGGCAGCCGTGGCATCGCCCCGCACCAAGATCAGGTTGACGATGTAGAAGCGGCGGTAGTGCGTCACGTGCCCGGTGGTGCGGAGACCTTCCAGCGCGGCGAGCACACCCGGCTGGGTGCGGTCCGCAACCTCGCGCAGCGCGCGGTAGACGAAGCGGCCACGTTCGTACCAGTCGTGGATGCGGTAGGCCGGGCTCAGGTCCGCCTGTTCCGCGAGGTAGACAAGAAAGGTCCCCTGGCCCTCTCGCTCCAGCCGGGCGAGCAACTCGGGATCAATCCGCTGTGGCCCGGCGGCGGCTTTCCCGGGAAAAGAAGCGCTTACCAGAGCCACCAGGATCAGACCGAGGGCGGCCAAGCCACTCAGCATCCGCCAGATTCGCTTTGCCATCATACGACCTCCATGCCAGTTCCCCAGGCGGCCCAGCCCGCCGCCAACTTCTTACCGATCGCCCCGGGGCTGGTCCGGGGCTCCGCGCCCTTGCAACGCGCGCCAAACGCGCTCAGGGGTGGCCGGAAGCCGGGTGATGCGCACCCCTGTCGCGCGTGCAATACCGTTCAGGATGGCCGGGGCGGTAGGGAGGGTAGGGGTTTCCCCCAGGCCCGTCGCCCCGAAAGGCCCCGTGGGGTCGATCACCTCCACCGGGACATCCACCAGTTCGCGCGGCATATCGCGGATTGAGGGGATCGCGTACTCGCTGAAGCGACGGGTACGGGCGATCCCCGCCTGCTGGATGAAATGCTCGGTGAGCGCATAGCCCACGCCCATATGGATGCCGCCGGCCACCTGCCCGAACGCCATCGCGGGGTTCACGATGCGGCCGGCGCTGTGCGAAACCCACATCTTGAGCACCTCCACTTCCCCGGTCTCGATGTCCACTTCGACCAGAGCGATCTGGGTGCCGAAGGAATAACTGATGTGTGGCTCGCACAGCCCGGTTTCCGGGTCGTACGGGGTGGTGGGCCGGATGTCGCGCCCGTGGAAGGTATAGCGTGCGCGGATGCGCGTCTCCCCTGTCTCCTCGCGCAACGCTTCCTGCCACTTCTCGTAAGCCTGGCGGCAGGCGTGCAATACGGCGTTACCGGAGGCGTAGACGTGGCGCGAGGCAGAGGAAGAGCCGGCGTCGGGAACCTCGGATGTATCCACAAGAGCGATGCGCACGCGGGCGGGCTCGACCCCGAGCGCGTCCGCCGCGATCTGCTGAAGCGCCGTATGCACCCCCTGTCCCACGTCCACGGCCCCGATGCGCACCAGGGCACGCGCGATCTTCCCGCTCGGATCCAGTGCCAGCTCCACGTCCGCGGTCGCCCTATCGTCGAAACCGAAGGAGTAGCAGACGTTCTTGTACGCGCAGGCGACTCCGAAGGCCCGGCGCCGGTACGGGGCGGAAGGCGGGCCGGGATCCGGAGCACGCCAGTGACCTTCGACTTCCTCCCACCCGGCCGCGCGTGCAGCGGCGATCAGCGTCTCGCGGACGGCTGTCCCCGGCGGCATCCGGTTCCCCAGGGCGCTCTCGCTCCCCGGCACGAGCGCGTTTTTCAGCCGGAACTCCACCGGGTCCATACCGAGCGCTTCGGCGAGCCGATCCATCTGTTGCTCGTAGGCTACCGGCGGTTGGGTCGCCCCGAAGCCGCGCATCGCCATGGTGACGGCGTTGTTCGTGTAGACGGTGTAGCCGTCGAGGGCGACGTTCGGGACCGCATAAGGGCCGGCCAGGAACGACACCGCATTGTTCAGCACCGGGATGCTTGTCGAGGCGTAGGCCCCGGCGTCCGATACCGCTTCCACCTCGACCGCGACCAGCTGCCCGTCCCGGGTTGCCCCGTGTCGGCAGCGGAAGACAAACGGGTGGCGTTTGCCCGTGCAGCGGATCGATTCCTCGCGCGTGAAGACGATCTTGACCGGGCGGCGCAGCACGAAGGCGCAAAGGGCGAGCAAGTGCTGGATGTACATATCCTCGCGGCCGCCGAAGGCGCCACCTACGGCCGGCACCGTCTCGCGCAGCTGTTCTTCGGGGAGGTTCAGCATGTGCGCGATCTGGTGCAGGTCGTCGTGGGGCCACTGGGCGGCCGCGATTACCGCTACGCGCCCCTGTTCATCGATGTAGCCGATCCCGGCTTCCGGTTGCAGGTAGGCGTGCTCCACAGCGTGCGTGGTGTACACGTCCTCGACGATCACATCGGCCTGGGCAAAGCCGGCAGCGATATCCCCTTTCCGCACCCGGACGTGGTGCAATACATTCGTGCCGCGCTCCTCGTGCACCAGCGGCGAGCCGGGGCGCATCGCCTCCAGGGGGTCGCTCACGACCGGGAGCGGCTCGTAATCGACGCGTACCGCTTCGACCGCCCGGCGGGCGATCGCCTCGCTTTCCGCCACCACGATCGCGATCCGGTCCCCCTGCCAGCGCACTTTACCCCCTTCCGGGACGAGGACCGGCTGGTCGCGCAGGTTGATCCCGTACTCGTTCACCGGCACATCCCGGTAAGTGATCACGCGCACCACGCCGGGGATCGCTTCCGCTTCGCTCGTGTCGATGTGCCGTACCCGGGCGTGCGGATAGGCGCTCCATACGACGGCGCCGTACAGCTGTCCGGGCAGGTTAAAGTCCTGCGGGTACTTGCGGCTTCCCTGCACCTTGGTGCGAATATCGAGCCGGGTGATGGACTTGCCCAGGGCCGGCATTTGGGCCTCCTAGTGCTGCAACACCGGTACTGACTGCGGGCCTTCCGGGAGCACCGCGATGCGCGCATCCCTGCCGTATCGGGCGCGCAGTTCCTCCAGCAGGCTGGGGATGTTGCGGCAGGGCCGGAGCCAGGCGCGCCGGATCGTTTCGTCGTCCAGACGGTCGCTGTAGAGGTAAACCTCTGCGCGCTGCTGGATCTGGGCCTGGATCTGGGCTTCCCACTGGTCCTGGCAGAAAAAGTCGGGCCGGGCGACCGTTTTCAGGAAGGCCTCCGGGGAGCCCGCGGACCAGAGGAGCTCTTTGTACCGGCCGTGGTCCGGGATGCCGTCGGAGCACTCGGCGGCCAGGACGATCGCCCCGCCGGGGCGCGTGATGCGGGAAGCCGCCGACATCCCCTTGACCGCCTGGTACAGATTGAGGTCGAGCGGATAGCCCGAGTTCGTGGTGATGACGATGTCGAACGGGTGCTCCACCGCGACGAACGCGCGCGTCGCGACCGTGCGGCATCCTGCCTCGTGCACCGCCTTCCAATCGCCCGCCCAGACGTCGGTGATCGCGCGCACCCGGTTCACCGCGACGTTCAGGCAAAAGGTGGGCGGGGCAAGAAGCGCCGCTTGAGCGATCTCCTCGTAGATGGGGTTGCCGGCTGTTACCCCCCAGGTCGCCTGAGGGTGGGCGATCATCGTGGCGCCGTGGTTGCCGCCAATCGTCTCCATCCCGGCGATCCCCGGGAGGAGCGACTTCGGTCCGCCGCTGAAGCCGGCGAAAAAGTGCGGCTCGATCAAGCCGGTCAGGATGCGGACGTCGGCCTCCACGTAGGCCCGGTGCAAAAGGATCGGATGTCCGAACGAGGACACGCCGACCGGCACGAGGGACGCGCGATCGTGCGGGTCGTGCTGCACGATGGGGTAGGTGCGCACGATCTGGGCACCGAGCATCTCCTCCAGCTCAGCTGGGGTTTGGGGACGGTGGGTACCCAGGGCGTTCAGCAGGGTGACTTGCGCCGGCCGGACGTGCGAGAGCTCTTCCAGCAGGACGGGCAGTACCCGCTCGTTCGGCATCGGGCGGGTGAGGTCGGAAAAGACGACGGTGACGCGGTGGTCCGGCCGGACGAGCTCCCGCAAGGGCGGTGTCCCCATCGGGCGGCGCAGCGCTTCGCGGATCGCAGCCGCTTCGTCGGGGAGACCCGGTACTTCGGCCGGCCGGATCACCACGGCCTCGCCCGGAAGTTCAACCGAAAGGCCGGTCCGCCCGTAGGCCAGCGTCACCTGCATCGTTACGGTTCCTTCCGCTGCGCAAGGCGCTCGGCCGCGGCTTCCACGGCCTCGATGATCTGGTAGTACCCGGTGCAGCGGCAGAGGTTGCCCGAGAGCCCCTCCAGGATCTCTTCGCGCGTCGGCTGCGGCTTCTCCCGGAGCAGGGCCACGGCCGACATCACAAAGCCTGGCGTGCAGTAGCCGCACTGGGCGGCAAAGTGCTCCACGAACGCTTCCTGCACGGGGTGGAGATCCCCTTCCGGGGCAAGCCCCTCGATCGTGGTCACCGTCCGCCCCTGTACCTTCGTTGTGGGGTAGATGCAGGAGACGACGGAAACGCCGTCCACGAGCACCGTGCAGGCACCGCACTCCCCCTCCCCGCAGCCGATCTTGGTGCCGATCAGCCCCGGCCGTTCGCGCAAGGTGTAGGCCAGGCGTTCTCCAGGGTCGATCTCGAGTTCCACCGGTTTCCCGTTGAGGACGAAACGGATCTGCGGCACTTCGGGCTCCTTTGTGGGAAAGCGGACTTTTACGCGTCTATCAGAACCACCCACACTGGCACAGTGGGGAAATTGCGGCGAAGCCGCTCGGTATCGTATACCCGTTGTTCGCCGTCAGTTGCCATTATACCACGCCACCTGCTCCAGCGCCCGGCGAACCAGCACCCCCACCATCGCCCTGCGGTACTCCGCGGAGCCGCGGAGGACGCTGTCGCGCGGGTTCGCCGCTTCCTCCGCCAACCGGGCGGCCTCCGCGATGCTCTCCCGGTCCACCGGAGCGCCACGGAGCCTTTCCTCCGCAGCACGGGCCCGCAACGGCGTGGGGGCCACCGGTCCTATGGCGATGCGCACCTCCCGGAAGCGGCCGTCCTCGACCTCCGCCACCGCAGCCACGTTCAGCATCGGCAGGATGAGCGCCTTCCGCTGCGCAAGCCGGAGGTACGCCCAGCGGGCCGCGGGAGGCAGCGGCCGAAAGCGGATGCCGGTCACCATCTGGGCGCACGGATCGACGCGGCACTGCCCTACGCCGGCATACAGTTCGGCAATAGGGCGCCACTCGCGGCCGGTGCGATCGGCGACCTCGGCTTCCGCATCGAGCGCAAAGAGCGCAACCGCGCCGTCGGCGGCCGGCATCGCGTTGACCACGTTACCGACGAGCGTGCCCACGTGCCGGATCTGCGGTCCTCCCACCGAGCCGCACGCCTGAGCCAGAACACCGGCCTTTTCCCTCACCAGGGGGGAAGCCGCCACCTGCGCGTGGGTCACCTGCGGCCCGATGTAGATCCACCCCCCGCGCTCCTCGATAAAGTCCAGCCCGGGGATACGCGTGATGTCCACCATCACCTCCGCGCGCACCAATCCCCGTTCCGCCTGGAGCACGAGGTCGGTCCCTCCCGCGATCAGGCGCGCCCGCCCGCCGTAGGCGGCGAGCATCTCCAGCGCTTCTTCCACCGTCTGCGGGAAGAGGTATTCCGTCCACTGGATCATACGAACGCTCCTTCAGGGACGCGAAGCGCCCAGTTTCTCGAGCCAGCCCGTGACGCCCTGACAGGCCTGCCGGTCGTCGAAGGAGAGCACCTGGGCGTCCTGGCAGCGACCCCGCACCCATTCCAGGGCCCCCTGGGCCTCGCGCGTGTTCAGCTGCGCAAAGGCGGCCACACCCAGATGGTAACGGGCAGCGATGCTGTCGCCCCGGGCAGCGACTGCGCGTCGGAAGTAGCGCAGCGCGATATCGGTGCGCGATCGTGCCTCGTAGACCCGGCCGAGCCCGTAGAGCGCTCCGAAGTTGGTGCGGTCGTGGTCCAGCACCTGCAGGAAGCGGCCTTCGGCACCGTCCAGGTCTCCCTCTTCGTACGCGATCCGCCCCATCCCGTTCAGTGCCGAGGCCATCCCCGGCTGCTCGTTCAGGGCGGCCTGGAACGCTTCCCGCGCCTGGCGCCGCAGATCGCTCCGGACAGGCTCGCCCTCGCTGCGCAGCGATTGCTCGAGGAGGATCTCGCCGCGGGCAGTGTGGGCCAGCACCCGGATCCACGACTTCCCGCCCGCATGCTGTGCAGCTTTCTCCAGATACCCCAGCGCTTCCTGTTCCTTTCCCTGATCCCGTTCCAGCCACCCCAGCCGCAGATAGGCCTCGGCGAACTGCGGGTCGGAGGCGATCGCATCGAGGTATGCCTGGCGCGCGGCCGCACTGTCGCCCGCCTCCTGGGCGATCCGCCCTAGCCCGAGGTACCCCTGTGCAGGGGATAGGCCCCGATCGATCAGCAGGCGATACTGCTCGCGGATCTGGGCCAGTACCTCCTGGGCCTGCGCTTCCTGTCCGGGCTGGCCACGCAGCTGCCGCCATCGTTTCTCCAGCTCATCAGCGAGCGCCTGGTACGTCGCCACATCTCTGGGGTCCTGCTGCTGAAGCGCGCGAAGGGTATCGATCGCTTCCTGTACCTTGCCCCGAGCGCTCAACAACTGCGCTTGCAGGCGGAGCGCAGGGCTCCAGTTCGGATGAAGCCCGAGCGCGGCGTCGATCTCCGCTCGTGCAACGTCCGCCGGGGCCTTTTCCCCGGACAGGATGCGCCACAGCCAGACGAAGAACGGCGTCCGCCCTGCCTGCTCTGCGCGCCGGACCGCCAGCTGCGCCTGCGCCAGGTGTACCTGGGCAAGGGTCGCCTCGCTTCGCCGCGCCCAGGCGCTGGCATATGTCGCGAGGCGCGCGTTCGGACGGTTCCCTTCCCGGAGCGCTGCCTCCCGGGAGCGACGGCGGCTTGTCTCCGCCTCGGCCAGCTTCCTCGCCTGGACGAGCACCCGCTCGCTTCCCTTCAGGTCCCCCTGGGCGAGCAAGTGCAGGCCCAGCGCAAGCTCGCCCTCGGCAAGTGCGCGGTCCTTTTCGATCGCCCGGTCGGCCATCGCACGAGCGCGTCCGCTCTCTCCCGCAGCCGTACACGCCATGCTGAGCCAGGCCAGAGCGGCGGCGTTGTCACGGTCCTGCTGCACGGCCTTGTCCAGGTGAGGAAGAGCCAGGTCGGCCCTGCCGCGGGCCATATAGGCCCGTCCCAGGTTGTAGCGGTAGAGCGGGCGATCGTCTGTCAGGACGGCGTTTTCCAGCAGCCGGATCGCCTCGTCCAGCGCCGTCCCGGGAACCTGGCCCAGCGATTCCTGGGTCAGGATGGTCACCGCAAGGTCGTTCTGCAACGCGGCACAGAAAGCGGGTGAGGTATCAGAAGGGCATGTGTAACTTTCGGAGGTCGAGCCGTCGAGCGTGGTCACAAACGATCGGGCCACCAGGTGTTCGAAGGCCGAGCGGGCTCCTGCATAATCCCCGCGAAGCCACCGCAGCGCTCCCTCGTGGTAGCGGACCACCGCCTCCGCCGTTTCCGGCAACTGAGGTGTAGCGCTTTCGGCCGCCCCGAACTCCCCCAGGTAGAAACGCGCAAGCCATGTCAGCAGGGAAGCGAGATCTTCTCGGGAGATCCCCGGCGCGTTCAGGGGAAATGCGGGCGGCGTGGCGAAGGTGCGGACGTACTCCTCGAACTCGGGAGCGGATTCGTCCGCGCGCGGGTAGATCGCAAGGGAAAGGGTATAACGAGGGGGATCGTCGCTCGTTTCTTCCCCCCAGAGGAGCAGGTCGGCGTGCTTGCGCCGCAGCAACTCCCCCGCGGCCGCCGGGTCGGCCAGCTCGGTATGTTGCGTGCGCACCGCCACGCGATCGCCCAGGCCTGCTTCTTCGAACGCGCGACGCAGGAAGGCGGACAACTCTTCGCCGGCCGATCCGCGGGGCGCGATCGTCCCGACGAGCACCGTCAGCTGCCCCTCGCGCGTCGGCGTGAGGCGACGCTCCAGGAAGCGCCCGATCAGGAACGCCGCGACCAGGATGACCAGGGCAAGTACCGCCACCCGCTTGCGTACCATGCTCGCCGGGGCAGGGCCTTTCGGGGCTTCTCTGGTCGGAGGGGCCTTCGGCCGTGGGCGCAGCGGAAGCAGGATGCGTTCCCAGACGCGCACTCCCCAGGAAGGCCGGCCGGCGCTGGGGACCCCCGCTTCTCCGGGTGCCCCCCGGAGGATGGCGGGGCCTTCTTGCTCCTCTTCCGGCATTTGGGCGGGGGGAGGGGCTTTCTTCTCGTCCGCCGGCCTCCGTCGCTGAAGCGACCGGAGCAGGCTCCGCCTTTCCTCCGCCGGCACGATCAGGAGGATCAGGGCCAGGATCAGGACCAGAAGCAGGAACCCGACCAGATAGGGCACGCTACCCTCGCCCGAATGCTGTACGGCCGTCGAGGTCATTCTACTACAAAGGGTGGGCCAGCGCAACGGTTTGCCGCCCGGTACCGCATGTGGTAGAATGTCACGGTTCGCACCGTAACCCTTCTGCGGGAGGTAGCTCGTTGGGGGTCCTCAGGCGGCTTTTCCTGGCCTTGCGCCCCTACCGGGGCACGCTGATCGTGATCGCGGTGATCCTGGTGCTGCAGGCGCTGGTGGAGCTCGTGCCCCCGCTCATCCAGCGCCGCATCATCGACGGCATCGTCGCGCGGACGCCGTTCGGTCAGCTGGCTCCGTTGCTCGGCCTGCTCGTGGGCGCCTATGCGCTCGCGCGTCTGATCGGCTTCGGCGACCAGTACCTGCGCCACACCCTGGGAGAACGCTTTATCTATGACCTTCGTGTTCAGCTTTATGGTTACCTGCAGCGTCTCTCCCTGTCGTTTTTCGAGCGCACTTCCACCGGCGAGCTCATGTCGCGGCTCACCAACGACGTGAACTCGCTCGAAGATTTCGTCACGCACGGGTCGAGCCTCACGGCGGTCGATCTCCTGCGCCTCATCGGGACCGGTGTCGTGCTCTTTGTGCTGGACTGGCGGCTGGCGCTCGCCGCGCTCGCGCCGATGCCGTTCCTCGCGCTGGGGCTGCGCTGGTTCAACCGCAAGGTGCGGCCGACGTACCGGCAGGTACGGGCGCGGTTGGGGGACATCAACGCACAACTGCAGGACAGCCTGGCCGGCATCCGGGTCATTCAGGCTTTCGGGCAGGAGGAAACCCAGCTGGAACGGTTCGCGGCGGAGAGCCACGCCTACTACCGTGCGCGCGTGCGCGCCATCCGGACCTGGGCCTCCTTCTTCCCGGCCTTCCGCTTCGTCGCCAGCCTGGGGCCGGCGCTGGTCCTGGGGGTCGGCGCATGGCTGATCGTGGGGGAGCGTGCCTCGCTGGGGACGCTGGTCGCGTTCCTTTCGTACACGGCTTCCTTCTACGAACCGCTGCACCGGCTGACCGAGGTGGACAACGTCATCCAGCAGGCCATCGCCGCGGCAGAGCGGATCTTCGAGCTCCTGGATTGTCCGCCCGAGGTACGGGATGCGCCGGACGCGATCGTGCTGGAAGACGTACGGGGCGAAGTGCGCTTCGAGGACGTGCACTTTCGCTACGGCGACGGGGACGAGGTGCTCCACGACGTGACCTTTACCATGGCCCCCGGGGAGGTCGTGGCGCTCGTCGGCCCCAGCGGCGCCGGGAAGACGAGCATCGCGAACCTGCTCTGTCGCTTCTACGACCCGGCGCACGGCCGCGTGCTGCTGGACGGGCACGACCTGCGGAAGATCCGGCTGGACTGCCTGCGGCGCCATGTAGGGGTGGTGTTGCAGGACACCTTCCTCTTCAACGCGACCGTGCGCGAGAACATCGCCTTTGCCAAGCCCGATGCCACGGACGAGGAGATCGTCGCCGCGGCCCGGGCAGCCTGTGCCCACGAGTTCATCGAGCAACTGCCCCAGGGGTACGACACGGAGATCGGCGAACGCGGGGTGCGCCTGTCCGGTGGGCAGAAGCAGCGCATCGCCCTTGCGCGCGCGATCCTTGCCAACCCACGGGTGCTCATCCTGGACGAGGCGACTTCCTCGGTCGATGCCGAGGCGGAGTTCCTGATCCAGCAGGCCCTCCAGGAGGTGCTCAAGGGGCGCACGGCGCTCGTCATCGCCCACCGCCTTTCCACCATCCGCAACGCCGACAAGATCATCGCGCTCGAAGGAGGGCGGATCCGCGAAATCGGGGATCACCGCGAGTTGTTGCGCCGCGGCGGCCTGTACAGCCAGCTGTACCGCCGGCAGGTGGAAATGGCGGTGGCAGGGGAGGACCCAGGGTTGATCGACACTTGGACGGGAAGATCGGATCAGGCATAAGCCTGCGGGTGGAGGGATCGATTGGGTACGCTGTCAAGGCTTTACAGGTAAGCCGCGAGCGGCGGAGGCGGGACGTGGTTTCTTATGCCCACGAACACTGGCTATACGACCTTTGGCTGGCCGAAGACGAGCTGCTGAAATATGTCGAGCCGTTACGCTCTATCCTGGTGGAAGCGGCGCTGTACGGCGGAGCCAACATCTACCACGAGTACTGGCACCAGTTCGAGCCGTGGGGGGTGACGGGTTTCCTTCTGCTCCAGGAATCGCACATCAGCATCCACACCTGGCCCGAGGAGGGGAATTTCGCTGCGGTGGACATCTTTCCCTGCGGACCGATGGACGCCGGCCGGATCGTGGAGCGGCTGCGGGAACGACTTCGACCGGCGCGCGAGCGGCTGGTGCGCGCGGTGCGGGGCGGGGAGAGCGAAGGATGAAGCGATACCTGCTGGACATGGGACGTCCCGAACTGGAGCAATGGATGGAAGCGCTCGGCGAGCCGCGCTACCGGGCCCGGCAGCTGTGGCAATGGATCTACGTGCGGCTCGCGGATCGCTTTTCCGAGATGAGCGATCTGCCCCGGGCGCTTCGTACCCGGCTCGAGGAGGAAGCGCTCTATCCGGCGCTGCGGCTGGTGGAGGAAAAGGTCGCTCCCGGAGGGTTGACGCGCAAGCGCCTCTTCGAACTCCCGGACGGGGAACGGATCGAGACGGTGCTCATGCTGTACCGGGAGCGCGCCACGGTGTGCGTTTCCACCCAGGTGGGCTGTGCGATCGGTTGCCCGTACTGCGCGACCGGCCAGGGCGGCTTCCGGCGGAACCTCTCCGCAGGGGAGATCGTGGAACAGGTGCTGCACTTTGCACGCGTCCTCCGGGAGGCCGGTCCCGAGTGGGGCGTGCCCTCCGCGGTAACGAACGTGGTCTTTATGGGGATGGGAGAGCCGTTCGCGAACTATGAGGCCACCTGGGCTGCCGTGGAGCGGCTGCACGACCCGGACGGGTTCAACCTGGGCGCGCGACGGATGACGATCTCTACTGCCGGGCTGGTGCCGGGCATCCTCCGCCTGGCCGAGGAGCCGCTGCAGGTGAACCTGGCCGTCTCGCTCCATGCCGCGACGGATACCCTGCGCGATCAACTGGTTCCGCTCAACCGGCGCTATCCGCTGGACGAGCTGTTGCGCGCCTGTCGCGCCTACACGGAGCGTACCCACCGGCGTGTCTCCTTCGAATATGTGTTGATCGCGGGGGTCAACGATTCCCCCGAGGAGGCCCGGCGGCTTGCCGCCCGGCTGCGCGGCATGCTGGGGCACGTGAACCTCATCCCGCTCAATCCGATCCCCGACAGCGACTGGCGGCCACCGGAGCGAGCGGTCGTGGAGGCGTTTCGCGACGTGCTTGCCCGGGCGGGCATCCCGGTAAGCGTGCGGCTGGAACGGGGCACCGAGATCGCGGCGGCCTGCGGCCAGCTGCGCGCCCACGCGGAGCGACGGCCCTGAAGGGAGTCACTGCCTCCGGTAGCCTCGTCCTACCCATGCGAGGCTGACCCCTTTCAGCAGCGCCACGAGGAGCGCGGTATCCCGCAGCCCCAGCGCGGGGAGGAGCACCGCGGAGACAAACACCGCCCCGAGCGTCGCCCCCGCCAGGTCCCAGGCGTACAGCGAGCTTGCCACGCGGATGCCAGGTTCTCCTCGGGCGACGAGCAGGCGCGTCCCGAGGGGGAATTCCAACCCCACGAGCACTCCGCCGAGGAGGTTCGCGCCGTACAGGACAAGGGGCTCGACGGCCGACGCCGGCGCCGGCCGGGAGAGCAAGAACGCGAGCAACCCGGCCAGGAGCCCCATTCCTCCGGCTACTGCACCCTCGAGCCACAAGAATGCCTGCCAGGGCCTGTGGAGGCGTCCGCGCGCGATCCAGGTGCGCATCGAGAGCCCGCCGAGTGCCAGCCCGGCCATAAACGAGGTAACGAGCAACCCGACCTGCTGGTACACGTAGCCGTAGCGCAGCTGAAAGGCAAAGAGCACCAGGAGGTCGGTCGTCATGCCGGCCACCCCGGTGGTGGCGATAGCCGGCGGGACGAGCGTTTCCGGGCGGCGCAGCGTCAGGAGGCCGACGAGCAGCAACCCCACAAGCCCCGCCCCGATCTGCCAGGCTTTGAGGCGGCCCAGCCACCGGAAGAACGGCTCCAGTTCCGGGGAGAGGATCGCGCTCTCGTAGGCCAGGCCGTAGCGCAGCCCGACCGGGTAAACGTCCCGGTTTACCGCAACGTGCGCCTCTTCGAGGGCAGTCTCGAATGCCCCTGCGACACGGGGGTCGAAAAGGTAGCGCAGATGCTCGGGCCGCAGCATGCGCGTTTCCACGCCCCGTTCCCCCCAGCGGCGCACCAGCTCCTCCGCGGAGAGATGGAGCGGACGGCGGGAGGCCAGCCACAGCGTCATCTCGTCCCCGGGTACGGCACGCACGTAAGGGAAGACACGGGATAGCGTCCGGCGGTAACACGCCAGGAGGTCGCGGAGCGATGCCCCCACGTAGGTGCGCCCGGCCGGCGCCGGGACGGCCAGCACGCCTTCCGGGGTCAGGAGGGCGGCTAGCTGCCGGTAAAATTCCTCGGTGTAGAGGCGGTTCAGGACCAGGGTGGAGGGGTACGGAAGGTTTATCAGGACCAGGTCATAGGAGGGCTTGACGGGCAGATCGGATAGCGAGGCGACAAAGCGCCGGCCGTCCGCCACCGCCAGGGAAACACGCGGGTCGGCCAGTTCAGCGGAGGTCAGGGAGGTGGGCACGAGCTCGAGGACACGGATGAGCAGCGGGTCCAGCTCCGCGTAGTCGATCCGCTCCACCGGGTAGCGCAGCAGTTCGTGGAGCACCCCTCCGGCACCGCCGCCGACAACCAGGATGCGCCGTGGCGGGCGGTCGAGGAAAAGGGCCGGCAGGTGGGTCAGCTCCTCCACCGCGGCGATGTCCGGGTCAGGCGCGGTGAGCACCGGGGTCCCGTTGACAAAGACCGTCACCTGGTCCGCTTCCCGCACGGCGGCGAGGTTGCCGTAGGGCGAGTTGGCTTCGTACACAAGCCTGGAAGGGGACCACCGGTTGGAGACGAGGCGCCAGTGGAGCACCGTCCCGAGCGGGGTCACCGCGAGCGCCAGCGCTCCGGTAGCGAGGAAGGATGCGGCCGCTGTGGAGAACCAGGTTCGCCGATCCGTGCCGGAAAGCAAGGAGGCAGCCGAGGCCGCGTTCAGCGCGCCCACAAGGAAAAGGATCCGGGTGGAGGAGAGGACGGGCAGCAGGAGGAAGGTCAGGAGCGTTCCCCCCAGGATGCTTCCGACCGCCTCCAGCACGTAGACGGTGCTGCTTTCGCGCTCCGGTGCGGCCTGCTCCGACGCCGCCAGCAGCACGGCGCAGGCGGTGGCGAACATGGCCCCGTCGACCAGGCCCAGCGGGGCGAGTGCGAGCAGCGCCCCAAAGAGAGCAGGCAGCGGCCCGATCGCCTCCCCGGGGACAGCCCCGAGGAGGGCACGTACCCGGAGCGCGGTCCAGAAGGCGGGGAGGAGCAGGAGGACGAGCAGTACCTGTAGCATTGCATAGGCTGCGGGGTGTCCCGGGGAACGCCTGAGGAGGAGGCCGGCCGCGCCGCTTCCGAGGGCTTCGAGAAGCAGCCATGCCCCGAGCACCAGCCCGATGGAGAGCTCGTTCCCGGAAAAAGAAACCAGCAGCTCGCGCACCAGGACCGTCTGCAGGATGGTGAAGGAAAAACCCATCAACGGGAACGCGAGCGTCAACCGGAGGCGCAACTTCTCCCTCCGATCGCCCGGGCTACGGGAGGGGCGCCGGCTTGCCTTCCACCGTGCGCACGAGGTAGACTTCCAGTCCTTCGGCTTGAAGCCGTTCGTAGAGCGCGCGGGCCGGGGGTTCCTCGCGATAGAGCGCGTAGAGGGCCGGTCCCGCGCCGCAGAGGCGCACATGGTCGGCCCCGGCCTCCACCACCCGCTGGCGAATGCTGTCCAGCAGGTCGAAATTCCGGAAGGCCACCCACTCGAAGGCATTGAAAATCAGGCCCGGCCGGATCTCCTGGCCTTCCTGGATCGCCCGTGCCATGTGGCGGGTGACCGCGCCAGAGGTGTACTCCCGCGGGGTGAGGGAAGCGTACATCAGGGATGTTTTGTCCGGGATCTCCAAGGGAGGGCGCACGATCACCACCCAGTGCTCGGGAAGAAGGGGAAGCGGGGTGATCCGATCTCCCCGCCCCTCGGCCAGCACGGTGCCCCCGTAGAGGAAAAAGGGAACATCTGCTCCAAGCACGGCGGCCAGGTTTTCCAGGTTCGAGCGCGTCATATGCAGGCCCCAGAGGGAACTGAGCGCGAGCAACGTCACCGCGGCATCGCTCGAGCCACCCCCCAGGCCGGCACCCGTGGGGATCCCCTTCTCCAGGTGGATGACGGCCCCGCGGTCGACGCCCGTGGCCCGCTGGAGCAGGCGGGCGGCCCGGAGCACCAGATTGTCCTGCCCTTCCAGGCGGGGGTCGCTGCAGGTCAGGGCGAAATCATCGGCCGGCTCGAAGCTGAGCGTATCGCAGAGGTCGACGGTCTGCAGGATGGTCACGACGTCGTGGTAGCCGTCCCGCCGTCGCCCCAGTACCTCGAGGCAAAGGTTGATCTTGGCATAGGCCCGCCAGGTGGGCATCGGTTCCTCCCGGGAGCAGCGCCCCCATTCGCCGGGAGGCAGTATAGCACGAAGGAAGGGGCGGCGCAACCCTCGAGTTTCCAACGAACTATCCCGTGGTAGCGAGCCGAGCACCGCGATTTTCGTTCGAAGGAGGCTGGGAACCAGCAGGGCCTTTCGCGAAGCCAAAGGAGCGCTACGGTCGCGGGCCTCAAGTGATCACGGGCTTGTACGCTCGGCATAGGCCCATTCTTACTTTGTTGGAAACCGGGGGCAACCCGGGTTGCGTCGGGGGGGCCCCGGGGGTATAATAGCCATAACCGAACGCGTGGAGGAAGGTTTTTGGCACTCTCGGAAACAGCCGGCCGGCCGGAAAGGCCGGCTCCAGATACAGCCCCGGTGCTCGAGCACCCGGTGGTCGGGCATCGGTGGGCGGTAGAGCTCCTGACCCGGCAGATACGCCAGGGATGTGTAGCCCACGCGTACCTGTTCACGGGACCCTCCGGGGTAGGGCGCGGGACGCTCGCTCGATGGCTGGCGCAGGCGTTGCTTTGCCTGAACACCTCCCAGCAGCCCTGCGGGACGTGCCCAGCCTGCGTTCGGGTTGCGAACGAAACACATCCGGACCTCCACCTGCTCAACCTGGAGACACAAGGGGGACGGCGCACGCTGGGGATCGACGCGGTGCGCGAACTGCGCGCGACCATGGCCGAGCGGCCGTTCGCCGGGACACGCAAGGTCTACCTGATCGAGGATGCCGAGACGATGACCGTAGAGGCGGCGAACGCGCTGCTCAAGACGCTCGAGGAGCCGCCCCCGTTCGCCGTGCTGCTGCTCGTGGCGCTTTCCGACCATCTGCTTCTGCCGACGATCGTTTCCCGCTGTCAGCATCTCCCCTTGCGGCCGCTGGGGCGTGAAGAAGTGCGACAGGCGCTCATGGCGCGGTGGGGAGCGAGCGATGAGCAGGCTCGCCTTCTTGCCGCGCTCAGCCGGGGAAGGCTGGGGTGGGCGGTGCGCGCCCTGCAGGACGCAACGGTGCTTGTGCGGCGCGAGGAGGAGCTGGACGCAATGGAGCGGTTGCTCGAGGTGGGGTCACTGGAGCGCTTTGCGTTCGCCGAAGCGCAGGAACGGCGCTGGAGGCGGGGGGAACAGGTAGCCGTCCTGAGCCTGCTGGAGCAGTGGGAAGGATGGTGGCGCGACCTGTTCCTGACAGGGCAAGGGTGTGAGGATCTGGTGGTCAACCACGACCGGCTGGAGCGGCTGCGGGCCCTGTCCCGGCGGCTCACGGCGGAAGTGGTGCTGGCTTGCCTGCAGGCGCTGCGAGCCGCACGGCAGCGGCTGCTGGAGCAGGTGAATCCACGGCTGGTGCTGGAGGAGCTGCTGCTCCGACTGCCGGTGGTTGTTTGAGACAATGAAGGTACCGGGGGATCCGGAGGAGGATTGGGTGCCTAGAGTCGTCAGTGTCCGGCTGCGACACCCAGGGCAATTGTACGATTTTGAGGTGGGAGAAGAGGACTATGCTCGGGGCAGCTGGGTCATCGTGGAAACTGCCCGCGGGCAGGACCTCGGGCAGGTCGTCGTGCCGCCGCACGAGATCGCGCCGGAGCAGGTGCACGGGGAGCTGAAGCCGGTGGTCCGCCCGGCCACGGAGGAAGACCTGGAGCGGATGCGCCATTTCCAGGAACGGGAGCCCGAGGCACTGGCGCGCGCGCGGGAAAAGGTGGCGGAGCTGGGCCTGCCGATGCGGTTGGTAGCGGCCGAGTACACCTATAACGGTCGTTGCCTGACGATCTATTTCACGGCGGAGAACCGCGTCGACTTTCGCGAGCTCGTGAAGCGGTTGGCCCGTCTCTTCCGCACGCGGATCGAACTGCGGCAGATCGGAGCACGGGACGAGGCGCGTCTCCTTGGGGGGATCGGCATCTGTGGCCGGCCCCTCTGCTGTGCCACCTTCCTGGGCGATTTCCTGCGCATCTCGGTGCGCATGGCCAAGGAGCAGGACCTTCCGCTCAGCCCGATGAAGATCTCCGGGGTGTGCGGGCGGCTCCTTTGCTGCCTGAGCTACGAACACGACCAGTATGTGGAGATCAAGGACCGGCTACCCTCGCTCGGCGAGGAGGTGGTTACGCTCCGGGGCCGGGGCAAGGTGGTCGCGGTCAACGTACCCAAGGAGACCGTCACCGTAGAGCTCCGCCCCGAGCTGCGTGTGGAAGCGGACCTGGCAGAGCTCGCCCGTGCCGCGCAGCTGGAGAAACAGGGCCGACTGCCACATTGTCAGCCGGCGTATGTCGACGTGACGGAACGGCTGGAGACGATCCCCAC
>JBDOIE010000008.1:0-27978 GCA_041082245.1 Chloroflexia bacterium
CTACGAGCGTGTGGTGGATCCGACCGGCGCGCGCACCGCATCTACGAGCGGGGAACGTATCGCGGGGCGCCTGGTCGCGGATTTCGCGGAACTTGAACGCACGGAGCGTGCCGCACTGCTGCGTTGCCAGAGCGCGGAAGACCTATCGTTTATCCCTGATCGCTCCGTGGATGCTGTGATCACAGACCCCCCGTATTTCGACAACGTTCAGTATTCGGAACTGGCGGACTTTTTCTACGTGTGGTTGCGGTTGGCGCTGAGGGATTCTTACCCTTGGTTCGAACCACTGTCATCAGCCCGGCCGGAAGAGATTGTCAAGAATGACAAACTGGGTAAGACGACCGATTTTTTCAGCCGTGGACTGCAGCGGGTGCTCGATGAATGCCATCGTGTCTTGAAAGATGAGGGGTTGCTGATCTTTACCTTCCACCACAACCAGGTATGGGCCTGGCAGGAAGTTGCGCAGTTGCTGCTGGAGAGCGGCTTCTACATTTCTGCTACTCCGATCGTGCGTTCTGAGGGAAAGAGCGGATTTCACAGCAGCGAGGGGAACATTCGGTACGATGCGATATTGGTATGCAGGAAAAAAGATTCGATGTTTGCTGCCCCTGAGGTGAACGAGGACCTCGAAGAGCAGATCCTTGAAGACGCCGTTCAATGGGCTAAACGTACGCTCGAGTCGGGCATGCCCCTCAACGATGTGGACGTGTTTACGATCGTTATGGCCAAGACCATCGAATGGTACACGAAGGCTGCGACCGGTGGGCAATTTGCTTTCCCTTTGGAGGAACTACTGCGCAACATGGTCGGTCTAGTGGCCAAGGTATGCGAAAGCGCTGCCTCAGGCCAGGAACAGGTGTCCGGACCGCATGCCACGACGGTTCAACAGTTGGCCTTGTTCATTATGGAATCACAGGAGAGATATGAACCGAGACTCGTTGACCAAAAGTCCCTGTCGGAGCGATTATTGCAAGGAGAAGTGCAACAATGAAAGTAGGAAGCCATCTGGAACAGATCCTGGCTGCCGGCCATTTCGCCGTTACCGCCGAGCTGGGACCCCCGCAGAACGCCGATCCCGCGGTGATCATCCGCAAAGCCTCGATCCTGAAAGGCTACGCGGATGCCGTGAACATCACGGATAACCAGACCGCGGTCGTGCGGATGTCCTCGATCGCCGCTGGCGTGCTCGTCCTCCAGCAGGGACTGGAACCGGTCATCCAGATGACCTGCCGTGACCGCAACCGCATCGCGATGCAGAGCGACCTCCTGGGGGCCTATGCCCTCGGTATGCGCAACGTCCTCTGCCTCACCGGCGACCACCAGTCCTTCGGCAACCACCCCACGAGCAAGAACGTCTACGACCTGGATTCGATCCAGTTGCTGCAGATGGTGGCCGGCTTGCGCGACCAGAAGCGCTTCCTCTGCGGCGAGGAGATCAAGGGCCAGGAACCCCGCTTCTTCATCGGCGCAGCGGCCAACCCCTTCGCCGATCCCTTCGACTTTCGCCCCTACCGCCTGGCGAAGAAGGTCGCCGCCGGGGCCGACTTTATCCAGACCCAGCTGATCTACAACGTCCCCCGCTTTGCCGAGTATATGCGGCGCGTCCGGGAGCTGGGCCTCCACGAGAAGGTCTATATCCTCGCCGGCGTGGGGCCCATCAAGACCGCTGCCGCCGCGCGCTATATGCGCGACAAGGTCCCCGGGATGGATGTCCCCAACGAGATCGTGGAGCGGATGGAACGCGCGGTCGCCGACA
This sequence comes from Chloroflexia bacterium, assembly GCA_041082245.1. Lineage (GTDB taxonomy): Bacteria > Chloroflexota > Chloroflexia > DTKN01 > DTKN01 > DAOTVY01. The sequence continues at coordinate 1,757 of JBDOIE010000008.1, forward strand.
TCCCGAAAGACGACCGGAAGGCACGCGCCGAGGCCTGGAAGCAGGAAGGCATCCGCATCTGCGTGGAGATCATCCAGCAGCTGCGCGAGATCGAGGGGGTCGCCGGGATCCACATCATGGCGATCGAGTGGGAGGAGGCCGTCCCGGAGATCGTGAAGGCGGCCGGCCTCTACCCGAGGCCGGAAGTGCCAGCCCCCGAAGGCAAGGAGGCCTAGGAGATGCCCCGCGAAACCGCTCTCCAGACGTTGAACCTGGCCGCGATCATCGAGGAACGTTGCGGCGAGAACGTCTACCTCTGCTACCAGTGCAAAAAGTGCACCGCCGGCTGCCCGGTGGTCGAGTACATGGATCTGACCCCCAACCAGCTCCTGCGCGCCGTGCAGCTGGGCCGGAACGAACGCGTCCTCCGTTCGCGCACCATCTGGATCTGCGCCAACTGCCAGACCTGCGTCACCCGCTGCCCGCACGGGATCGACCTCCCGCGGGCCATGGACGTGATCAAACAGATCGCCACCGAAATGGGCATCCGGCCGGCCGTCGCCTCCATCCCGATCTTCAACCAGGCCGCGCTGCGCGGCATCCAGCTCTTCGGTCGGATGTTCGAACTCGGGCTCCTCGGGGAGCTCAAGGTCCGGACGCTCCTCAAAGGTGACGTCGACCTGGGGCAGCTCCTTAAGGACGGCCGTATGGGCGTCCGGCTTTTCCTGAGCGGCAAATTGAAGATCCTCCCGGAGCGTGGCCGTATCCCCCGCGACCTCTCCCGTATCCAGCCCCGCGCAACCCCCGGCGCTGTCGCCTATTACCCCGGTTGCTCCCTCCATTCCACCGCAAAGGAATACGACCACTCGACGCGCGCCGTCAGCGAGCGCATCGGGCTGCGTTTGGAGGAGCCGGAGGGCTGGACCTGCTGCGGCACAACCCCCGCCCACGCTGTGTCCCACCACCTGGCCACCCGCCTGCCCATGGAGAACCTGGCCTACATCGAACGGCTCGGCTACGACGAGGTCGCCGTCCCGTGCGCCGCCTGCTATTCCCGCTTCAAGTTCGCCCTCCACGACATCGCCCGCTATCCTGAGCTGCGGGAAGAGGTGACCCGCGAACTCGGTTACGAGTACCAGGGAAAGGTGAAGGTCAACCACATTGTCAACACGATGCTCGAGCGGGTCGGCACCGAGGAGATCGCGCGGCGCGTCACGCGGCCCCTTTCGGGCCTCCGGGTCGTCTGCTACTACGGCTGCCTGATCACTCGGCCCAAGACGGTCACCGGGGCAGAACACCACGAGTACCCGATGGAGATGGACCGCCTGATGGCCGCCCTCGGCGCCGAGGTGCTCGACTGGAACTACAAGACCGACTGCTGCGGCAACAACCTGACCCTGACCGAAACCCAGGTCGCCCTGAAGCTCACCCACCGCATCCTCCACGACGCGAAAGCGGTCGGAGCCGAGGCGGTGGTGGTTGCCTGCCCGCTTTGCCAGGTGAACCTGGACGCCCGCCAGCCTCAGATCGCGGCCGACTTCCAGGAGGATTTGAACCTGCCTGTGCTCTACTACACCCAGTTGATGGGCATCGCCCTCGGGATCGACCCCAGGGAGCTGCACCTGGATACCCATTTCGTCGACCCCAGACCGCTCCTGCGGGCCAAAGGATTGCTGGCGTAACGCTTCGCACACAGATGGCCCCTGCTTCGCGGGCCGTCGGGCCGGCCGGAAGGGGGGCTTTCCGAATGGATGCAGAGGGAAACCTGCCGCGCACCTCGACCGGAGTTCCCGATGCAGGCAGATCGAGGAGGCCTTGCGTGAGAACCGTCCTTCGGGGCACGGCGGTTTCCCTTTTTGCACTTTTGCTTGTCGTCCAGGCTTTTGCCGCTCCGGTTCCACAATCTCCGGGCACCGTCCGAATCGGGCAGATCGACACCTCCAGGTACCCCGTCCTCACGCTGTACGTGAACGTACGGGACGCCGCAGGCCGGCCGCTCGGGAATCTGCACGCGGGCGACTTTCAGCTGCACGAGGACGGACAACCTGCCCGCGTCATCGGCTTTGCCGGGATGGGCGGCTCCCGGCCGGTGGACATCGTCTTTGTCTTCGACACCACGGGAAGCATGGAGGGAGAGGTCGCCACGACGCGCGAGAGGTGCATCGCTTTCGCCGATGCTCTCGTCCGCCAGGGCCGCGACTACCGCCTCGGCCTGGTGACTTTCTGGGACGACGTCCAGGGGGTCTACCCGGAGGGAAACCGCCTCAGCGATGACGTCGGGGATTTCAAACAGTGGCTCGAGGGGATCCACCCGCGACCCGGCCAGGGGGGCAATGAACCGGAGAACGCCTACGGGGCCATCCTCCGCGCGATCGAGATGCCCTTCCGCGCCCGGGCCCAGAGGGTGCTCGTCCTCATCACCGACGCACCTCCTCATCACACCGGCGACAGCCCCGACAGCGGCGTGCGTTTTGACGATCCGAACCTGGCGCTCGAGCCCGTGTTGGCCCGCCTCCGCGCGCAGGGGGTCGTGGTCTATGTCGTGGGGCCAGATCTACGCGAGTACCGTGAGCTGGCTTCAGGGACCGGCGGCACGCTCTACCCGATCGCCGGCGATTTCTCCGCCATCGTGACCGAACTCGGGGAGACGCTCGGCGGGCAGTACCGCCTGACCTACCGTGCCCCTCGGCCCGCTTTCGACGGTTCCCGCCGCACGGTGCAGGTCATGGTGGGGAGCGTTTCGGCCCAGGCGACGTACCTCACGCCCACCCGGCCGCCGCGGGCAAGCGGGTTCTTCACCTTCCTCCGTACTCCGCTCCAGATCTCGACCGATCCCCGCGTGGTGGGCACCAACCTGCTCCTGGCCATCCTCATCGCGCTCCTGTTCGGGTTAACCTCCACGGTGCTGAACGACACTTTGAACGCACACCGCGATCGTTTCGACCGAAGCCTCCTCGGGCGGGCTGTTGCAGCTCTGGGCCGGGCCGGCCGTGCAGTGTCACGGCCGGTGGAAAGCCGCCCCCGGGGGCGCGCCGTGCTCGCCTTCCTGCCGATCGCGTTGTTCCTGGCTCTGACGGCCTTCGTCGCGTGCCTTCTGGATCCTTCCTTCCGCCCATTTTCCTGGGCGGGACTGGGGCTTTTCTTCTCGATGGTGTTCTCCATCGGGCTCGTCAACCTGACCTACGAGGGCTCCCAGGTCTGGCGCGCGCGGCGCCTGCACCTCGACGCCGTGCTCAAACTGAACCCACTGGGGATCCTCGCGGCGCTCGCTTGCGTGCTTTTCTCCCGATTGGTCGGTTTTCTCCCCGGTTACCTTTACGGCGTCGTGGGAGGATACGCGCTCGCCGCGGAGGCGCAGCTGAACCGGCGACAGGAGGCCACGATCGCCGGTGCCGGCCTCTGGAACACCGGCCTGCTCGCGCTGCTCGCCTGGGGCGCGACCGTTCCCACCGCGCTCCTCCAGGGCGTGCTGGCCCCCAGCGGTTTCGGGGGCGCACTGCGCAGCCTCGTCGGGGGCGTTCAGAGCCTGCTTCTAGCGCTTTTCTTCGTGGGCCTGGAAGTGGTCTTCCTGGAGCTCTTTCCTGTAGGGCCCACAAGTGGGGCAACCCTCTTCCGGTGGAGCAAAGCGGTCTGGGGCATCGCCTTCGGCCTGGTCGCTTTCCTGGCCTTCCATACGCTCCTCACGCCCGAGAGCGCCTTCCTCGATAGCGTCCGTAGCCAGAGCCTGCAGCTCCTGCTCGGGGTACTGGCCGTCTACAGCCTGGTTACAGTACTGCTCTGGTTCTTCTTCGAAGGGAGGGCTGGAAGGGTAGCCGGACAGGCTTGTCCGGCCTGTGCGCAGGCGATCGCTCCCGGCGCGCGTTTCTGCCCCTACTGTGGGACGGCACTCCCACCCGCTCCGGCCCGAGCCGTCGTCCGACAGGGGCTGGTGCTGGTCGTGGCGGTTCTCGGGTTGTGGCTCGCTATCGGAATCGTGCTTCTCCTGACCTTGCTGGGTGTGGCGTAACGTGGTTTTCCGGGAACTCGCGCGGTGGAAACGCATCCTGCGGGAACCAGCGCTCTGGGCGCTCCTCCTCGTATTCACGTTGGGTGGGATCGCGTGCTACCAGGTCCGTCAGCCCTTTACGCTGGATGTCGGCGGCGTCCACGATGCCCCTTACGTGCAGGGGATGCATGAACCGGAAGCGGACGGTCGTGCTGGCCCCCTGGCGAACTTTCGCTGGACAAGGGGGCTTTCCATGCTCCGCCTGCCGGGGGTCGGCAAACAGGAGTTCGCTCTCACGCTCCGCCTTCAGGGCTACCGCCCCGACGAGCGAGCTCCGCACCTTTCCCTGCGGGCCGGTGGGGGCACCCTCGCCACTTTTACCGTCGCTCCCGCGTGGCAGGAGTACTCCCTCGTGCTGCCGCGCGATGCTGTGGTCGGGGGAGACCTGATCCTCGTCCTCGAATCCGAGACCTTCGTCCCTGCCGGGGATGCGCGCAAACTTGGGGTCGGGCTCGCGCGGGTGGAGGCGCGCCCGCTGGGGAAAGGATGGGTCGAACCCGCCTGGGGACAGATGGCAGCGCTGCTCGGGACGCTGTTCTTTGCCTACCTGGTCCTGCGGTGCTGGGGGCTGACGCAGCGCTGGAGCGCGGCGGCGGTAGCCGTCGTCGCGCTCGTCTTGTGCGAGCTCCTGGCTTTCCACCGCCTCTCCCTGACCTGCTTTGCGCCGCGCCTCCTTCTGCTTCTGGCGTGGGGCTGTGGGCTCAGCGCGCTCGCGTTGCCCCTCCTGGAGCCCGCGCAGGAGCGGGCTCGCCTGCCTTGGGCGATCCTGCTTGCAGGCTTCTTGCTGCGGATCGGCGGGATGGTCTACCCCCAGTTCCGCTCGAGCGACCTCCTCTTCCACGTCCACCGCGCGGAATGGGTGATGCGGGGCAACCTCCTGTTCACCGCCGAGATCCCGGACGTCCTCCTGCCCGCCCCCTACCCGCCGGCGCTGTACCTCATCTTCCAGCCCCTTGGGCTTTTTTCCGGGAACCTGCCGCTCCTGATGCAGATCTGTGGCGCGGCCCTGGACGCTCTGTCCGGCCTCCTGCTCTACCGGCTGGCCCGCGATCTCGCCGGAGGCCAGGCTGCGCTCGTCGCACTCGCGGTGCGCGAGAGCGCTCCCGTTACCTATCTGATCTTTTCGTGGGGAAACTATACGAACCTGTTCAGCCACGCGGCGGCCGCAGCCGTGCTGCTGCTCCTCTGCCGCCTCGATCGGGGTGCCCGGCGGGGATGGGCTCTGCTGGCCGGCGCCTGCCTGCTCGTCTTCCTGGGCCACTTTGCCGATAGCCTCCTTTTGGGGACCTTCCTCTTGCTCGCGCTTGTCTGTGGGCTCTTTTCGGAGGATGGACGGCGCGCCGTCCCCTGGGTACTGGCAGCGGCCTTCGCTTCCGGGATCGTGGCGCTGGCCCTCTACTACACCGCACCGCCGATCCGCGCGGCCCTCCGGGGTGCGGTGCGCTATCTCCTGGAGCAGCCGCCTGCCTCTGCGGTCTGGGGAAACCCGCTGCCCCAGTTCCTTTCCCATGTGCAGCCATTGCCAGCGCTCCTTGCGCTACCCGGGCTCTTCCTTCTGGCCGATCGCCGCCGGTGCTGGCCGGCGACCGTGCTCGGGGCGGCACTCGGGACCGCCGCCCTCTTTGCCCTGGCTCAGGCGGCCTTCGGTTTCTCCTCGCGCTACAGCCTCTTTGTGTTGCCGGTGCTGGCGCTGGGGGCTGGCATGTGGGGCGCACGCCTTCCGGCAAGGGGATGGGCCGGCCGGCTGGTGTTCGTGCTCCTCCTCCTGTACGTCGCGTATGGAGGGGTGCGCGTGTGGTACTGGACGATCGCCTTCGGGCAGCGGTGATGCTATAATGGCGAACAAACCTGAGCACCGCGGAGCCGGCATGGATATCGAGACGGAACTGGCGCAGCGCATCGACCCCTGGTTGCAGCATATGCGCTGGCGGCGCGATTTCGCCGCCTGGCGCGAGCGCAGGCTCTTCCAGGAGCACTACCAGGAAGGGCGCCTGGCCCAGGTGCGGCGCTGCCTCGGGGACCTTTCGGGGAAACGGCTGCTCGACCTCGGTGCCGGCATGGGCGGTTTTGCCGTGGCGGCGGCGCGCGAAGGTGCCGAGGTTTATGCCGCGGAATTCAACGCCGCCTACTGCCAGATCACGGCCCTGCGCGGGAGACGCTACAGCCTTGCTTTGCCCGTGCTCCAGGCGGCCGGGGAAGCGCTCCCGTTCCCCGAGGGCTCGTTCGAGGCCGTGTGCGCCTGGGATGTGCTGGAGCATGTGCGGGACCCCGCGCGGGTGCTGGCCGAGGTCCATCGGGTCTTGCACCCTGGGGGCGTTTTTCTCCTCACCGTGGTCAACCGGCTCGCCTTTCGCGATCCACACTACCATCTCCCCCTGTTGAACTGGATCCCCCGGCCGTGGGCGGAGTGCTGGATCCGCCGGGCAGCGCGGGGCAAAGAACAGGCCCAATTTGCTGACCGGCAACGTTTGTCTGAGATGCACTACTTCACCTGGGGAGCCCTTCGGTGCCTTGCGGGCGGCGTGGGTTTCCGCGTGGAGGACCTGCGGGAAAACCAGGCCGGGCCGCGCTCGCGCTACGGCGGACTGCGTCGCCTCCTGCGCTGCATCGGGCTTGAGCGGCCGGCCTATCGGCTCGCACGCAGGTTCTTCCTTTCCTCCTTCGAGGTCGCGCTGTGGAAGGAATCCGGGTCGCCCTCTACAACCTCACCACGACCGTGACCACCGGCGGGGTGGAGACCTTCGTCTGGGAACTGGGGCGGGAGCTCCAGCGGCGCGGGCTCGTCGTGCACCTGATCGCGGGAACGAGCCCGCAACCGAACCGCTACCCGGAGCTGACGGTCATCCGCCGTCCCTTCGTCGGCCGGCAGGCCTTCCGCCGGCTGCCCGGGCTGCAGCGGGCCTATGCGATCACAAAACTCCTCGAGCGCCTCTCGTTCGCCTGTACCACGCTGCCGCTCCTGTTAAGGGAGCGCTACGACATCCTCCATATCCAGAAGCCGTACGACCTGCCGGTGGCGCTGCTCGTCCGGCGCTGGGTGGGCAGCCGGGTCGTTTTCGGCTGCCACGGCGAGGACTTTTTTCCGGGGGACCGCCGCCTCGGCCGGAAGGCCGACATCGCGGTCTCCTGCAGCGCCTTCAACGCCGAGACCGTGGCGCACCATTACGCGATCCGCCCCCTGGTGGTCTACAACGGCTTCGACGCGGAGCTCTTCCGGCCGCAGGAGCCGGACCCCGCGCTGCGGGCGCGCTTTGCGCCACACGGCGAAGGGGTTATCCTGTACGCCGGCCGGCTGATCCCCTGGAAGGGGGTGCAGTACGCGATCGCCGCGATGGAGCAAGTGCCGGAGGCGGTGCTCCTGATCGCCGGCGATGGGCACTACCGGGAGGCGCTCGAAAGGCAGGTACACGCTGCAGGGCTGGAAGGGCGGGTGCACTTCCTGGGGCAGGTTCCTCACGAGGAGCTGCCGCGCTGGCTTGCGGTGAGCGACATCCTGGTGGCTCCCAGTTTCGCCAGCGAAACGTTCGGGATCGCGCTCGTGGAGGCGCAAGCGTGCGGGGTGCCCGTGGTGGCGAGCCGCTTCGGGGGGTTCCCGGAGGTCGTGCGGGAAGGGGAGACCGGCCTTCTCGTTCCACCCCAGGACCCGGACGCGCTGGCCACGGCACTCCGGGAACTCCTGTCCGACCCCGCCCGACGGCAGGCGATGGGGGAAGCCGGCCGGCGCTGGGTACACGAACGCTTCCACTGGAGATGCGTCGCAGAGCGGGTGCTCGAGGCCTACCGCCAGGCGCTGGCGAGGGCGCAATGAAGCGTCACGCGTGACAGTGCACGGCCTTGAGCGGGCTGGGCCCTTTTTCCCGCACGCGCCGGGTCATCTCCTCCACCGCAGCGGCAAAGGCAGAACCCTGCGACCCGGTCACGAAAAAGATCTCCACCCGCTCGCCTCCCAGGCCGATCTGATCCAGGAGCGCCTTGGCGCGCTGTACGCGCTTCTCGGCGCGCAGGTTCCCCTCGATGTGGTGGCAGGTCCCTTTCTGGCAGGCCACGACCATCGCGGCATCCGCCCCCTGCTCGAAGGCTTTCAGGATGTAGAGGAGGTCCAGTTTCCCCGTACAGGGGAGTTTGACCACCTTGATGTCCGCAGGGTACTGGATGCCGGTGACCCCGGCCATATCCACAGAGGTGTAGCCGCAGTAGATGCAGGTGAACACGGTGATCTCGGGAAGCGCTTCCGGCTCCACGGCTCTCTACTCCTTGCGTTCCTCGGGCAGCCAGCAGCCGAGCGCCGCCATCTCGGGAACGATGATCTGTTCGTCGCGGTACAGCGTCAACTGGATCGCCTTCGCCGGGCATTCGCTCGTGCAGGTGCCGCAGCCCTGGCAGCGCCCCGGCTCGATGTACGCGGCCCCCTGGATGCCGCCCACGCCGGTGCGTGTGGGGTCGATTACCGGCACGTCGAACGGGCACACGCGGACGCACGTCAAGCAGCCGACGCACTTGGCCGGATCGACCACTGCGGCGATCCCGCCCACCTCCAGGGTATCGCGCGAGAGGATCGTGAGCGCCCGGCCGGCTGCTCCCTTGGCCTGGGCGATCGTCTCCTCGATGAACTTCGGGTAGTGGGCCATCCCGCACAGGAAGATCCCCTCCCGCAGGAAGTCGATCGGCCGCAGCTTGATGTGCGCTTCCATGAAGAAGCCTTCCGGCGAAAGGGGGACGCCCAGCATGCGGGCCAGGCGCTCGGTGCTCGGATCCGGCTCGACGGCCATGCTGAGCGCCAGAGCGTCCGGGCGGACGACCAGTTCTTCCTGGAGCACCGGATCGAGCACCCGCACGGTCAGCTGCCCGTCCGGCGCTTCGACCCGTGGGGGATGGCGGTCGTCGTAGCGGACAAAGAGCACCCCTCGCCGGCGCGCCTCGGTGTAGTACTGCTCGCGGAAGCCGTAGGTGATGAGGTCCTTGTAGAGGACGTAGATCTGCGCTTTCGGATTGAGCCGCTTGATGCGGAGTGCGTTCTTGACCGTGTTCGTGCAGCAAATGCGGCTGCAGTACTCGTAGGAGGCGTTGGGCGGCCGCACACACTGGATCATCACCACCGTGTTCATCTGGGCCACGCGCCCCGGGTTGACGAGCATGAGCCGCTCCAGCTCCTGTTGGGTCATCACCTGCTCGTGCTGCCCGAGGAGGTAGACCGGCTCACGGAACTCGCGTCCCCCGATCGCCACGATGGTCACGCCGTGCTCGACCTCCACCGTACGCCGTCGCGCCGGGTCGCTGCGATGGACCTCGATCGTGGACCGAAAGTTGCCCACAAAGCCGCTGTGGCTGAGAAGTTCGCTATCCGTGTACACGGTGATCAGCGGCTCCTGCAGCACCTGGTGCGCCAGCGCAAACAGGTAGGCCTGGGGGTCCGGCCCTTCCGCGGTGGAGTAGAGGTTGCGCAGGTGTCCGCCCAGGACCGTGTCCCGCTCGACAAGCGTGACCGGGTACCCTGCCGCAGCGATGGTCAGCGCCGCGTTCATCCCGGCCAGCCCTCCGCCGATCACCAGAGCGCGGCGGGTCACTCCCACCACCGTGCGCCGTACCGGTTCCAGCCGTCGCGCCCGGGCGATGGCCACGCGCACCATCTCCTTGGCCTGGCGCGTCGCACGGACCGGGGACTCCCGGTGCGCCAGGGCACAGTGTGCCCGGATATTGGCCATTTCCAGGAGGTAGGGGTTCAGCCCGGCCCGCCGCAGTACACGCTGGAAGAACGCCTCGTGCGTGCGCGGGCTGCAGGCGGCAACGACCACCCGGTTCAGTCCCCGTTCGCAGATCGCGCGCGCGATCTCCTCGGGGGCATCCCCGATGCAGGCGTATTCCAGTTCCTGGACGTGTACCACATCGGACAGCGCCCGGGCATAGGCTGCAACCGCTGCTGTATCCACCACGCCGGCTGTCTGCGTGCCGCAGCGACAGACAAAGACGCCGACCCGAGGGGGTTCGCCGGAGATATCGCGCTCTGGCGGATATGTGGGCGGAGTCACCAGGGTGCCGGCAACGTCCGCAAGCAGCTCCATACACGCGGCGGCAGCCGCGCTCGCCTCTGCCACCGTTTCTGCGATCTCCTTCGGGCTGGAAAAAGCGCCTGCGACGAATACCCCCGGCCGGTTCGTGGACACCGGGGTGAACTTGCCCGTGCGGCAGAAACCGTAGGGGTTCAGCTCGATGCCCAGTTCCCTCGCGAGCGCGATCGCCTGCAGCGGGGGCTCGGAACCCACCGAGAGCACGACCAGGTCAAAGCGCTCCTCGTGGAGCGTGCCGGCTTCGTCCTGGTAGCGCACGAAGAGGTCGTGTGTCTCCGGGTCCTCGCGGATGCCCGAGATGCGGCAGCGGGTATATTGCACGCCGTAGATATCGCGCGAACGGATAAAGTAGGCGTTGTACTCCTTGTTGAAGGTGCGCTCGTCCATCATAAAGATACGGCACTGGACCTCGGGGTCCCGCTGGCGGGCGAGCACCGCTTCCTTCGTGGCGTACATACAGCAGATGGAAGAGCAGTAGTCGCGGTCGACGCTGCGTGAGCCCACGCACTGCAGCCAGGCGATCTTCTTGGGTTGCCGGCCGTCGGACGGGCGGCGGGCCAAGCCCTCGGTCGGCCCCGAACGGCTGACCAGCCGCTCGAACTGTAGCGAGGTCACCACGTTCGGGTAGCGGCCGAAGCCGTACTCCTCGCTCAGCGTGGGATCGTAGAGGGCAAAACCGGGCGCGAGCACGATGGCGCCGACCTCCACCGTCTCTTCCCACGGCTCCTCGTCCAGCCGGATCGCCCCGGGCCGGCAGACCTCCACGCACTTGCCGCACCCTTCACAATAGGGGCCTTTCTCGATCAGGTAGACGTCGGGGGCAGTGCGGGGAGCGCTCTTGTAGGCCGCTTTGCGGGTGGTCATCCCCAGCTGAAAGGGGCTCGGCAGTTCCACCGGGCACACGCGGCCGCACTCGCCGCAGGAAGTACAGCGCGCCGGGTCGACGTAACGCGGATGGTGGCGCAGCCGCACCCGGAAGTGTCCGGGCTCTCCCTCGACGTCCAGCACCTCGGTGAGCGTCATGATCTGGACGTTCGGGTGGGTGCTGTGGTCGAGAAAGACGTAAGAGATCGTGGGGCGGGTGCATCCGTAGCCGTGCTCCGCGGTCCCCCGGCAGAGCACGCAGTCGTGGGAGGGGAACATGAAGCCAAGCTGCGCGATCTTGCCTCCGAGGGCCGGGGTGATCTCCACGAGGTACACCTTGATGCCGGACTCCGCCAGGTCGTAGGCGGCGCGCATCCCGGCCACCCCGCCCCCGACGACCAGGACGGCGCCCACCTTCCGGCGCGTTGTCGTTGCCTGCGTGTCTTCCAAGGGAAAAGCCTCCATGGGAACCGGATTGTGCAGACAGGCGCAATTATACGTCCGAATCCCCGGAGCGTCAAGGAAACGCGCGTTGACAGCCCTGACCATCTATGGGATAATACCCGTTGCCGAAGGGGCGGAACCCCGCTCCCGACGGGTAGACGCTCGCGTGGGCAGGGAGCGAGCGGCCCCGGATGGGGCAGAGAGGGGTATGGCGTTGAGGCGAATGCTCTCGGGCAACGAGGCGATCGCACAGGGCGCCTACGAGGCCGGTGTGCAGGTGGGAACCGCCTATCCCGGCACCCCCAGCACCGAGATCCTGGAGGCGCTCTCTCGTTTTCCGGACGTGCGCACCCTCTGGGCTCCCAACGAAAAGGTTGCCCTGGAAACCGGCCTGGGCTCGGCCTATGCCGGGGCGCGTACGCTCGTGGCGATGAAGCACGTCGGGTTGAACGTGGCGGCGGACCCCTTCTTCTATGGCGCCTACACGGGCATCGAGGCCGGCCTGGTGATCGTCTCCGCGGACGACCCCGGCATGCACAGCTCCCAGAACGAGCAGGACAACCGCCATTATGCCAAGTTTGCGAAGGTCCCGATGCTCGAGCCCTCCGACAGCGAGGAGGCGCGCGACCTGACGCGGCTGGCCTTTGAACTGAGCGAGCAGTTCGATGTGCCCGTCCTCCTGCGTACGACCACGCGCATTTCCCACTCCCACTCCCCGGTGGAGATCGACCCCGGGTACGTGCGGCGGGCCCGTGAGCTTCCTCCGTACCCGCGCAAACCCCAGAAGTACGTGATGATCCCCGCCCACGCGCGGCCGCGCCACGCGGCGGTGGAGGAACGGCTGGAGCGCCTCCGGCGCTACTCGGACGAGACCCCCCTGAACCGCATCGAGTGGGGAGACCGGAAGCTGGGCATCGTGACGAGCGGCGTTTCGTACACCTACGCACGGGAAGTTTTCCCGGACGCCTCTTTTCTGAAACTCGGGATGAGCTATCCACTCCCCCGGGAAAAGGTGCGCACTCTTGCCGCGGGTGTGGAACAGCTGATCGTGGTCGAGGAACTCGACCCCTTCCTCGAGGAGGAGGTCCGTCTCCTTGGGATACCGGTTGCGCACGGGAAGGACGTTTTCCCCATCCTGGGAGAGTTCGACCCGGACGTCGTGCGGGCCGGGGCACGGAAGGCAGGGTTGATCCCCGAGGAGGAATCCCCTGTCGAGCCGGTAGCGCTGCCGCTTCCTCCGCGGCCGCCGGTGCTCTGTCCCGGGTGCCCGCACCGCAGCGTCTACACCGTGCTGCGGCGGTTGAAGCTGATCGTGAACAGCGACATCGGCTGTTACACCCTGGCAGTGCTCCCCCCGCTGGCCACCACGGACACGATGGGGTGCATGGGGGGAAGCATCAGCATGGCCTATGGCGCGGAGCTTGCCGGGCGGCCCGAGCGCAACGTCGCCACGATCGGCGACTCGACCTTTTTCCACAGCGGCATTCCCGCCCTCCTGAACATCGCCTACAACGGCGGCCGGACGATCGTGATCGTCCTCGACAACCGCACCACGGCGATGACCGGGCACCAGGGCCACCCCGGAACGGGCGTCGGCACACGCGGGGAACGGCTGCACGAGATCCCGATCGAGGACGTCGCCCGGGGCTTCGGGTTGAAGCGTGTCTTTGTGGTCGATGCCTACGATACGCGCGAGCTGCGGCGTGTCCTGGAAGATAGCCTGAAGGCCGAGGAGCCCACGCTGATCGTGGCGCGGCGGGCCTGTGTGCTGCTTCCGGAAGCGCGGGCGACGCGGGGGCCGGCCTACTGGGTCGATCCGGTGCGCTGCAATGGATGTGGGCTGTGTTTCACCATCGGTTGCCCGGCGATCCTGAAGACATCCGAAGGCAAGGCGGAGATCGATGCGCTCCTGTGCGCGGCTTGCGACCTGTGCGCTCAGGTTTGCGCGCGGGGAGCGATCCATCCTGGACAGTAGTCGCGGGTCAAGGGGGACTCAACGACAAAGGAGTCGGCCGTGGAAAAAGCGGATTTCCTGCTCGTCGGCGTTGGCGGCCAGGGGATCGTCACCGCGAGCGATATCCTGGCGGATGTGGGGCTCCGCGCCGGGTATGATGTGAAAAAGTCCGAGGTCCACGGGATGGCCCAGCGCGGCGGTGCGGTGACCAGCCACGTGCGCTTCGGCAGGCGCGTTTACGCGCCCCTGATCGGCCGGGGCCAGGCCGACTTCCTGGTCGCCTTCGAGCTCCTGGAGGCGCTTCGCTGGGCCCATTACCTGCATCCAGAGGGCATCGCGCTGGTCAACGTCCAGCGCCTTCCTCCGCTTGCGGTGACCAGCGGCCAGGCGCGTTACCCGGAGCTGGAGGAGGTGCGCCAGGAACTGTCGCGACGGGCACGACAGGTCCATTTCATCGAGGGCTTGCGCACTGCCCAGGAACTGGGCAACGTTCGGGTTGCCGGCACCGTGATCCTCGGGGCGCTTTCCACGTTGCTTCCGATTCCGCCTGCCCTTTGGGAAGAGGCCCTTGTGGACCACGTGCCCTCCCGGTACGTGGAACTGAACCGTCAGGCCTTCCGGGCCGGGCGCGACCTCTTGACCACAGTGATGTGGTCCGAGGGTGTCACCGGGGAAGGCGCAGCACAGCCAAGCGGTTACCAGGAGGCCATGGGTTAGCAGTGCCAAGGCTGGGAGTGGATGACGCGCAGCTGTCGGATCGAGGGAGAAGCGGATATCTACTCTGCAGCGGGCATCGCCCGCACGATGGCGCGGGCGATGGGCTTTGGGCACGCGGACTCGGCCCGGATCGAGATCGCGGTGCGGGAACTCGCTTCGAACATCGTGCGCCACGCCGGGCGCGGAGAGATCCGCCTCTCCGAGGTGACCGTGGAGGGGCGCCAGGGCCTGGAGGTGGAGGCGGTCGATCAAGGGCCGGGGATCGCCGATATCGAACTCGCCCTGCAGGACGGTTACAGCACGACTGGCAAGGGACTGGGTTCGGGGCTTCCGGCCGTGCGCCGGCTGATGGATACGTTCGAGATCGAGAGCACCCCTGGCCAGGGCACGCGCGTACGCGCGGTGCGCTGGCTCCGCCGGCCGACGGATTGGTTGCTCCGTGGCTGGCGCCATTGAGCCCGAACAGGCGAACGGAGGATGACGATGGCCCGATTCCGTGAGCTGTTCTTCCCTGCCCTGGAGGAGGACGAACACAGGAGACGGTTGAGCCTTTTCCGTACGCTGCTCCTGATCCAGGTTGTGGCCACCCTCGGCCTCGCCGTCGCCGGCGCGGTGGACGCGCTGAGCGTGCCAGGTCAACTGCCGTGGATCGTAGGGATCGCCCTGCTCGTGACCGCCATCAGCCTGGGAGGGTACTTCCTCGCCCGCGCAGGGCGTTTGCATGCCGGCACCTGGCTCCTCCTCCTGAGCGTGCTCCTTGCCCTGGGCTACTACACCGTCTTCTATGGCTCGCGGGATGCGATCATCCTCTTTTTTGCCTGGCCGATCCTCGTTTCTGCGATCCTGCTCGAGCGACCGTCCCTTGCGGTCACGACTGTCCTCGTGTGCGTGCTGTACCTGATGCTTTCCCTCTTCGAGCTCTATCAGGTTTGGCCGATGCCGCTCTTTCAGCCCGAGCTGTATGCCGCCTGGCGCGCCCAGCTACGCCCTTACCTGGCAGACACGGCAAGCGTACTCATCTTCTTCATCGCTCTGGGCTTTGTTACCGGGCTGGCCGCGCGCAGCCTGGGGGAGGCCCTGGAGCATTCCCGCAAGCAAACCCAGGAACTCGAGCGCTACCGTGCGGAGCTCGAGGCCAAGGTTGAAGAGCGCACCGCGGAACTGAACCGCGCGCTGGAGAGCCTCCAGGCGAACCTGGAAGTGCTGCGGGAGGTCGGCAGCCCGGTGTTGCCGATCTTCTCGGGGGTGATCCTGGTACCGCTGGTCGGCGCCATCGACAGCGCTCGGGCCGAGCGCACGATGGATGTTGTCCTGCACGGGGTGTACGAACATCGCGCACGGGCCGTGCTCCTCGACATCACCGGGGTCCCCACGGTGGACACCGCGGTCGCCAATGCCCTCGTGCGGATGGCCCAGGGTGTACGATTGCTGGGTGCCGTTCCAGTGCTCGTCGGGGTGCGGGCGGAGGTCGCCCAGACGATCGTGGACCTGGGGGTCGACCTGCAGGGTATCGTAACCCAGGCGAACCTGCAAGAGGGGCTGGAGTACGCGTTGCGTACCCAGGGGGTTCGGCTGGTGGCAGAAAGGGAAGAGGCCTTTAGTCAGGCCCGGATCCGCTAACGGGCTCTTCGGAGGTGACGATGAGCCAGATGCTGGCTACTTGGCTTGCTTTCCACCGCGAAGCGCTGGTCGCCGAACTGGCACAGCAAATCCGCCAGAGCATCGGTGGCACCTATGCCGCGCTTTCTCTGGACCAGCTGAAGGGGCGGTTCGCAAGTTTGCTGGATGCCCTCCAGCGTGCGGCAACAGGAGAGACACTGGAGCCCTGGGAAAGCTTCATCCGCTCGTTCGCGGCGCAACAGGTGGCGGAATGCATCCCGGCAACGGAGGGCCTGGACGCACTTTCCGCTACCCGCCAGTTGCTCTTGGAGCACTTGCGCCGCAGCCTGGAGGATGCGGCGCAGCGGGAAACGGCACTGGGCCAGCTGGAAGAGTGGCTGCACCGGGCCCACACGTGGTTTTTCGAAGTCTACCTCCAGGACTATGAAAACCGGCTCGCGCAGCAACAGCGCGCGCTGGCGGAGCTGTCCACCCCGGTGATCCAGATCCACGAAAACATCCTGGTCGTGCCGCTGGTGGGCGCGATCGACACCGAGCGTGCCCGCCGCATCATGGAGGAGCTCCTGCTGGGGATCACCCGCTACCAGGCCGAGATGGTGATCATCGACATCACAGGTGTGCCCGTGGTGGACACGGCGGTGGCGAACCACCTTTTGCAGACGGTCAAGGCAGCGCGCCTGCTCGGCACCCGTTCCATCCTGGTGGGGATCAGCAGCGAGGTCGCACAGGCGCTCGTGCACCTGCAGATCGACCTTTCCGGCGTGATCACGCGCTCGAACCTGCAGGCAGGCATCGAGTACGCCCTGGAGCAGATGGGGCTGGAGATCGCCCCGATCCGCCGGGAAGAGGTATCAGAAGAAGAAACGGCGGCCGGGCGGCCGCTCCAGCGAATCTAGGAGGGAAACCGGATGGCAACCGAGATCATCCGCATCCCGATCCTGCAGATCGAGGATTTCCTGGTCGCCTCCATCCAGGTGGCCCTGCACGACCGGAGCGCGGTGCAGTTCCGGGACGACCTGCTGCAGCGTATCTACGAAACGAAAGCGAAAGGGCTCATCATCGACCTCACGGCGGTCGACATCGTGGACTCGTTCATCGGGCGGCTGATCGGCGATGTGGCCGAGATGGCCGCCCTGATGGGGTCGCGCGTGGTGGTCACCGGCTTACAGCCCGCGGTCGCGATCACGCTCACCGAGCTGGGGTTGGAACTCCCGGGAGTGATCACCGCGCTCAACCTGGAGAAGGGGATCGCCACGCTGCGCCGCCTGGTGCGCGAGGACGAGGAAAACGAGGGAGCGGCAGGATGAGAGAAGGGCGCACGATCTTTATCCATAGCGATCTGGATATCGTCAGCGCCCGTGTGGAAGGACGAGACCTGGCCAAAGCGCTGGGTTTCGGTACGATCGACCAGGCCCGTATCGCCACCGCCATCTCGGAACTGGCCCGTAACATCGTCCTGTACGCCGGGGAGGGCACGGTCACCATCCGGGCGATCGAACAGGGGGGTCGGAGGGGGATAGAGGTGATCTGCGAGGACCACGGCCCGGGGATCGAGGACGTGAACCTGGTCATGCGGGATGGCTACAGCACCTCCCGGGGACTTGGAATGGGGCTCCCCGGCGCCAAGCGGCTCATGGATGACTTTGAGATCACGTCCAAGGTGGGCGAGGGGACCCGCGTCGTGATGCGGAAATGGCTGCGATGAAGTACGGCGTCGTCCTGCGTCCCAAGCCGACGAGGACGGTTACCGGAGATGCCTATACCATCCGGGAGGAAGAGGGAAGTGTGCTCCTCGGGCTTGCCGATGGCCTGGGAAGCGGGGATGAAGCCGCGCGGGCCTCGCGCCTGGCGGTTGCGTGCATCGAGGAGCATGCGTTCCTTCCGCTGATCGACATCCTCCAGCGCTGCCACTTTGCGCTGCGCAACACCCGTGGCGTGGTGCTGGGGCTGCTGCGCATCGACTTCGGAGCGGGGCAGGTGCGCTTCGCCGGGGTGGGAAACATCGGTATCTACGCCCTCACCCGGGAACCGTTCCATCCGATTTCGTACAACGGCATCGTAGGGTACCGCCTCCCCCGTGTGCACGAGTTCGTCGCGCCGTACTATCCCGGCGACCTTTTTGTCCTCTACAGCGACGGGATCAACGGAGCGTTCCACGGCAACGAGAACCTGCTGCGCACGGGGCAGGACCCCCAGGAGATCGCAGAGACGATCGCCCGGATCTACGGGCGTCCGGACGACGACGTGAGCGTGCTGGTGGCACGATGATCCTTTACATCTCTCCCGAGGCCCGAGGCGGCGTGGATGTGTGGATGGCCAACATCCAGCGGGCGATGGAGCAGGCCGGCATCCCCGGGCGGCTTTGCCTGCTTCCCCACGTTTACAACTTTGTGCCGTTCCTTATCCCTGCCGCACTGCCGCGCGGGTGGGCCGGCGCGGCGGCGCTGGTGCATACCGGATCGCGGGCTGGCTTTGCCCTGCGGGCAGCCGGCCGGCCCCTCGTGGTCACCGTGCACCATCTCGTGGCTGACCCCGTCTACCGGCCCTACACGCGGCCGGCCCAGCGCCTCTTCCACCGCCTCGAGCGGATCTACGACGGCCTCTCGATCGCCCGCGCGGATGCCGTAGCCTGCGTGAGCGGCTACACCCAGAAACGGGTGGTGGAGCTGTACGGCCGCAAGGATGCCCAGGTCGTCTACAACGGCATCGATACCGCGCGCTTCCGCCCCCTCCCGGGGATGCGGCCCACCCAGGGTCCGTTTCGCCTCCTCTTCGTGGGCAACCGCACCCGGCGAAAGGGCGCGGACCTGCTGGACCGTCTCATGGCAGAGCTGGGGCCCGATTTCGCCCTGTGGTACACGGGAGGCCAGCGGCGCGACGAGGTGCCCATCCGTTCCCCCCAGGCGGTCGCGCTGGGCCCGCTCTCCGTGCGGGAGCTTGTCGAGGCTTACAACGCCTGCCATGCGCTGATCTTCCCCTCGCGGCTAGAAGGTTTCGGCCTGGCGGTAGCGGAGGCGATGGCCTGTGGCCTTCCGATCGTCGCCGCGCGCTCCTCTTCGCTTCCGGAACTGGTGGTCGACGGGCAGGGGGGCTTCCTGTGCCCGGTGGACGACGTGGGGGCGATGGCCGAGGCGGTGCGCCGCCTGGCCGCCGACCCGGCCCTCTGCCGCGACATGGGCGCCTTCAACCGTGCCCGTGCCGAGGCACTCTTTTCCTTCCCGGCGATGGCATCCGGGTACCGGGCGCTGTACGAGCGCCTGGGCCTGGATTTTGGAGGAGACGATGGAACCCAGTGAAGCCGTACCGGTGAACAGCATCGGGGAGGAGTACCGGCTCGTCTCCCGCACGCGCTGCTCGTGCGGGGGAGCCCTGCGTGTGGAGCGCCAGGCGCTGCTCTTTCGGGAAGGGCAGCCCTACGACCTGTTGGAGGCCGTGTGCCAGCAGTGCGGGCAGCGGCACGATTTCCTGTTCGACATCGGCAGTTTCTTCGGCAAGTACCCCGTCTGAGGCCGCAGGAGAAAAGCGATGCCGATCCATGAGGCCGAGGTGATCTGGTTCAACGGGGAGTTCGTTCCCTGGAAAGAGGCGCGCATCCACGTGCTCTCGCACGTGGTGAGCTACGGCTCGAGCGTTTTCGAGGGGATCCGGGCCTATGCAACGCCGCGAGGGCCGGCCGTCTTCCGGCTGGATGCCCACGTGCGCCGCCTCTTCGACTCGGCGCGCATCTATGCGATGGAGATCCCCTACACACGGGAAGAGATCTCCCGCGCGATCCTGGAGACCGTGCGGGTGAACCGGCTGCCCTCGGCATACATCCGGCCGATCGTCTTCCGGGGGTATGCGGAGATCGGAGTGAACCCGCTCGGCTGCCCGGTGGAGGTAGCGATCGCGGCTTTCGCTTGGGAACACTACCTGGGCCCTGAGGCACGGGAGCAGGGCGTGGACGTCTGCGTCTCCACCTGGGCACGGATGGCCCCCAACACCCTTCCGGCGATCGCGAAAGCGGCCGCGAATTACATGAACGCCCAGTTGATCAAGATGGAGGCGATCCGCCGCGGATGTGTCGAGGGGATCGCGCTGGACCCCTCCGGATACCTGAGCGAGGGGAGCAGCGAGAACCTGTTCCTGGTGCGCGACGGGGTGCTCTACACGCCGCCGCTGAGTGCCTCCATCCTGCCGGGAGTCACGCGGGACGCGGTGATGGTACTCGCACGCGAAATGGGCCTGCCGGTGGTCGAGCAGCCGCTTCCTCGAGAACTCCTCTACATCGCGGACGAAGTGTTCCTTACGGGCACCGCAGCCGAGATCACCCCGGTGCGCGCGATCGACGGGATACCTGTCGGCGACGGCCGGCGCGGCCCGGTCACCGCGCGCCTGCAAGAGGCGTTCTTCGCGCTGGTCGAGGGAAGGGCAGAGGATCGCTACGGCTGGTTGTTCTACGTGACCCCGTAAGGAGGCCCCGATGGCCGGAAGGATCCGCCCTCTGCACTCCTGGGAGGTTACGCCGGAGCAGGCGGTGGCGTTGCAGCAGGAGCTGCGGCATCGTGTGCGCCTGGAGGCAGATCTCGGGCCTGTGCAGCGGGTTGCCGGCGTGGACGTGGCCTTCTTCGGGGACACCGCGCGCGCAGCGGTGGTGGTGCTTTCGTTTCCCGAGCTTCAGGTGGTCGAGCGGGCCTGGGCCGAACGCCCGGTGACCTTTCCCTACATCCCGGGCCTTCTCTCGTTCCGCGAGGGGCCGGCGGTGCTGGCGGCCTTCGAGCGGCTCACCTTGTGGCCGGACCTCGTGCTCTTCGACGGGCAGGGGCTTGCCCACCCGCGGAGGTTCGGCCTGGCCTGCCATATGGGGCTTTTCCTGGACCTTCCGAGCATCGGATGTGCCAAGTCCCGCCTGTGCGGGACGCACCGCGAACCCGGGCCGGAGAAGGGGGATTGGGTTCCTCTGGAGGACGCCGGCGAGGTGATCGGCGCGGTCGTGCGTACTTGCCCGGGCAAGCCGCCGCTCTTTGTTTCGCCCGGACACCGGGTCGACCTGCCCACCGCGATCGCCTACGTGCTGGCCTGCTGCGCGGGCGAGCGGCTTCCCGAGACGACGCGCTGGGCGCATGCGCTCTGCAGCGGCCGCGAACCGCCGTCCGGCCGGCAGCTCACGCTGCTGTAGCGACACCCTGCCCGCGGCTCGCGCGGCGCTCGAGTTCGTCTGGAGCAAGGCCGAGGAGATGATGGCCTCGCGCCCGGGGGAATAGCGGTTACTCCGACGCGTTCAGGGAGTACCCAGCGCCTGAAGCCGTCGTGATAGCTCGTCCACTACGGCCAGACCGGCTTGCCCCATCGCCTCGGCAGCTCCTGCGCCGGAAGCGCGAGCTCGACCGACCGCACGAACCAACCGTCCGGATTGAGGTGGTGCGCACCCGGGCTGGGGATCTCGAGCACCCTTCTTCTTCGCTCCACCAGGCCTTTCGTACGGCTTCTTTCCGACCGGCGGCAGAGAGCTTCAACGGGCTCCTTAACTGCACCCGTAAGCGGCCGTCCTCCTGTAGGACATTGACTTGCGCTTCCCCTGTGCCATCGTGTAGAATGGCTTTAGCATGCACCACAACCGAAGGCCGGGAGCAGGAGGGCCGTATGTTCGATCCCGAGGAACTGGAACGCATCCGCCAGGCTCGCCGCACCTGGGAGGAACAGTGCCTGAACCCCCACCTGGAAGAGGACCCCGAGCGGCGCGCGCGTTTCGCCACCCCCTCGGACATCGAGGTGGCTCGGCTCTACACCCCCGTGGATGTCGCCGACCTGGACTACCTCGAAGAACTTGGCTTCCCGGGGCAGTTTCCCTACACCCGGGGGATCTATCCCACCATGCACCGCGGCCGGCTCTGGACCATGCGCCAGTTCTCCGGCTTTGGCAGCGCCGAGGAAACGAACGCCCGCTACAAGTACCTCCTCGCCCAGGGCCAGACCGGCCTCTCCGTCGCCTTCGATACCCCTACCCTCTACGGACGCGACACCGATGACCCGCTCTGCGCCGGCGAATTCGGCAAATGCGGGGTCGCCGTCTCCTCCCTTGCGGATATGGAAGTGCTCTTCGATGGTATCCCCTTGGACCGCGTCACCACGAGCATGACGATCAACTCGCCGGCCGCGGTCCTCTGGGCGATGTACATCGTCACCGCCGAAAAGCAGGGAGTCCCGATGGAGGCCCTCGGCGGCACCATCCAGAACGACATCCTCAAGGAGTACATCGCCCAGAACGAGTACATCTTCCCGCCGGAGCCTTCGATGCGGCTTGTGGTGGACACCATCGAGTTCGGGAGCCGCTACCTGCCGCGCTGGAACACGATCTCGATCTCCGGCTACCACATCCGCGAAGCGGGGGCGACCGCGGTGCAGGAACTCGCCTTCACCCTGGCGGACGGCCTCACCTACGTGGAAGCAGCGCTGGATCGCGGCCTCCGGATCGACGACTTTGCCCCGCGGCTGTCCTTCTTCTTCAACGCCCACAACGACTTTTTCGAAGAAATCGCCAAGTATCGCGCCGCGCGGCGCATCTGGGCGCGGGAAATGCGCAAGCGCGGAGCGAAGGACCCGCGCTCCTGGCGGCTTCGCTTCCACACCCAGACCGCCGGCTGTACCCTCACAGCACAGCAGCCCGAAAACAACATCGTCCGGGTCGCCATCCAGGCGCTGGCGGCCGTCCTGGGCGGCACTCAATCCCTGCACACGAACTCGCTCGACGAAGCCTGGGCCCTTCCTTCCGAGAAAGCGGTGACCATCGCCCTCCGTACCCAGCAGATCATTGCCCACGAAAGCGGGGTCACCCACACGATCGACCCGCTTGCGGGGAGCTACTACGTGGAGTGGCTGACACGCCGCATGGAGGAAGGCTGCTACGACTACTTCCGGCGCATCGAAGAGATCGGCGGCGTTATCGAGGGGATCCGGAAGGGCTTTTTCCAGCAGGAGATCGCCGATAGCGCCTACCGTTACCAGCAGGAGATCGAGAAAAAGGAGCGCATCATCGTCGGGGTCAACGAGTACGTGATGGAGGAAAAGCTCGAGATCCCCCTCCTGCGCGTGGACGAGGAAAGCGAGCGTCGCCACCTGGAGCGGTTGAACCGTGTGCGCCGGGAGCGGGACAACGTTCGCGTCGGGGAAACGTTGGCCGCGCTGGAACGCGCCGCCCGGGGCACGGAGAACCTGATGCCCTACATCCTCGAAGCGGTCCGCGCCTATGCTACGCTGGGCGAGATCTGCGATGTCTTCCGCAAGGTGTTCGGTGTCTACCGCCCGGTCACCGTCGTGTAGGCCGGGCTAGTTGCAGGCATGCTGCTGGTTTCCCTTCCGCCGTGACGGGACCGGCACCCCCAGGATCGGCTCGGGCAAACGCCGGGAGTTGTGGTTTTCCTTTCGCTCGGAAAGGAGTACCTCCTCCAGCAGCGGCCGTGCCGCAAGAACCGCCTCGACCACGCGTGGGTCGAACTGTGTCCCGGCACAGGCGCGGATTTCCTCGAACGCCTCCACCAGGCTCCGCGGGCCACGGTAAGGGCGCTCCGAAGTCATCGCATCCAGCGCATCGGCCACGGCCAGGATCCGTGCCGCAAGGGGGATCTCTTCCCCAGCCTTCCCATCCGGATACCCCGTACCGTCATAGTGCTCGTGATGGCAGGACATAATCTCCTGGGCTTCCTGCAGGATAGGCAAGCCCCCGACCAGGCTCGCCCCGGTAGACGGGTGCAAGCGCATCTGCTCCCACTCCTGGGCGTCGAGCTGGCCGGCCTTCTGCAGGAGGGACTCCGGAATGGCCAGTTTCCCCAGATCGTGGATCGTCGCCGCAACCCACAGCGTCTCCTGCTGGGGAAGCGGGAGCTGCATCTGCCGGGCGATGATCAGTGCATACTGCGCGACCCGCCGGGAATGCTTGGCCGTGTACGGGTCGCGCGCGTCCACCAGGTTGGCCAGCAGCTGAAGCGTGTTTCGCGAGGCCTCGGTCAGCCGTGCCGCGTTCGCATAGGAGAGGTAGATAGCCACCAGCGGAAGAAGCACGAGCAACACCGCCCAGGGACGATCCTGGTAAAGGATGACCACGATCCCGCTCAGTGGCACATGGGAGACAAACTGGATCAGCGAACCGTGGTAGTTGAGGAGCATGACCTCCCAGGGGCGGATACGCTCGCTCAGTCCGATGACCCCCGCCACGAGCACCGCGTTCAGCGCAACAAACACCGCCCCGCCCAGCAGAAATGCGAGGACGTTCCCCCAGGAAGCAACCGGGTTCACGTCACCCCGGTGGATGAGAAGGTATACTTCGGCCCCGATGTCCAGCGCCAGCGTCTGGGCCGCGACGTTAAAGACGATCTGGTACCATTTCCAGAGCCGGTATCGGTACTGGCTGTAGAGGTAACCGCCGAGTAACCCGACCAGGAAGAGGATGCACCCGAACGTGGTATCGAAGAGGCACATCGCGGAAAGGCCGAAAACCGTGCCCAGGGAAACGTGCGCGCTACGGGGCAACGGAATCGGCCGCGCCGAAGCTACGGCGACCAGAAGAACACCGCACAACCAGGGGATATAGCGCGCCGGTGTATCCAAACGCAGCGGCTGACGGCTCCATTGCCAGGCCAGCAGGGCAAGCGCTAATGCCACGGTAACCGCGATGTAGAGACGAACCGCCGGTCGCAGGCTTTTCATGCAGGCCTCCAGACGTAAGGTGCGATGTCATCCGGCCCTTCCGTGTTGGCTACAACGCCTCCCGCAGCCGGCGCTGATTCGGCCGCAGGCGTAACCGGTACCGCACCGGTAGCTCTTCCCCTGGCCCGATCGCTATCTGAAGACTGTGGCTACTGGCCTGCCCCGGCTAGCCGCTTTGTGCCGCTTAGGGTGGCACGCCGGGCCCCCAGCCGATCCCCTGCACCACAATCGTCAGGCACAGCCACAGCGCCAGCATCCAGACCATCACGCGCTTGCCCCAGCCCATGGCGTTCCTCCTACAGTCTACCCCGGAAAGCACTTTTCGTCAACTGGGGGCCGGCCGCCATTAGGGCGGCACGCCGGGCCCCCAGCCGATCCCCTGCACCACGATCGTCAGGCACAGCCAGAGCGCCAGCATCCAGACCATCACGCGCTTGCCCCAGCCCATGGTGTTCCTCCTTTCGTGTGCTAGTGGCCGGAGGCCGGCTGCCATTAAGGCGGCACGCCGGGCCCCCAGCCGATCCCCTGCACCACGATCGTCAGGCACAGCCAGAGCGCCAGCATCCAGACCATCACGCGCTTGCCCCAGCCCATGGTGTTCCTCCTTTCTTGCGCTTGCGGGCACGGACAGCCGGTGCCCAACCTTGCGAACCGTTGCTGTGAATCGGAACCGCCCCGGAATCTCCTTTCCGAACCGTATTTACCGCGAGGCCGATCGAACTCCTAACCCAGGTAGTAAAAAGCACGGACGACCGGGCCATCTGGAACTTCGGCAGCCCGGTCGTCCGGACGCACCACGCGGACCGCTGGCTTTGCACCCCTGGTACGATGGCGAGGCCAGACGGGGTACCTTTATCGGTTCCGCGAAATATTATAGCGGCCCCCCACAGGGCTGTCAAGAGGGCATCCAACCGCTAGTTGCGCGCTGCACTGTAACCACAAGATATGGCCTCTTTCCCCCGAGCCTGGCACGTCGTCGCGCGCGGCCCCGATCGGCCTGAGGCCGGGACATCGGTTGGAACACGGCGTCACCACCTCGCCCATCGCCCTTCCCCCACCGCCTTTCTGTGCGTCTTCACCGCCGCCCGCCGGAGGAGGCACAGGAAAGAGGGGGCAGACGGCTTCCGTCTGCCCCGATCGTCCATCCCTCTCTCCGCTCCCGAGCGGCAAGCCGAAGAAGAAACGGAGCTGGGGGTAGGCCGGGGTCGAGGCAGGGATCCTCTGTCCTGACCCGTGTCCAGCCATCCGGATCGGCAACTTGACAATCGGATGCGAGCATCTTATCATTTGAATAACCGGCCGCACGTTGGTTTTCCTCCGGGATCGGGCGCGGGAACAGAAGCATATCCCCGGTAATGGAAGGCGACGCAGGGGCCGGCCCTGCGGTGCAACAGAAGGTTGCCGCGCAGAACCGCCGAGCGGCATTCCTCGCAACATGCGACACGGCGACACCGTATGGGTATGTGTCACACGGTCTTTGCCGCACAGGTGCAATAAACCTCTTGGTGTGACCGTATTGCCGTGGTAGCCGAAGCGGGCGCGTGAGGAACAGGGGGCATCAAGCAGCAAAGGAAAAGCCTATTGCCGTGCTTCCGGTAGTTTCCCCTGGCGCCTGGACCGAATGGCCGGCCGGCAATACCGCTCGGCCCTGAAAATGCGCGTGCCGTCGCGGCGCAGAGCCTCAGGAGGGCATTCCAGTGGGACACCGCAGGGCAATTCAAGCTATCGTCGTCGTTCTGATGGGGAGCCTCTTGCTCGGAACGGTAGCCTCTGTTCGTTCCGAGACGCGGGAGGCACGTCAAGCCGCATGCATCCAGGACGCCTGCGCAGCAAACTGCGTCGCCCACATGTA
>JBDOIE010000032.1:0-3765 GCA_041082245.1 Chloroflexia bacterium
GCCGACCGGGATCGGCTCGTGGCCGGGATTCCCCCGGAGGTAAAAGTTGCCCACAAGAGCGGGTGGATTCCGGACATGAAAGCCGATGCGGGAATTGTCTACGGCCCAAGCGGGCCGTACGTCGCCTCGATCTTTGTATGGAAAGAAGGCGACCTCACCGACGAGGAAGGGAACTGGTGGATCGCCTACCTCTCCTGGCTGGTCTACTCCTTTTTCAATCCTCTTGAAACAGCTCCGGCCCCTGTTGGGGACGCCACCGGACCTGGCACTCCAGACGGCTAACAACCGGCTCGATCTCCTGAGCGGCCGGCCCGATCAATCCCTGCAGGCACGCAAGCGCTTCCAGACCGGTCCCCTCGTCGCAGCCGACCAGGATCAACGATCCCGTCTGGGCGGCGCGCTGCAGGCTTTCCGTGGTCAGGCGTATGGAGAGGCGCTGCCCTCCCCACCCGTGGAAGTAGAGCTGCGCGTCCGTCGCGCCCGCATTGCGTATGAGGATCTGGAGGAACGATCCCGGAGGAGCCGTGGGGACGCCGATCCGGCCCAGATCCGAGAAGGTGTAGATGCGCTGCCAGCCGTGACGGCTGGGCCATTCGTCTTCTGGCGGTACCGCAACCCGCACCAGGCGCACGCGTCGCTCCGGTTCTAAGGACGAGGCCACGCGCAGCAGGCGTCCGTAAGGTGTCAAGGCAGGCGTCACGTCGTGCAGCAGGATGTCCGGTGGGTGGCTCATCAGAAGGAAAAGGGCACGACGGAGATCCCCCAGCGGCAGCGTCGCTTGGTAGAGCGGTCGTTCGTAGCCCACGAGCTGTTCCCCACGTTCGATCAGCTCGATGCGCACCGGGGTCGCCAGGCTGCACCCCAGCTCCTGGGCCAGTTTCTCCAGCGACGTTGGTTTCAGTGTGGAAGGCTCGGTGCTCAAGGTGCGCCCAAGCACGTAGCAGCATCCCCCATCTTTCTGTGGAGAAGCGTCCCGGCGTACCGCGACCACACGGGCATGCCGCGGCAGGAAGGGACCCGCAACCTGGGGCGTCAGGTCGTAGGCCGGACGCGTGCGCAACAGGTGCTGCCACACACGCACGGGGACGGAGGCAAGCGGCCTGACGGGTTCGAGCCCAAGGAGCTGGGCGATGTTCGTCACACGCGCAAGCGCTACCCGGTCTGCATCTCCGAGCAGCGTCCCGAGCCATGCGTCTGCATCCGCGATCGGTTCCATCCGGCCGACGTCGACAGAAAAGGTGCGACTCAGTTCGATGCCCCAGGGGTCCGTGGCGCGCAGGAAGACCTTACGCAGGCTGTCCAGGCTCTGCTCCGGGTTGGAAACGATGCAGTCCAGCCACGTGCAGAGCAGGGAAAGCCCGTACACACGGGGGTCGTCGATCTTGACCGTCCCACCCTTCAGCGGTTCGGGCGCCGGCACATCCTGGACATGGGCGACCCCGCCGTAGGCGAGCAGCGCTTCTTCGCGCAAGGCCAGAATCCGCTGGATGTCGGCAGGGGGTTCTGCCGCAATCCGTTCGCCCGAGATCGCCTTGACCGTCTCGAGCATCTCGGCGACCAGCGCGAGCGTATCCTGGTCCGAAGCGAGGAGCCGCTCCAGATATTGCTGCAGCACCCGCTTAAAGTTCTCGTACGAAGCCAGGCGACGTTCGAGTTCTTCGAGCCCCCCGCGTGCTTCCCTCATGGTTTCCCCTTGCAAGGCGCGTAAGAGCACCGTCTACCCGCTTGCATTTTACCACACCTGTGGGAAAGCCGCGAGCAGCCGTCGCTTCAAGGCGATGAAAGCCGGGCTGGTCACGATGTCTCGACGTCGTGGCCGCGACAGACCGATGGGAAGCTCCAAAGCGATGCGCGCAGGCCGGGCGGTGAGGACATAGACGCGGTCCGACAGGAATACCGCCTCCTCCACGTCGTGCGTCACGAAGAGGATCGTGTGGCGGAAGCGCTCCCAAACGTCCAGAAGCCAGCCCTGCATCTCGGCACGCGTCAGCGCGTCGAGTGCGCCGAACGGCTCGTCGAGCAAGAGCACATCTCGGTGGCAGAGGAAGGTTCGCAGCAGGGCAGCGCGCTGCCGCATCCCTCCGGACAAGGTTGAGGGAAAGTTCTTCTCAAAGCCCTGCAGGCCGAACAGCGGGAGCAGCTCTCGCGCTTCTCTTTCAGCCTCTTTGCGGGATGCGCCCACGATCTCCGGCCCGAGCACGACGTTATCCAGGACGTTGCGCCATGGGAGGAGCAGATCCCGCTGCGGCATATACCCGAACAGGCCCACCCGGCCGGTCACATCCTGGCCGTCCAGCAGTACGCGCCCTTCATCCGCGCGCTCGAGGCCGCAAATGATGTTGAACAGGGTGCTCTTGCCGCAGCCGCTGGGCCCGACGATCGAGACGAATTCTCCCGGGTAGGCCACGAGGTCGATCCGCTCCAGCGTGGGAAGGTATCCCCAGCGTCCCCAGAAGGCCTTGCGGATTCCTTGGAGTTCGAGTCTTGGAGGTTCCACCCGGATGCTCCGTTCGCGAGAGACCGGTCAACCGGCCTCTCGCCAACCGACTGCTTTCAGCGCGGAGGCAGGAACTCGTTCGTGAACGCGGCCATCGGATCGATCGCTTTCGGAAGCAGTCCGTTCGAGTAGAGCCAGTCCGCGAATGCCTGCCACACTTCCGCTTTTTGCCAGCCCCATTGTGGTGCGTCCGCCTGGTAGCGTGGGCTCAGCCAGGCCTGGCTGCGACGCACCAGCTCGGGGTCGTTTTCGGGGGCGTAGCGGAGCAGGATCTCCGCGGCCTCCTCCGGGTGCGCGATCGCGTACTCGTAGCCGCGCGCGGTTGCCGACATGAACCGGCGCACCACATCCGGGCGCTCGGCGATCGTCGTCTCGCCAGCGATGATCACCGGCGTGTAGTAGTCGGGGATGCAGCTTCCGTAGAGCGGGATGGTGTTCAACTCGATCCCCTTGATCTCGGCCTGGATGCCGTCCCAGGCCAGGAAGATCCAGATGTAGTCGACCTGCTTGTTCACGAGGGCGGGAAAGGCGTCGAACCCAACGTCGACAAATTCGGTGAGGGAAAAGTCTCCGCCGTCGCACCGCATCAGACCCTCGATCACCGGCGGCTCGAGCGGCAGCCCGTAGGAACCGTACTTCTTTCCTTCAAAGTCCTTGGGCCGCGTGATGCCCGATTCCTTGAGCGCTGCGAACGCGGAGGTGTTGTGCTGGATGATCGCCGCGAGGCTGACCACCGGGATGTCGTTCGCGCGGGCCACTGTTACCTCCTCCTGAAAGGAGACACCGAACTCCGTGTGCCCGGTTGCCACCTGCCGGAGCGCCGCCGCAGGGTCCGCCGGGACCTGGATATCGACCTCCAGCCCTTCTTCTGCGTAGTATCCCTTGTCCTGCGCGACATAAAATCCAGAATGGTTCGTGTTGGGGACCCAGTCCAGGGAAAGGGTCACCCGGATGGGAGCGGGGGTGGGGGTCGCGGTGGGTACTGGAGGCGGTGGAGCCGCTGTCGCTTGGGGGGGCGCTGTCAAGCCCGAAGGGCCGCAGGCGGCCAACGCCATAGCGATCAGGATCAAGATGCTGAAGCGAATCCGATGAGACATCGTACACCTCCTGTTTCCGCGACCGATGCTACCTGCCCATGCGGATTACCGCTCGCGTGGTGCAAAGTACCAGGGGAGAGCCACCCGCTCCAGGCCGGCAACGAGCAGGAACAGTGCGATGCTCACGAGCGACACCACGGCAATGCCTGCAAACTCTTGCCCGAACCGCAT
>JBDOIE010000037.1:0-21138 GCA_041082245.1 Chloroflexia bacterium
CAACGGCCGGGTCGCTCCGCGGGGTAGATGTTCCAACGGGGCTAATGGCTGGCCCACTTGCAGACCCGGGCGCACCTGGCTCGCCCAGGCCAGCGAGCGCCCCAGCAAGGCGGCCTGCGCTTGCCTCCTCGCCGTCCACGATCCAGACGATGCCGTGGATGTGGTCGGGCATGACCACGAATTCCTCGGGCTGCAGCCGGACTTCGCGCCGTATCTCCGCCGACCGAAACCATTCCTCCCGTACGATCTCTCCATATTCGCTCAGCCGCATTTCGCCGTCTACGATCTCGCCGAATAGCGGCTGCCGATCCTGGGTGCACATGGTGACGAAGTATCCTCCTGGCTGCGTATAATCGTATCCTTTCAGGCGGATGCTGCGCCGGTGGTGTTTCTTGGGGTCGTAGCCCATCTCTAACTCTCCTTTCCGATCCATATCTCCCTGCGTCTAGGTGCGGCTCTCATCCCCTAGCTCCCACAGGCGGTCGTATGCCCGCGTCCGTCCTATTGTGGCGGGATCGGTCCCTGGGCCGTTGACCGCAAGGCACCCTCACTCGCCCCCGATGTGTGCGACGTTCATTCCAGTAGGAGCACTCCCAGAGGCGCTCACTGGCAACTGGCGTGCTCCGCGCCTTTGGGAAACCCGACCGTAGTTATGGCGGGGGCCATAGGGCAGCCGGCTGGAGGTGCCCTCGGCGATGGGAAGATGGCCGGCTGTCCGCATCCGGCCTGAATCCAGCCGCTGCCCAGCTGCACGCTGCGGATCGCCTGTGCCTGTGTGGGGAACCAAGCGATTGCTCCCTCCCCCTCCCGCATCGCTTTCCTTCCCGTGTTACTTGTTCCTAACAGCGCCCCCTCAGGAAGAGCGCGTTCCCGGTCGCAGCACCGGCCGCCGTGTTGTCGAAGATGCACCAGACTTCAGCTCCGGCCGCGACATAGGCACGCAGCCTTCCTGCCAGTTCCTCCAGAAAGGCCGGCTCATAGGCGGAACGGTAGACCTGCGGCGAACCGTGCAAGCGGAAATAGACCAGCCCGGGCCATCCTCCGGGGTCCCCAGAGCATCCCTCAGGGACCGGATCCGCTGCCACCCGCGCTATCCGGTAGCGAACAAATACTTCCTGGGCCTCTGTGCCGAACCAGCTCGGGTGTCGGGGCTCGCAGGCCACCCCGCCCTCGTGCCGGGCACGTAACCACGCGAAAAAGACGGAGGCTTTCTCCGGGTCGAAGGCCAGGCTCGGGGGCAGCTGGACGAGGAGCACCCCAAGCTTCGGCCCTAGGCCGGCCACCTCGCAAAGGAACCCTTGCATGGCTTCCTCGAACGCTACAAGCCGCGCGACGTGGGTTACCGCCCTGGGCAGTTTGACCGCAAAAGAAAAACCCTCCGGGACCTCCTCTGCCCAGCGGGTGTACGTCTCGCGCCGGTGCGAGCGGTAAAACGAGGAGTTGATCTCGACCGCGTCCAGCTGGCGGGCATAGCGCGCAAGGTGGCTCCCTTCGCCCGGGAAAGCCGCTGCATACGCCTTTGGGATGGCCCAGCCGGCACAACCGATGCGGATCGCCCCTTGCATCGCTCCCTCCCGGAACGCGGGGCCTACGGCCCTGTCAGCACAGGCTCGATCCGCTCCATCGCCCAGTCGATCTCTTCCTCGGTGATCACGAGCGGAGGAGCGAACCGGATGACGTGCTCGTGGGTTTCCTTACAGAGCAGCCCCTTTTCCCGCAGCGCTTCGCAGAAGCGACGGGCTCCGCCCGCTTCCTGCCTCAGTTCTACGCCGAGGAGCAGCCCCCGGCCCCGTACTTCGCGGATATGCTCGCTTTCGATGCGCGAAAGCCGTCCCAGGAAGTACTGGCCCAGCCGGTCCGCCCGGGCAGGGAGGTCCTCTTCCACGATGACCCGCAGTGCCTCGCGCGCAACCGCGCACGCAAGCGGGTTCCCTCCGAACGTGGACCCGTGGTCGCCAGGGCGGAAGACGCCCAGCACCTCCCGCGAAGCCAGCACCGCGGAAACAGGATAAAAGCCGCCGGAGAGCGCCTTGCCGATGATCAGCACGTCCGGGCGTACTCCTTCCCAGTCGCAGGCGAAGAGCCGCCCCGTGCGCCCCAACCCGGTCTGGATTTCATCCGCCATGAGAAGCACCCGGTGGCGGGAACAGATCTCCCGCACTGCTTTCAGGTAGCCCGCCGGGGGGACGATCACTCCCCCTTCGCCCTGGATCGGCTCTACCAGGAAGGCAACCGTATCCTCCGTGATGGCCTCCTCGAGCGCCTGGGCGTCGCCGTACGGGATGATGCGAAAGCCCGGGGTGAAGGGGCCGAAACCGTCACGGTACTGGGGCTCGGTGGAGAAACTGACGATGGTCGTGGTCCGCCCGTGAAAGTTCCCCGCACAGACGACGATCTCTGCCCGGTCCCGTGCCACGCCCTTGACCGTGTATCCCCACTTTCGCGCCGCCTTGATCGCCGTCTCCACGGCCTCGGCGCCGGAGTTCATCAGAAGCGTCATCTCGTAACCGGTGAGCTCGCACAGTTCCTGCTCGAGCAGAGGAAGCTGGTCGTTGCGAAAGGCCCGGGAGGTCAGGGTCACCCGGCCGGCCTGCTCCACGAGCGCACGCAGGATGCGTGGATGGCAATGGCCCTGGTTGACCGCCGAATAGGCGCTCAGGCAATCGAGGTAGCGGTTCCCGTCGACATCCCACATCCACACTCCCTGCGCACGGGAGATGACCACGTCGAGCGGCTTGTAATTGTGGGCTCCATACGTCTCTTCCAGCCGGATCAACTCCTCGCTCTTCATTGCTCCTCCTCGCTTGTGCTCTCCGCCTTGAGAGCGGACGCTACACACCATCGTGCTGCGCGGGAGAGTATAGCATGGAGTGTCCGCTCTAGCAAGGCAAGTTGCCTGCTCTCTTCAGTTATGGTAAAATCCATTAGAAGCATCGGCCTTCGGAGGGACACGGTGAAACCGATCATCGTCGGTGTGGCAGGCGGAACCGGATCAGGGAAGACGACCGTTTCCCGGGCAATCCTGGAGCGCGTCGGTCCCGACCGCATTGCCTACATCCAGCACGATTCCTATTACCGGGACCTTTCCCACCTGCCGCTGGAAGAGCGGGCGCGGGTGAACTTTGACCATCCGGATTCGCTCGAAAACGAGCTCCTCGTGCAGCACTTGCGGCAACTCTGCGCCGGCCAGCCGGCCGAGGTGCCGATTTACGACTTTACCACCCACACCCGGCGCCCCGAAACGCGCACCGTCTACCCGCACCGTGTGATCCTGGTCGAGGGGATCCTGATCTTTGCGGACAAGACGCTGCGCGATATGATGGATGTCAAGATCTTTGTGGATACCGACGC
Source organism: Chloroflexia bacterium (assembly GCA_041082245.1). Classification (GTDB taxonomy): domain Bacteria; phylum Chloroflexota; class Chloroflexia; order DTKN01; family DTKN01; genus DAOTVY01. The sequence continues at coordinate 3,352 of JBDOIE010000037.1, forward strand.
GGACATCCGCTTCATCCGGCGCCTCCAGCGGGACATCGCCGAACGGGGACGGACGATGGAGTCGGTTATCCGCCAGTACCTGGAAACGGTGCGCCCGATGCACCTGGAGTTCGTCGAGCCGAGCAAGCGCTACGCCGACGTGATCATTCCCGAAGGCGGCTTCAATACGATCGCCGTGGAGATGGTCGTGGCACGGATCCTCGCCATGCTGGAGGAGTCCGGGCCCTATGTGCTGCGCAACCTTTAGACCACGACCTTCGACGTACAGGAGGAATGGATGACGGAAACCGCAACCCTTTTGCAGGATCTGCACGAGCGCATTTCGGCCCTCGGGAGGCACCTTTGACCTGCCCCGCAAGCAGGAAGAAGCAGCACGTCTGGAAGAGAGTTCCCTCCAGCCCGGGTTCTGGGACGACCCCGTCCGTGCACAGGAAACCATGCGCCGGTTGACCCGCCTGCGCGAGGAGATCGAGCGCCAGCAATCGCTCGTCCGCCAGGTGGAGGAACTGGAAGGGCTCTACGAGCTCGCGCGCGCCGAAGACGATGAGGCGATGATCGCGGAGGTGGAAGCAGAGACCCGTCGCTTGCAGAAAGAGGTCGAGCGGGAAGAGCTCCGCCTGATGCTGAGCGGCGAGTACGATGACCACGATGCTCTGCTTTCCATCCACGCGGGCGCGGGTGGGACCGAGGCGCAGGACTGGGCGGAGATGCTCCTGCGGATGTACCTGCGCTGGGCGGAGAGGCGCGGGTTCGAGACGGACATCCTGGAGATCCTCCCGGGCGAAGAGGCAGGGATCAAGACCGCGACGATCGAGATCCGTGGCGAGTACGCCTATGGCTATGCCCGTGCCGAGGCCGGCGTCCATCGCCTCGTGCGCCTTTCGCCCTTCGACGCGGCCCACCGCCGTCACACCTCTTTTGCCCTGGTCGAGGTGGTCCCGGCGCTGGACGATTCGATCGAGGTGGAGATCAACCCGGAGGACCTGCGCATCGAGGTGTTCCGCTCCACAGGGCACGGGGGGCAGAGCGTGAATACCACGGACAGTGCCGTGCGTATCACCCACATACCGACCGGGATCGTGGCCTCCTGCCAGAACGAGCGCTCGCAGCTGCGCAACAAGGAGATCGCGCTGAAGGTGCTCCGCTCCCGCCTCTACGAACTCGAGAAGCGCAAACAAGAGGAAGAACGGGCGCGCCTGAAGGGCGAGCACGTGTCAGCGGGCTGGGGAAACCAGATCCGCTCCTACGTGCTTCACCCCTATCGGCTGGTCAAGGACCTTCGCACGGGGTACGAGACGAGCAACACCGAAGCCGTGCTGGATGGAGATCTGGACGACTTTATCGAGGCCTACCTGCGCTGGAAAGTTGCCAACGAAGCCCAGGCCGTGTAGACAGGCAGGCGGCCCGGCACTCGCCGGGCCGCCCATTTTCCTGTGAGGCAACCGCTACTCCGCGATAACCTTCTCGTCGATCAACGTCTGCTCGACCAGGCCGCCGTGCGGGTTGAAGCAGAAATACTCGGAACGGAGCTCGAACTCCAGATCTACCTCCGCCCGGCCCGAACGGTTCTTCTCGATGCTGAAAACCACCCAGCTCTTCCACTTTTCCGCCTGCTGGATGTTGAAGGTGATGTGCTTCTTGGAAAGGATCTTCCACTTCTGGTTCATAATAATCGCGATGTCGCACTCGTAATCGAGTGCGGAACTGCCGCGCAGGTGGCGAAGGTGCAGCCGGGGCGCTTTCAGCCCTTCCCGGTCGGCCGCCACGATGGAGAGTACCGAGATGCCGTGTGCCAGGGCGATGTTCTTCAACCCCTCCACGACGATCGTGACCTTTTCTGCCTCGTTTTCCGTCAGGTAAGGAAGGGGGATCTTCTGCAAATAGTCCACGACCAGGAGCATCGGAACCCCCTGGTGCTGCTGTTGAAGGTGCTGCACCATTGCCTGCACCACTGGCAACGTGGTCTTCTGCGGGCTCGCCTTCAGGAGGTAGAGTTTGTTCAGGTACAGCTGCATCTTCTCGAAGCACTGCGAGGCCTGGGGAAGCGAGCGAAGGACGTCGAAGAAACCGGCCTTCGGGTTCTTCTGGCGGTACGCCACAATGGCGCGGTTCAGGTCCCGCAACCGCAGACCGCGCTGCAGGCCGTCCACTGTGGGGTCGATGCTCTCCATGGCAAGCAGGCGGCACATCATGTGCTCTTCGTCGTGCTCGTAGGAGAGGTACACCACAATGGCAGGCGTGTAGGCCGCGATGTTCCGTGCTACCTGGAGCGCCCAGATCGTCTTCCCCAGCCCCTGTGCGCCTCCCAGCAAGATGAGCTCGCCCTGCTTAAACCCACCGCCGATGATGTCGTCGAGCTCCCGGAAACCTGTCGGCAGTGCGGTGTACGCGCCCAGTTCCCCGCTTGCGACCTTCCGGTCGGTTTCCACAAGGATTTCCTTGAGCGGGCGGGGCAGCGGGACGTCCTTCAGCAGATTCCCATCCAACGGGGTTGTGTCCTTCATCCCTGGACCTCCTCCACTCCAGGATGTTGCCTGGGCCGAAACCGTTGCAGGATATGTCCCCACAGCCCCCACCGGAGACGAGCCCAGGCGCGTCGCACTTCGAGTACCTCCTCACCATGGGGTCGGTGCCGCCCAAAACGTTCCTTCACATACGTCGTCACGATCTGTGCCACGGCCGGCCGCTCTTCGGGCAACGCCTCCGCGATCTTCCACGCGGCTTCGTAAGGCGTGGGCTGTCCCTCCGGGTAGAGCCGGGCGAGCTGTGCCCAGCGGCACATCCGTTCGTACACCGTCGCGACCGGGCTCAGACCACGCAGGCCGCGGTTGCTCCATACGTTCAGCGCCGCCAGCCCGCACAACAGCAAGACCGCGATCCCGGCGGGGACCAGCACCGCTACGCGGTTCCGCACGTTGCCGGCGCCAGGCTCATAGACCCCGCCCTTGGGCACCTGGACCTCCTCCAGGTCGGCAAAGGGGTCGCGTTCCTCGCGCGCCACGTCCGGCCCGGGCGTACGCCGTGCGACAGGGCCTGGAGCAAGAGGCCGCTCCGGGCGGTATGGAAGCGAGGTATAGGCCGCCGGGGTCGGTTCGAACCGCTGCCAGCCGTAGCCGGGGAAATAGACCTCGACCCACGAATGGGCGGCTGCAAGCGGCACCACGTAGGCGTACTTCTGCGCATCGTACTTCCCGGCCGCGTAACCGCGTGCCAGGCGCGCCGGAATTCCCTCGGCGCGCAGCAGCACCACCATCGCCGAGGCAAAATAGTCGCAGTAGCCGGTGCGGCTCTCGAACAGAAAATAGTCCACCGCGTCCGTGCCCGCAGGAGGGGGCGCGATGTCCGTGCGATAGACATAATGGGTGCGGAGGTAGTCCTGGATCGCCTCCGCCGCGTCGTAGGGACTGATCAACCCTGAAGATACAAGCGACCCGGGCGGCGCAAGCTCGACGAGCTGCTCTCCCTTCAAACGAAGGACGATCTCCTCACCCCCGGCCAGGCGGATGTGCAAGTCGCGCTCGTCCGATGTCCCGCGGGCAACCTCCGTGACCTGCACGCCCTGGGGGAGGCGAGCGGTGCGCCTGACGGTCGCGGCCACGATCGTATCCGCAAGCGCACGCACACGCTCCGGGAGCGTATCCGGCAGCTGCAGGTAGCGCTCGCGTACCCACGCCGGATATTCCTGGCCGGCGCGGCGGAGCGATTCCTTGTCCACCGTCGCGACGAGCGAGACGACTTCGTACGGTTTTCCCTCGTTGAGAGAGGTGCGGGAGCGAAGCGAGACGATGTCCCAGAACCCGGCCTGCTCCACTGTCGTCCCCAATTCCACTACGGTCGGCAGTGTCAGGCTCACCGGCTCGGCATATGCAAATACCATATTCCCGCCCTGGAGGCGCGGGACGATCCGCTGCGCGACCGGGTCCCGCTTCAGCGCCGTGATCGGCAGCGCCTCGTGCGCAGGCAGGTGCCACACGGCGCCGTTTTCGGCAGTGTCTGTCCACCCGCGGCCGTCGTACTGGTCGAAGGTGATCGCCCGCAGGTACTCCGCTGTCGGCGCATACACTTCGAACGCTGTGCCGTCCGGCTCTTCGCGCGCACCTCCCAGTTCGAAGGTCGGGGCAAACTCCCGGTACCTTCCGCGGCCGGTGCCCTCGACTTCGCTGAACAGCCGCTCCCAGGCCTCGCGGGTCTCTTTCCACGGCTGGATGATGCGATCCCAGAAGCTTGCCGACTCCTGGCTGGCTGCGCCGGCCGGCAGCAGCGCTGTTCCCAGCACGAGCAGCGCACTGAAGAAAAGCCCTGCCCAGAACACTGCGCGCGACAGATCTCCCGGGTAGCGGACATCGGCCTGCGCCCAGCGCCATTCGTGTTGCTTCCACAGGTAGTAGAAGAGGAACAGGAGCGCGAGGAAAGCATAGTAGTCGAAGAAGCGCGCCGCAACCCCGGGGCCGTAGATGAGGTTGAGCACGAGCACCAATCCGGGAAGGCCGACAGCCAGCCACGGCAGGTGCGAGCGGAACGTGAACCAAGCACCCAGGAAACCGAGTTGCCAGAACACCCACGCCAGGACGACGACGAAGAGTACCGCGTCTTCCCCGGTGCTCCCCCGGATAAAGGTGCGGGCAAGCCACACGGTGCGGATCAGGAGCTCCGCCGCGAGGTCCTTCCAGCCCTGCAGCAAGGGAGAGAGGTAGGAGACCGGCTGCGCCATGCCCGGCACGCGCACGGAGCGGAGCGAACCGCTCAGGTGTACGATCCACGCGATACCGGCGATCTGTCCGAGAAGGTGCGCCACGAACCGTGGTGGCCGAAGGACCCGCGCGAGGAGAAAGCCGGCCGCAAGGCCCACGACAGCCGCCCAGGTAAGCACGCCCATAGCCTGCTGAAGCGAAGGGGCCCACTGGGCATTCTGCATGCAACCGGCCACCGTGAGCAGGATGAGCAGCAGGAGAAACAGCGATAACCATCCCTCGGGCAGGTCCCACCAGCGCCGCATGCCACACCTCGAAAGGCGCAAAAACGCCCGGACTCATTATACCACGCAGCGGCGGCGGTTGGCAACCGCTTTCCTTCTGTGGTAGAATGCTTCCGCAGTGCGAGAGGAGTGCCATGCAGGTTGCGATCTTTGGCCTCGGTGGGGTCACCCGCGCCTTCCGTCAGTGGCCGGAGCGCGTGCTGGGCGAACGCCTGGTGCGTTCCGGTCACTCGGTTGTGGCTTACGGCTACTACGACCCCTGTTCGCCCCATCTGTGCGAGCGCAACGAGGAGATCGGCGGCATTCAGGTGCATCGGGTTCCCCCTCGCTTCTGGCCTGCCCGGGCACTCCGCCGGGAGATGGCCCGGAACATCGTACCGGATGTGGCCCACCTGTTCCACCCCCGTAACGTCCTTGCTTTTCCTGCTGTGCGACTGCTGCGGCAGTGGCGTGTGCCGATCGTGTACACCTGGCTGGGGCCGTTCCACGATCCTTACCTTGTGGACGACCGGGAAGCGCCGCTGGAGCGCCCTCCACACTACGACCGTCCGATCTTCTCCGCGCGCCAGCTCGTGCGGCGGCTCTGTCGCGATGGCCGGGTCAGGGACGACCTGCGTAACTTTGCCCTTCACTGGCCGCTGGCCCGTGCGGACCTTTTTCTGGCCTGCTCCCAGCACGAGGCACGTGAACTGGAGCGGCTCGGGATGCCTAAGGAGCGCATCCGCGTGGTACCGCTCTGGATCGAGACGGACGAGATCCGGGCTATGCCCCCACGTCCACCCGAACGACACTTTTCCCGGCCCCTCATTCTCTTTATCGGGCAACTTACGCGGCGCAAAGGAGCCGATCTGTTGCTGGAGGCGATGCCTGCAGTCCTGCAGCAGTACCCCGAAGCCACGCTTGTGGTCGTCAGCCATAACCCGGCCGGCTTGTCGGCGCTCGAGGCCCGGGCGCAGGCACTGGGAGTCGCCCAGGCGCTACACTTTCTGGGCCAGGTTTCCGAAGAGGAAAAGATCGCCCTCCTGCGGGCGTGCGACGTTTACGTTCTCCCCTCGCGCTACGAGGGGTTTGGGCTGCCCTTGCTGGAAGCGATGGCCTGTGGTGCGCCGATTGTTGCGAGCGATGTGCCGGTGGTCCACGAGATCGTGCACGACGGCGAGAACGGCTTGCTCGTGCCGTGTGGGGACCCGACCGCACTGGCCTCGGCCTTGCTGCGGCTGCTCGGCGATCCCGAGCTGCGTGCTCACCTGGCGGCCGGCGGGGAGGAAACGTTACGCGAGCGCTACGATGGCGGACGACTGGTGCAGCAGGTGGTCGCGGCCTACGAGGAGGCGATCGCCCTAAGGGGCAGAGGATACCGCCGTGGATGAGGCAGCGTACTTTGCCCAACAGGAGCGCAAGTCGGAGCGCAAGATCGCCTGGGAGTACGGGCGCCTGATGCGCCTGGCCCGCTTACGACCGGAGCGGCCGCTGGACGTGCTGGACGCCGGGTGCGGCGCCGGTCCGGGACTCCGCTTCTTTGCCGCGCACGGCCACCGGGTGACCGGCCTGGACCGTTCCTTCGTGGCGTTGCAGCGGGCTTCCCGGTGGGCAAGCGCGGCAAGGTTCGTCCAGGCGGACCTGCAGGCCGGCCTGCCGTTTGCGGCAGAGAGCTTTGACCTCGTTGTGCTGGGCGATGTGATCGAGCATATACCGGACGGGATGTCCCTCCTGCGCGAGTGTTACCGCGTGCTCCGCCCCGGGGGCTGTCTCCTCCTGAGCACCGTAAACCGCTGGGACGTGCGAAGGTTCTTCCAGGGAGAGCGGTGGTCCGGGCGTGCCGACCCGACCCACGTCCACCTCTACAGCCCCTGGGAATTGCGTCGTGTCTTGCTCGGTGCCGGATTCCATAAGGTGCGCCTGCGCGCCGGCGCGAAACCGCTGCTGTGGCTTCCGCTGCGGTGGCCTTTGGGGATTCCCTGGCCGCCGCTTTTGGGGAATGGGCTGATCGCGGCCGCATCGAGGACGAGAGGTTAGCGTGGACGCCCGCGAGCTGGTCGAGGAATACGGTCGTCTCCTTTCGGCCGAACGCAAGCCGGAATACTTTGCCCTGCACCGCACCCGGTACATCGCCCTGCTTCAGGCGCTCACTGTGCCGCCAGGGAGCCGTGTGCTCGAGATCGGTTGCAACCCAGGCCAGTTCACAGAGCTGCTGGTGCGCGCCGGCTTTCGGGTGGACGGGGTCGATCTTCATCCGGAGCATCGGGCCGAACTCTGGCACGCCCTGGGGGTCGAGGTGCGGCGGTGTAACCTGGAGTTCGATCCGCTACCCTATGCGAGTGACACCTTTGATGCGGCCGTTTTCTCCGAGGTGATGGAGCACCTGCCGGGTTCTCCCCTTCCCGCCCTGCAGGAAATTCAACGGGTGCTCATGCCGGGTGGACTCCTGGTGCTGAGCACGCCGAACGCGCGTTCGCTGCGTACGCGCCTGGCGCTGGCCGTGCGGTTGCTGGCCTGGCGCAGCCTGGAAGGAAAGGACGAGTTTCGGCACCGGATGCTCCTCCGTGGGGAAGATCGGTACACCGTGCACCACCGGTTGTACGCCGCGGAAGAAGTCCGTTGGCTCCTGGAGACGGCAGGGTTTGTTCGGGTTGCCGTTCGGTACGTGGCCGCGCGGGAAGGGGCAGGGCTTGCGCACCCGCGTATACCACAGTCGCTGCTCAAGGCTGGCCTCTGGGCCGTCGCCCGGGCGGTACCGCCCGTGCGCTCGATGATCCTGGCGAGTGGTCGCAAGCCGGCAGGTGCACAGGAGGGAGGAGCGTCGCGATGAGGGTGCTGCAGGGCATTGGGGTCAGTCGTGGAATCGCGATCGGTCCGGCGCTGATCTATCGCCCCCCTGAGATCGCTGTGCCCCCGCGGAAGGCTGGCCCTGTTGCCCAGGAGCTGGAGCGCCTGGAGAGCGCCCTGGATCGGGCGCGGCAGGAGGTGGAAGCGCTCCATGCCGCGGCGCATGCAGTGCTGCGCCGCGAGGCCGACCGCCTGCTCGAGGCGCAGAGCCTGCTCCTTGAGGATCCCGGCCTGGTGGACCGCGCGCGTGCCTGGATCCAGAACGGCCGGGCGGCGGAGGCGGCCTGGCAGGAAGCGGTGCAGAACTACCTTGCGATCTTCGCTCCGATCCAGGACGAGGACCTGGAGGCGCGGGTTGCGGATCTGCGCGAGGTTGGGCAGCGGGTCCTTGCTGCTCTGATTGAACTCCCGCCGCCCGCGCCCTTTGCGGTCGCCCGGGGTACGATCCTGGTGGCCACAATGCTCGGGCCCGCCGAGGCATTGCAGCTGGCCGCTCAGCCGCCGCTCGGCCTGTGCCTGGCGCGCGGCACGCCGACGAGCCCGGTCGCGACCGTGGCCCGCCGGCTGAAGCTTCCCGCGGTCATCGGCGTAAGCGAAAGCGCGCTGCAGCTGATTGACAACGGCACGACGCTGGTGGTGGATGGAACCACCGGTACCGTGGAGGTCGAGCCTGACGGCGAAACGCTTGCAGAGTACCGCAGGCGGCAGGAACTCCTGCGCGCAGCGCAACCCGCGTACGATGTGAGCCTGCCGGCCCAGACCGCCGATGGCTGGCGCGTAGATGTGCGCGCGGACCTCGAACAGCCACAGGAATGGCTGACAGCCTTCTCGGGGGGCGCGGAGGGTGTCGGCCTGGCGCGGAGCGATTTCCTCTTCCGCGGGCGCCGTACGCCGCCAGACGAAGAGGAGCAGATGGCAGCGTACCGACAACTGCTGGAGCAGTTGCCGCCGGGGCGGGTAGGTTTTTGCACCCTATCTGCTGGCCTGGAAGAGGACCTTCCTTTCCCCGCGGAGCCCGAGGCGCGCAATCCGCTGCTCGGCCTGCGGGGCATCCGGCTCTCGCTGTCCTACCTTTCTGCCTTTCGGGAGCAGTTACGGGCGATCCTTCGGGCTGGAGCAGGCCGCCCGCTTCTGATCGTTTTCCCCATGGTAGAGACCTCCGCGGAGCTGCGCGCAGCGCTCGAGTGGTTGCGGCGGGCACGAGAGGACCTGCAGAAGGCAGGCGTTGCCCACGCAGAGGATGTGCGCACGGCGCTTCTCCTGCAGACGCCGCTGGGCGTACTGAACGTCCGCGCGCTGGTCGGGGAAGTCGACTTGCTCCTGCTGGACGTCGATCGCCTCACCGAATACCTGCTTGCCTGCGACCGGCATAACCTGCGCGTAGCCCATTTGTTCCGGCCGCTTCATCCTGCTGTGCTGCGTCTGATTTCGGACGCGATCCATGCGGCGCACAGCGCTGGCAAGCGGCTGGAAGTGTGCGGGGAAAGTGCGGGCTACCCGGCGGTCGCTGCTTTGCTCCTGGGCCTGGGGGTCGACGGCTTCTGCCTTTCCCCGGAACGTATCCCAGCGATCAAGGCGCTCCTTAGCCGCCTGAGCATCCCAGAAGTACAGCACCTCGCGGAAAAAGCGGTGCAGCAACCCGGCGCACCGGAGGTGGAGACGCTGGCGGAGGGATTCCTGCAGAGCATCGGCGCCGCTTGACAAACTGGGTGTGGTGATTGTACAATTTTCTGCGAGAATAGCAGGCTGGAGACCGTGATGCCAAGGCCGCGAAGCGAGAAGCGCCGAACCTGAGGCGGACCCGTGGGTGCCGGGCGGCACCCTGGCGGGACCGCCTTTTTCGTATGCAGGCCTCCTCACCGGAGCGCCGGTTGGGGCACAGGCCCCTGATTGAGCAGCGGAAACAACCGGCCGCCGGCAGGGAAGCCTGCCGGCGGCCTCTTTTGTGGCGCGATGAAGAAAGGAGCGGACCGGTGCTCTACCTGGATCAAGCCGCAACCTCGTGGCCCAAGCCGCCTCAGGTGCTGGATGCGATGGCCTCTTTCTTGCGGGATATCGGGGCAAACCCGGGGCGCTCCGGGCACCGGCTGTCCGTCGAGGCCGGCCGGGTGGTCTATCGCGCCCGAGAAGCGATCGCGGAACTGTTCGGCGTAGAGGATCCGCTGCGGGTCGTACTGACCCCGGGGGCGACCTTTGCCCTCAATCTGGCGCTGCAGGGATTGTTGCGACCCGGCGACCACGTTGTCGTCGGCCCTATGCAGCACAACTCGGTGATGCGTCCGTTGCGCGCGCTGGAAGCCTCCGGCGTTCACTTGACCCTCGTGCCAGCATCCCCTCAGGGAGAACTGAACCCCGCCCTGGTTGCGGAAGCGATCCGCCCGGAAACCGTGCTCGTGGTCTTGAACCATGCCTCCAACGTCTGTGGCACCCTCCAGCCGGTCGCCGAGGTCGGAGAGATCGTGCGCCGAACGGGGCGGCTGCTGCTCGTGGATGCCGCCCAGACCGGCGGAGCGATACCGATCGCGATGGAAGAAATGGGCATCGACCTTCTGGCGTTTGCCGGGCACAAGGGGCTGCTGGGGCCGACGGGGACCGGGGGGCTCATCATCGGGGAACGGGTGCCACTGGAGCGCTTCCGGCCCCTGGTCTTCGGAGGTACGGGAAGCCGCTCAGAGGAGGAATTCCAGCCGGTTTTCCTGCCGGACAGGCTCGAGGCGGGGACGCAGAACGCCGTCGGCCTGGCCGGCCTGGAAGCAGCGGTGCGCTTTCTCCAGGAGCAGGGGGTGGAGCAGATCCGCGCCCGGGAAGAAGCGCTGACCGCGTTGCTTCTGGAGGGCTTGCGCCGGATCCCCGGGGTTGTCGTCTACGGCACGGCTCGGGCGGAAAAGCAGGTGGCGGTGGTCTCGTTCAATATCGCCGGTCGTTCCTGCTCGGAGGTGGCCGAGCTGCTGGACGAACGGTACGAGATCGCTTGCCGGCCGGGGCTCCATTGCGCGCCGGCCGCCCATCGGGCGCTGGGAACATTCCCTGCGGGAACCGTGCGTTTCAGCCTCGGGCCGTTCCATACGCGTGAAGACGTGGAGGCTGCGGTCGAAGCGGTCGCACAGATCGCGGCCTCGGGGACAAGCAGATGAACGTGCGAGGAGATACCCGTCACGAGAAGAGATGAACCGTTCCCGCGAGGGCCGGTCGGCCTCTCGTCGGGTCCGGCCTGTGCGCGCCTCCGACCGGGTGAAGCGGGCCTGCGGGTGCCCGATGCCGTGCTCCCTCAGAGCCACCGCCATCCCGAGTCGGGGGGGCGGTGGTTTTCGGTTTCCGGGGCCAAGAAAGGAGGTGTCAGGACAAGGCAACGGTTCGGTATCGGGCATCGTAGCAGGACGTTCAGAAGGAGGTAGCCGTGAAACGGTTCTTCGCGTCTCGCTGGGGACCCATCGTCTCGGGGGCGATCATCGGCGTCCTGGCCGCGCTCCTCGTCTACTGGGGCAACCCGAAGAACATGGGTGTGTGCGTGGCCTGCTTCGAGCGGGACATCGCGGGAGCGCTGGGCTTGCACCGCAACGCCGCTACGCAGTACCTGCGACCGGAGATCATCGGCTTTGTGCTGGGGTCGACCATCGCGGCGCTGCTCTTCCGTGAATTCCGCCCACGGGCCGGGTCGGCTCCGATCGCGCGCTTCCTGCTGGGCATGTTCGCGATGATCGGGGCACTGGTGTTCCTGGGCTGCCCGTGGCGGGCGCTCCTGCGGCTGGCGGGCGGCGACCTGAACGCGCTGCTCGCATTGGCGGGGCTTGCCACAGGCGTAGGGATCGGCGTGCTCCTGATGCGCGGAGGCTATTCGCTGGGGCGGGCCTGGCCGCAGCCTGCGGTGATCGGCTGGCTGATGCCGGCCCTGATGGTGGGTCTGCTGCTCCTGGCGATCTTCCGGCCGGTGTTTGGCGAGGGTCTGCCGATTTTTGCCAGCACGAAGGGTCCGGGAGCGGCCCACGCGGCCCTCGCAGTCTCGCTCGTGGTGGGCCTGGTGGTCGGTTTCCTGGGCCAGCGTAGCCGCTTCTGTACCATGGGCGCGCTACGGGACCTCTTCCTGATGGGGGAAACCCACCTTCTGGGAGGAGTCGTCGCGCTCTTGGTTGCGGCTTTTGCCACGAACCTCATCCTTACCTGGACCACCGGGACGCCGTACGTCCGCTTCTCCTTCTATGACCAGCCGGTGGCCCACAGCAACCATTTCTGGAACTTTGCCGGGATGGTGCTGGCGGGGCTGGCGTTCGCGCTTGCCGGGGGATGCCCGGGGCGTCAGCTCTTCCTTTCCGGCGAAGGGGATGGAGATGCGGCGATCTTTGTCCTGGGGATGATCGTGGGGGCGGGGTTTGCTCATAACTTTGCGCTGGCGGGCGTTCCCGATCAGCGGCTGGAGACCGGTCTCCTGAAGGTCGGGGGTCCGTCCATCTACGGGCAGGTCGCGGTGGCAATCGGCCTGGCCTTCTGTCTGATCCTGGGGTTGACGGCCCGTCTGCGCAGCTCGGAGGTGCAGCGATGAGCATCGTCGTGGATGCCCGGGGCCTGGCTTGCCCACAGCCAGCGCTGCTCACGCGGCAGGCGCTACAGCGCGTCCAGCACGGCGAGGTGGAAGTGCTGGTGGACACCGAGACGGCGCGCGAAAACTGCCTGCGGGTAGCCGCGCGGGAGGGCTGGCGGGCGGAGGTGATCGCCGAAGGGGATGCCTACCGGCTCCGGATGAAGCGGTGACCGGGGAATTTGCCCGGGGGAACAAGGTGTGCGAAAATGGGGCGGGGACCGCGTCCCCGCCCCACCCGGGTGCCCTGCCTTGCAAGGAGGCTTCGATGGAAGAACGGGAACGCGTGCGGCTGACGAGCATGGCGTCGGCGGCCGGTTGAGCGGCCAAGATGGGCCCTGCGGCCCTGGCGCAGGTGCTGCGCCCGCTGCGCGAGCGGTTTCGCCCCGAGGATTACCCGCAACTGCTCGTCGGGCTGGAGGGCAGCGACGACGCGGCGGTCTATCGGATTGCCGAGGAGGTCGCAGTCATCCAAACGCTCGACTTTTTCACCCCCATCGTCGATGACCCCTACGACTTTGGGGCAGTGGCCGCGGCCAACGCGATGAGCGATGTGTACGCGATGGGCGGCGAGGTGGTCCTGGCGCTGAACATCTGCGCTTTCCCGGACGACCTGCCGCTCGAGGTCGTCCAGGCGATCCTGCGGGGCGGGGCGGACAAGGTAGCCGAGGCTGGAGCAGTGCTCGCGGGTGGCCACACGATCGAAGACCGGGAGCCCAAGTACGGACTGGCTGTCACGGGGATCGTGCATCCGGAACGGATCTGGACCAAGGCCGGGGTGCGCGTGGGGGACCGGCTGGTGCTGACGAAACCGCTGGGCGTAGGGTTGATCACCACGGCGCTGAAAGGGCAGGTCGCGGAGCCGGAACACGTCGCGGCGGCCGTGCGCTCGATGGCCCGGTTGAACCGCGGGGCTGCGCGTGCAGCGCGCGAGGTGGAAGTGCACGCCTGTACGGACATCACCGGTTTCTCCCTCCTGGGCCACAGCCTGGAGATGGCAGAGCAGAGCGGGGTGGCGTTGCGCTTCTCGTTCCGGGCGTTACCGCTGCTCCCGGGCGCGCAGGACTATGCGGAGCAGTCGCTCTTTCCGGGCGGAAGCTGTCGGAACCGGGACGCCTACACGGAGAAGGTGCGCTTTGCCGCTGAGATCCCCGAGGAGATGCGGATGCTCCTCTTCACCCCGGAGACTTCAGGGGGGCTGCTGTTGGCCGTGGATGCGGCGAGTGCAGAGCGCCTGGTAGCACGGCTGCACGCGAGCGGTGAGGATGGCTGGGTGGTCGGCGAGGCGATCCCGGGCGAGGGGATCGAGGTTGCCCTCTGAGCACATCGCCAGATGAGGAGGCACGGGAATGGCACGTGTAGTGGATGCGCGCGGGCTTCCGTGCCCGCAGCCGGTGCTGCGGGCCAAAGAGGCGATGCAGAAGACGGACGAGGTGATCGTGATCGTGGACGGGCCGGAGTCGGCGGAGAATGTGCGCCGCATGGCCGAGAAGGCCGGTTGGGTTGTACACGTGGACGGGAAGGAAGAGGGGATCTACGTTCACCTGGCGGCCGGGCCCCAAGCGCAGCCCACGGCACGCCAGGCACCTGGCGGTCCGGTGGTACTGCTTGTGCCCTCGGAGACGCTTGGGCGCGGGGAACATGCAGAGCTCGGTTCCGTGCTGATGAGGTCGTTTTTCCACACCTTGCTCGAGGTCGAGCCGCGGCCCGAGGTGGTTGTCTTCCTGAACAGCGGGGTCAAGCTTGTGGTGGAGGGATCTCCGCTGGTGGATGATCTGCGCGAGCTCGAGGTACGCGGAGTTCGGATTCTGGCGTGCGGGACGTGTCTCGGTTACTACGGGCTGAAGGAGAAGGTGGCGGTGGGGACGGTGTCGAATATGTACACGATTGCGGAGACTCTGCTCGGAGCCGGGCGGCTTGTGTCCCTGTGAGGATCGCGGAGGCCTCTATCCTGGATGGAACCCACATATGCGGTTGTCTTGGTGCCTTCGGTGAGCCATGCGCTACGTGCGGAAAGCCTGGTGCGCGCGGCAGGGATCCCGTGTAAGTTGATCCCGACGCCGCGTCAGCTGAGCTCGGATTGTGGTACGGCGCTTCGTGTCCCCTGGGAGCAGCGGGAACAGGTGGAGGCGGCACTGCAGCAGGCCAACCTCGACTACGAACGGATTTGTCCCCTTGTTTAGCTCGAGCGCAGCAAGATCTCTTCGGGCCCGGGTTTGCGTTTCACCCGGTTTCGCGTTCCTGACAGGTGATGCACAGGCGCGCGAACGGTCGGGCCTGCAGGCGGGCAGGTTCGATGTCGCGGCCGCACGAGATACAGCGGCCGTAGGTGCCCTCGTCCATCGCTTGGAGGGCGCTTTCGATCTCGGCGAGGGTCTGCTGCTCGCTTTCCATCAGGGCCAGGAGGCCATTATACGAAATGGCTCGGGCGGCGATATCCGCATCGTCCTCTCCGGAGCCGATCTCTCGATCTTCCAGACGCAGCATATCGAGGAGTTCGTCGATATGGGCACGGATCCTCTCCCGCTCCGCTTCAAGATCTTGGCGCAGCTTGGTCAGGTCTTCGGCGCTCAGCATGGCCCGTTCCTCCGTTCGTCGGTGTAAAGCCGCGGGCCCGTTGTTCAAGGGCTCCGCCGTGCGAGCATCTCCTTCCACCGTTCGTGCAGCCACAATGCCCAGGATTGTACGCCGTCCCCGTTGCGGCAGGAGAGCTCGAACAGCGCGGCATTCGGGTTCATCCCCCGCACAAGGTTACGAAAGCGCTGCCGGTCGAAATCCAGGTGCTCCTGCAGATCGAGCTTATTGACCACGATGGCGTCGGCCTGCAGGAAAAGGTCCGGGTATTTCTGCGGTTTGTCGTCGCCTTCGGGGAGGCTCGTCAGCGCGATCCGGAGGTGTTCTCCCAGCCGGAAGGCAGCGGGACAGATCAGATTCCCCACGTTCTCAACGATCAGGAGGTCGATCTCCTCCAGCGGAAGTTGTGCCAGGGCGGCGCGGAGCATGTTGGCATCCAGATGGCAGCCTCCGCCGGTGTTGATCTGTACCACGGGCAATCCCGCAGCGGAGACCCGCTCTGCATCGACCTGGGAGGCGACATCGCCTTCCACAACGCCGATGCGCAGCCGGCCCCGGAGCGCTTCCGCGGTACGCAGGATGAGGCTCGTTTTTCCCGCCCCCGGAGCCGACATCAGGTTGACGCCGAGCACGCCTGCACGCTCCAGCCGTTCCCGATTCTCCTGCGCCAGCTCGTCGTTCGCGCTCAGCACTTCCCGCACGATGGGAATGGTCCGCATGGTCTATTCCACCTCGATGCTGTCGATGTAGAATTCGCGTCCCTGGAGGACCTGGCCTCCCCAGGCACCGCAGGCCGGACACTGCCAGGCCAAACCGGCGTCGGGCGTGAACTCGGTTCCGCATTCCCGGCAACGGCACCGGGCCGGCAGCCGTTCGAACGTCAGGCGCGCCCCCTCGGCGATCGTGCCCTGCGTCAGGTGGTCGAAGTAGAACTGGACCGAATCGTCGACGATCGAAGAGAGGTCTCCCACGACCAGGTGAATGGCTTCGATCCGCTGTGCCCCTGCCTGACGGGCGTGCTCAATGGCGATCTCGAGTATTCGCTGGGTCACGGCCAGTTCGTGCATTCCTGCCCCTGCCGGTTCACCGGCCATTGGGTAGCGTAACATTATATCCGAACATTCCCCAACGCGCAAATCAGGAAACTCTGAGGTTCAGATACGAGTTGGGACAGAGCCTCTCCCTCCCAACGCCTTCCCCTCTCCGGGTCCCCGTTCGGCGGCGAGGGTCTGCTCCTCGTTCCTCCGCTGGACAGCGGTGGGAAAGGGGCGGACCAAAGCTGCGAGGGGACACAACTGCGAGTCCGAAGGGTGAGGACTGAAGGGATGATGCCGTGCTCCAGCCGATGTCCCAATCCAGACTGAGGCCGGAGCCTCGGTCGCCTGCGGACCAAGAAAAGGGATGCCGGGGTCTTGCCCCGGCATCCCTGTCGGAACCGGACGTCCTGGAGGGCGGGATACCCTCCAGGCGGGACCTGCCCTAGGGGTTGTACGCCTTGAAGACGACGGGCAGGTAGATGTAGAAGTAGGTCGGGCCGGCCGGCTGGACGACGATGGTGTGGGTGGCGGTGCTGAAGCCGCAGGCGTTGGTGGCGGTGAGCACCACGTCGTAGGAGCCGGGTTCGGCGTAGGCGTGGGTGACGGGGTTGCCGCTTCCGGTGGAGCCGTCGCCGAAGGCCCACTCGAAGGTGAAGGGTTCAGAGCCGGAGGCGGTTGCCTGGAAGGTGACGACTTCGCCGGCGACGGGGCTGGGGGGAGCCCAGGAGAAGTCGGCATCGGCGGCGGGGGTGAGGACGGTCATCGTGACGGGGACGGTGACCTCGGGCTCGTCGGGGTCGTTGCTATTGATGACGATATTGGCGAAGTAGTCACCGGGGGCCATGCCGGTGGCGTCGAAGGAGACGGTGACCACCTGGCAAGCGCCGGGGTTGACGGTGCCGCTGGTGGGGTCCTCGGCGAGCCAGGGGAAGTCGGGGTACAGGCTGACGATTTCCCCTTCGAGGCGGAAAGCGATGTCGTGCTGGGTAGCGCCGATGATGGTCCAGTCCTGCCACTCGGTGCCGAGGCCGAAGCCGCCGCCGGGGTTGATGAACTTGCCGATCTCGCCGTTGGTGGTGTCGGAGGGTTGGCGTCCGTACTGGCCGCCGGTGCCGAAGGCCATGGTGGGGTAGAAGACGAGCCACCAGTGGCCTGGGGGCACGACGACAGGGGCGGCAAGGTTGAGGGTGGTGTTGGAGGGCATTCCGCCGGAGCCTGGGGAGAGGACGACCTGCGGGTCAGTGGGGGACAGGGTGAGGCTCCAGACGGGCGGGTTGCCGCCGCCAGAGGGGTCGCCGTCGGGGAAGCCCGTGCCGTCGTCGGCGTAGATCTGCCAGGTGAGGGCGTCGGCGTTGAGCAGGGTGGTAAACCCGTTCCAGCCGTTGCCGGGGATGAAGATGGTGGAGATAGCCCAGGGTTCGGAGTTGATAAAGTCGTCGGCCAGGAAGGAGGAGTACGCGGGGAAGTCAGTAAAGTCCTGGTCGACGTAGGCGTTCTGGTTGACGGAGCTGAGAGGCTGGTCCCACAGGACATCCTCGGGGCTGACGGCGGGGACGCGAACGGGCTGGACGCGCGGGGAGGACGTAGCGATGGCGGGGTTGAGGCCGCGGCCGGAGGTGTTGACCGGGACGAAGGGAGAGGAGGGGCCGAAGACGACCGTCGGCGTCATCTCGTGCAGGCTCCACTCCAGCGGGCCGGTGCCGGTGTTGCAGATCTGGAGCGCGGTCTCAGCAGAGCCGTCGGGGCACACGTCTGCCGAGAGGCTCGTGGGCTGAACCGAGATGTTCGGCACGCCGGCAACG
>JBDOIE010000178.1:0-35610 GCA_041082245.1 Chloroflexia bacterium
CCGCCCGCGAGCAGCCCCAGCACCCAGAGGAACTTCCACCGCCAGGTGATCTGCCACGACCTTGACAGGATGCGCCCATAGTCCACCGCGCTCCTCCTTTCTGCCGAGAACCTCTACGGGCGGACTACCCAGCTTTCACTCCCCGGACTGACCTCCTGCCCGCGCAAGCAGGAGCTGCCAGTTCGTGTCCACTTCCTCCTGGATCCGCTGCACCTGTTCCTCGGTCAGATGCCGGAACCGGCCCTGCAGCCGCAGGTATTCCCGCACGGGGACCTCGGGTTCCGGCCAAACGGTGATCGTGTACTTCCGGCCGTTCTCCACCTCGTAGAGCGGAAAGACCTTGCTTTGCACCGCGAGCCGGGTGAGCAGGATGCTGTCGGAAGCCTCCGAGCGCCAGCCCGGCGGACAGGGGGAAAGGAGGTGGATGAACTTGGCCCCGCGGATCGACTGCGCCTTGCGGAACTTGCGGATGAGGTCCTCCGGGAAACCCACAGTTGCCGTGGCCGCGTACGGGATCCGATGGGCCGCCATGATGCCAACGATGTCCTTCTTCGGTTCGTCCTTCGGATGGGCGGTAGGAGTCGTTGTTGTCCAGGCCAGCCAGGGTGTTGCGGACGAGCGCTGGATACCGGTGTTCATATAGGCTTCGTTGTCGTAGCAGACGTAGATGAAATCCTCGTTCCGTTCGACCGCGCCCGACAGCGCCTGGAGCCCGATGTCGAAGGTTCCTCCGTCGCCGGCCCAGCCCATCACCGTGATGTCCTCTTTCCCCAGCACTTTCAGCGCGGCTCGAACCCCCGACGCGACGGCGCCGGTGGTTTCGAACGCGGTGTGGTAGATGGGCATTTCCAGGGAAGAATACGGGAACGGGCCGGCGATGATCGACCAGCAGCAGGCCGGGATGATCACGATCGTCTTGCGCCCGAGCGCCTTCAGCGCGTAGCGCATCGAAAGGGATGCCCCACAGCCCGGGCAGGCCACGTGTCCGGGCAGCAGGTACTCCTCCGGGGGAAGGACCAGGTTCGGCCGATGTCCGGGAAAGCGCTCTTCGCTCATCGCTTCACCCCTACCCAGATGATCCGATCCTCCGGCATGTCGTGCTGGAACGTGTACTCGGCAACCTGCCGGATGGTCGCCGGGGTCACGTCACGGCCCCCCAGGCCCAGCACAAAGTCGAAGAGCGGCGCACGCTGCGGGCTATCGTAGAGCGCGGCCTTGATCTCCTCGCCGAACACGCCGCACTGGCCGAAGGTCAGGTTCCGGTCGAGCACCGCGATCTTTTTCACGCCGCTCAGCGCCTGGACGATGTCCTTCACCGGGAAAGGACGGAAGAGCCGCACCTTCACCAGCCCGATCGGGATGCCTTCCCCCCGCATCGCATCGATGACCTCGCGCGCGGTGCTCGTGATCGTGCTCGAGGTGACGAGGGCGACCTCCGCGCCCTCCATCCGGTACGGCTCGACCAGGCCCCAGCGGCGCCCGAAGCGTCGACCGAACTCCTCGTCGGCCTCCCGGGCGACCTCGAGGGCCTGCTCCATCGCCTGCTGGATCTTGTAGCGCAATTCGAACCATTCGTTGGGGGTAACCAGCGCGCCGAAGGCGTGAGGGTCCTCGATGTCGAGTTTCCACTGCGGACGGAAAGGCGGAAGGTAGGCATCGACCTCCTCCTGATCGGGGATGTCGACCACCTCCGAGGTATGGGAAAGGACAAAGGCATCGAGGACAACCATGGCCGGCAGGAGGACGGTCTCGGCCACCTTGAACGCCTGGATGACGGTATCCAGCACCTCCTGGTTGCTCTCGCAGTAGTACTGGATCCAGCCGGTGTCGCGCTGGGCGAGGGTATCGCTCTGCTCCGTCCAGACCGACCAGCCCGGGGCGATGCCCCGGTTCACCGCGCCCATCACGATCGGATGCCGCCCTCCGGCCGCCCAGTGGAGCATCTCGTGCATCAGGAGGAGGCCCTGGCCGGAGGTCGCGGTAAAGGCCCGTGCTCCGGCCGCCGAGGCGCCGATGCAGGCCGCCATGGCCGAGTGCTCCGACTCGACCTTGATGAAAACGGCCTCCAGCTCGCCGTCGGCGCAGAAGGCGGCCAGTTTCTCGATGATGGAGGTCTGAGGAGTGATCGGATACGCCGCGATAACCTGGGCCCGGGCCAGTTTCGCTCCATAGGAAACGGCATAGTTGCCGGTGATCACTTTCTCCACAGCAGCTCCTCCTCCATCGTGATCGCGTGGCGGGGGCATTCGCTCGCGCAGATCCCGCACCCTTTGCAGTAGTCATAGTCGAATTCGTAGTAGGGGTAAGGCGGGTATCCCGCACGCCAGTCGCCCCTGCGGCGGACGCTGATATCCGGGCAGAAGTTGAGGCAGTTGTCGCACCGGTTGCAGGTACCGCAGGAGAAGCAGCGGAGCCCCTCGGCAACGACAGTTGCCGGCTCCAGCCCCTGCCGCACCTCGGCCCAGTCCTTCAGCCGCTCTTCGGCCGGCCGCAGACGCGCCTCCGGCCGTGGCACCCGGCGCAGGTAGGCGGTGTTCAGCTCCTCGAAGGTGACCACCTCTGGAAGCATCGGCCGCGGAAACGCCCGCACGTTCTCGTGCAACGGGGGGTACTCGGGCTGGGCTTCGCCGCGCAGGAACCGGCCGATCGCCAGCGCTGCGCGCTTGCCCGAACCGATGGCCGCGGTGACGGTGCCGAACCCGGTCGCCACATCCCCGCCGGCAAAGACGCCCGGGCGGGTGGTCTGGCCGCTAGGGTCGATGCGGATCGCCCCGGCCTGCACGGTTACATCCGGGGGCACGGCGTCGAGATCCGCCTCCTGGCCGAGAGCCGGGATCACGGTGTCCGCCTCGAGCACGAACTCGGAGTCCGGGATCGGCTCCGGGCGGCGTCGCCCGGATGCATCCGGCTCGCCGAGCCGCATCCGGACCGCCTGCACGCCTCGCACACGGCCTCCGTCGGTCAAGATGGCAACCGGCGCAGCCAGGAAATGGAACGATACCCCTTCCTCCTCCGCCTCCTCGACCTCTTCGGCGATCGCAGGCATCTCCGCACGCGAGCGGCGGTACAGCACCGTAACCTCTGCCCCCAGCCGGCGGGCGACCCGTGCGGCATCCATCGCCGTGTTTCCGCCGCCCACCACCACCACGCGCGGGCCGACCGGTACCTTCTCCCCCTGGTTCACCCGCTTCAGGAAAGCCAGGCCGTGCAGTACCCCCTCCGCATCCTCCCCGGGCACGCCGAGCGGCCGGCTGCGCTGCTGTCCCAGCGCGAGGAACACGGCACGGTAAGGAGCAAGATCGTCCCAGGAGAGGTTGCCGCCCAGGCGCATCCCGGTGCGGATCTCCACGCCGAGCGCCTCGATCGCGGCGATTTCCCGGTCCAGCACCTCGCGCGGCAGGCGATACGTTGGGATCCCGGTGCGCAGCATCCCCCCGGGGAGGGAATCGGCTTCGTACACCGTGACCGGGTACCCCTGCAGCGCGAGGTGGTAGGCACACGAGAGGCCGGCCGGCCCGGACCCCACCACCGCCACGCGCTCCCGCTGCACAGGCTTCTGCCGGGCCGGGGTAAGGTGCTGCTCGGCCGCCCAATCGCTCAGGAAGCGTTCCACCTCGTGGATCGCGATGGCTCCCCCCAATCGCTCCCGGTTGCAGCTCGCTTCACAAGGATGCGGGCACACCCGCCCACACACCCCCGGAAAGGGGTTCTCCCGCTGCAGGCACTCCCACGCCTCCCGGAAGCGTCCGTCGGCTACCAGGCCCAGATAGGC
Organism: Chloroflexia bacterium; assembly: GCA_041082245.1. GTDB lineage: Bacteria > Chloroflexota > Chloroflexia > DTKN01 > DTKN01 > DAOTVY01. Next base: position 3,773 of record JBDOIE010000178.1, read on the forward strand.
CACGATGTCCTCGCCTGCCGGACAGGCGTGGTTGCAGGGCGGTGTGCGCTCCCGATACACGGGGCGCATATAGCGCCAGGAACCGGTCTTGTTGTACAGGGTGGTCGCGATGGACGCCGGCATCGGCGGCATCTCCGCTGCCGAGCGAAAGACGATGACCCGCGCTTCCCGTTCCGGCATCGGTTCCTCCTGATACAGGCCTTGCCGTTTAACGGCCCTGAAAGACGACCGACTCGTACGCCTCCCGTACCGCTGCCACGTTCTCCTCGGGCCGTACGGGCACTGCCTCCCATACTGCCTGGCACAGCGCCTCCAGCCCCACGATGCCCGTGATGCGGCTGAACGCTCCCAGGATCGAGGTATTCACGATCGGGGCGTTGCGCGGCCCGAGGTGGTAGCGAAATGCGATGTGGTTGGCGTCTACGGTGGCCACGCGGAAGCGATCGTGCAGGCCGAACGCCTCCGGGGGATCGGCGCTGTTCAAAAGCACCCAACCTCCGGGCTTGAGCCCGGCCGTGACATCCTGCACTTCCAGCAGCGTGGGGTCCAGGACCACGATGTGGTCGGGTTCGTAGATCTGGCAGCGGATGCGGATCCGCTTGTCGTCGATACGGGTGAACGCGAGGACAGGCGCCCCCCGGCGCTCGACCCCAAAAGAAGGAAAGGCCTGCACCTGTTTCCCCTCGCGGAAGGCGGCGTCGGCGAGCAGCTCCGAGGCGATGACCACCCCCTGCCCACCCCGCCCGTGGAACCGGATCTCGATCATCGGCCGGCCTCCTGGTTCATGCGGACATCAACACACCCAGCACGATCGACATGAGCTTGGCCTCGTGGGTATCCGCGCGCGAGGGCAGGATGAGCGGCATCTTGGCACCGACGACTACCCCGGCCAGGGCACTATGGGCAAAGTAGATGATCGCCTTCGCCAGAGCATTTCCGGCCTCGAGGTCCGGAGCGATCAAGATGTCTGCCCGGCCGGCCACTTCCCCGCGGATCCCCTTGATGCGGGCCGCCTCCGGGGAGATCGCGTTGTCCAGCGCCAGCGGCCCGTCCACGATCGCTCCGTAGATCTGCCCGCGGTCGGCCATCTTCGAAAGGTTCGCCGCGTCCATCGTCGAGGGGATCTTCGGGTTCACCATCTCTGCCGCTGCCAGGACCGCCACCCGGGGCAGCTCGATCCCCAGCCGGTGGGCTACATCCACGGCGTTCTGCACGATGTGCATCTTCTGTTCCAGCGTCGGGGCCACGACGACCCCAGCGTCGCTCAGGAGGATCAGCCGGTCGAAGCCAGGGATGTCGAACACGGCCACGTGGGTCAGGAGCTTTCCCGTACGCAGGCCCACGGCAGGATCCAGCGCCGCCTTCAAAAAGTCGGCGGTAAAGATCTTGCCCTTCATCGCACAATGTACCTCGCCCCGGGCCAGCATCTGCATCGCCCGGTAGGCCGCGGCACGCCGGTCCGGCTCTTCCACGATGCGCATGTTGCGGATGTCGATCTGATGCGCCTCCGCTTCTTGCTCGATCGCCGCGCGGTCGCCGATAAGGACGAAGTGGGCAATGCCCCGTTCCTCGGCGTCGCGCGCCGCAAGCAACGCCTCGTGGTCCTGCGCATTGGCGATCGCGACCACCCGGGGGCCGACCTTCTTGGCTTCCTCCCGTAGCTGGGCAAAGTTCCGTATCGCCATACCTTCCTCCTCAGACCGTCACGGATCTCCGCGTCGCGCACGCGGGATGTATTCCTTGGCCGCTTCCTCCCCGCGTAGTACCCGCAGGGCTCCCTGCGCCAGCGCCAGCATCTCGTCCTCGCCGGGATAGACCAGCACCGGACCCAGGAACGCCACCCGTTCCCGGATCCATTCCACGAGCTGCCCCCAGTGGGCCAGCCCTCCCGTGAGGACGACCGCATCGACGCGGCCGTACAGTACCGCTCCCATCGCGGCGATCTCGCGCGCGATCTGGTAGGCCATCGCCTCGGCCACCAGGCGCGCGCGGGCATCGCCCTCCGCGATTCGCCGCTCGACCTCGATCGCCGAATTCGTCCCCAGGTGCGAAACGAACCCTCCCCGGCCGATCAGGTAGCGCTTCAGTTCCTCTTTCGAGAAACGGCCCGAGTAGCACAGTTCGATCAGATCGGTAAGCGGAAGCGCACCGCTCCGTTCCGGGGAAAAGGGGCCGCTGTCGATCCCCCCGCGGACGTCGACCATACGGCCCTCGCGGTGGGCCGTGATGGAGATCCCGCCGCCGATGTGCGCCACCACGAGGCGCAGAGTCTCGTACGGGCGTCCCAGATCCCGGGCCACCCGGCGGGCAATCGCCTTGGTGTTCAGCGCGTGGCAGAGGCTGGGCCACTCGATCTCGGCCAGCCCGGTCACGCGAGCGATTTCGTCCATCTCGTCTACCGCCGGCGGGTCCACAGTAAAGGCCGGGACATTCGCCCGTGAGGCAATCTCGTGCGCAATGAGCACTCCGAGGTTCGACGCGTGCTCCCGCGGGCCCGGGGTGCGCATCTCGAGCAGCATCGCCTCGTTGATGCGGTAGGTGCCGCTTTGCATAGGGCCGAAGAGTCCACCCCGTCCGACGACAGCGTGCAGACTTGAGAGGACGACGCCGTGCGCGTCTAGCCATCGCAGGACGCAGTCACGGCGGAAGAGGTATTGGTCCGAGATACAGGGGAATCGGGCCAGTTCGGCGGCTTCGTGCCGGATCGCATCCTGCAACACGGGCCGCTCATCCTCGAAGAGGGCCACCTTGGTGGACGTGGACCCGGGGTTGATCACCAGGATGCGGTACGCCGCACCATCCGACATCGAGCGCTCCTGCGAGCTCCGGATCGAACCGTTCGTTGCTCCTCCTTGAGCAAGTTGCCCGGTAGTTTATCACAGGCCGAAAGAAAGCGCAACCATCCAGCGGCGCTGCCAGGGCTTTCCCGTGTTCCAACGGAGGCTCTCCACGTCGATGGATCGAGATCCGAGCGCACCGCGTAGAGCCCGCCGGATGCGCCGGCGGCTTCTGGGTTTCGAACCGCGGCTCGCTGCGCGCGCGGCTACCCTTCGATACGCCCGGCTTCGCCGGACGGCTCAGGGCACCGCTCAACCGGCAAAGCGTACCGGCGCCTTCGGCGTCCCGCTACGGGGGCGAGACGGGTCCTCGTCCCTACGCGCGGCCTACTCGACCGCCGAAGGCGCCAGTACGCTTCGGGGGAGGATCGACCGACGTTCTGGCCCTCCGTTGGAACGCAGGGAAAAAAACCTGCGCGCTGCCACTTTGTGTGGTCCACGGAACCATCCCCTGGCACCGCATTCCCCCGCCAACTGGTTCGCCTCTCGAGCAAACCATCGCGCACAACGCGCGCTCCCCTACGGAGATGGAGAGAGCACGTCCCCCAGGTTCTGCTCACAGCGGCGGCAGAAGGCTGTGGCTTTCCGGTCGGTGTCGGCCAGGCTATTGGAAAAATACATCACGCAGAGCGGGTTACGGCAGTGTCCCAACCCCAGGGTATGCCCGAGCTCGTGCACCGCTTCCTTGAGCGCGCGGGTACGGAAAACCTCCTCATCCTCCGGCAGGCCATAGAAGGAGGGGTGCAATCGGGCGAGGGCGATCAGAGCGTGTCGGCCGCCGAGAGAGGCCTGCCCGAAGACAAAGTTCAGGCCCGGCGTGTAGAGGTCGGCCTCCACCACCCCGAGCACCCGCCAGGCCTCCGCCAGCGGAAGCAGACGCAGCCGGGCCAGCAGCGGGTCGCTCAGGTACTGACGGCGGGAGGCGTCGTATACTTCAGGAAGCAGTTCCTCCCCCCGCGCCACAGCCCACGGCCGGCCGAATGTCTCGCGCAGCCTCTCACCCAACCAGGCGAGCAGTTCCGGAGAGGCAGGCCCCACCGGCACAAGCCAGAGTTTGTCCGCGTCCACAGCTGTCCCCTACCCCTCCAGGCTGCGCAGCGCCAGCGCTGTGGCACCGACCACGACGGAGGTTTCCCCCAGTTCGCCCAGCACGATCCGCACCGCCTGGCCCGGTACCGGCATCGAGAGCGCGCGCACCTCTTCCCGCAACGGCTCCAGGAGCTCCTGTCCGGCGAGCCGGGCGACGATGCCGCCCAGGACAACCATCTCTGGATTCAGCAGGTTCGTCAGGTTCGCCACCGCCACCGCCAGGTAATGCGCCGCCTCGCGCAGCACCTGCCGACAGGCCGCGTCCCCTTCTCGGGCCGCGTCCACCACGTGGTGCAGGCGCAGGCCCTGGGGGTCATCCCGCCCGCGCCTGTCCAGCACGGAGCCTTCCCCGGCGAGTTCGCGCGCCCGGGCGATCAGAGCAGGCGCCGAAACGAGCGCTTCCAGGTGGCCCCGCTGCCCGCAGCTGCACAGGGGCCCGTTTTCCAGCACCAGCGTGTGCCCGATCTCCCCTGCTGTGGTCGTTACCCCACGGTAAAGCTGCCCGCCCAGCACCATCCCGCCGCCCACGCCGCTGCTCAGGTGGATGTAAAAGAGGTCGTGCACCCCGCGGCCGGCACCGTACAATGCTTCCCCGAGCGCCGTCACGCGGGCATCGTTGTCCACCAGCGTCGTGACGTCGAACGCCTCCTCGAATACCTGCCGCAACGGGTACCGCTCCCAGCCCGGAAAACGGTGTGAGACGATCGTCACACCCTGCTCGACGTCGACCGGTCCTCCGAACCCCACGCCCACCCGCACGAGCTGTTCCCGACGGACACCCGCCTGCTGGAGGAGATCCCGCGCCATCTCGAGGGCCGCCAGCACCGCCTGCGGGGCGGGCAGCCCGGCATCGAGCGGTTGCTGGACCGTGCGCAGCAGCTCCCCAGTCGTGCTGGCAAGTGCCACCTGCAACCCGTATCCGCCGATGTCCACCCCCAGCAGGTAGCCGCCAAGCCCAAGGAGCGAACCGGTGCGCCGACCCACTTTCCGTTCTCTCACCGCGACCTCCTGCGCCGCGCGTTGCGGAGCGGCTTCAAAGATAAGGCTTGATCCGACGGGCGATCCGTCGACAGGCCTCGCCGAAGAAGGCGATATCGGCTTCCGCGTGGGCAGTGCTCACCGCCCCGAGGCCGTGGACCGTGTGCACGTCTTCCACCAGGAAGGCCAACCGCAGCAGTTCCTCGCTCAAAAAGTTGTCGCAGAGTGCAGGGTTGTGCAGGGCTTCCGGCGTGTCCAGAGGCGTATCCTCCCGGAACGGGAACCGGATGGCAGCAACGGAGCTTCCCGGCAACGCCTCGTTGCCGTACCCTGTGCAGCGCGCCAGGATCCCTTCATCGGCGAACGCCTGCTCTGCGGTACGTCGGGTGAGTTCCCCGAGTTCCGCGAGGCGGGGATAGATCTCCCCTTCGTGCGCCACCAGGTATTCCATCATCGTCCGGGCCGCCAGGAGAGAGGCCGGATGTGCCGAGTAGGTCCCGCCGGAGAAGCGCACCCGCAGGCCGGTCGAGCGGCCGGCCAGCTCCATCACATCTGCCCGGCCCGCCACCGCGGCGACCGGCATGCCGCCTCCCATCACCTTGCCGAATGTGGCCAGGTCGGGCCGCACCCCGTAGAGCGCACCGGCGTCTCCGGCCCGGAAGCGAAAGCCGGAGATGATCTCGTCGAAGATGAGGAGCGCGCCGTACTGTTCCGTCAGCTCCCGCGCCAGCCGCAGGTACTCCAGGCTCGCGGGGATAAACCCGCCGGCCCCGATGAACGGCTCGACGATGAAACAGGCCAGGCGATCCCCGTATGTGCGAAAGGCTGCCTGCAGGGCATCTGTATCGTTGAAACCGGTCACGATCACCTGGTCTGTAACCGCTGCCGGGAAGCCCTCCCCTTCGACCCCCTGGTAGCCCTGAGCGCCGAAATGCACCCCTTTCAAGCCCCAGGGCTGTGCTCCGTGCCACCCCCCACCGACCTTGAGCACGAGTTCCCGGCCGGTAAAGGCGCGCGCCAGCATCACCGCGTACATCGTCGCCAGGCTACCGCTGGTGGTGAAACGCACGCGCTCCGCGCCCGTCTGCCGGCACAGGATCTCGGCCGTCTCCACCTGGAGGCGATCGGCCATGCCCGTCTGCAGCCCGAACCCGTCACGGAAGGCACGCGCCAGGGTCGAAGTGATCAACTCCGGGTTGTGCCCCAGGATGTTCGCAAAGTGTCCCTGCCAGAAGTCGAGGATCCGGTGGCCGTCTTCGTCCTCCAGCCAGGCCCCATGCGCGGCCACGATGCGGGGAGGGAACGGCTCCACCAGCCGCAGCGTATGGCTTCCGCCGTCCACCATCCAGCGTTTCGCTTCGCGATGCAGCTCGGCAGACCGGGGGGAATGGCGCGTGTACGCTTCGGCCAGTTCGTTCAGCAAGCGGCTGTAGTCACGTTGCTTCATGTTGGGCAATCTCCTTCGTCCTGGACAGCGCAGAACACCGGCCCCATTATACACCATCTCCCCGGAAAATGTGTTATAATGGCGCGGCACTGCGGGGATCCCACGCTGCGCTATGTTTTCCCTGCTGTGCGAAACACCGTTCTGGAGCGTGTGGATGTTGGAACAGCTCATCCATAACGGCGTCGCTGTGCCCGAACCGCACGAGCCCCGTGGGCTGGTGCTCACGATCCGCGGCCGCCCGGTGGCCCTTACCCCTGCGCAGGAAGAGATGGCGCTGGCCTGGGCGAAAAAGCAGGGCACTCCTTACGTCGAGGACCGGACCTTTGTCCGCAATTTCCTTGCCGACTTTAGCCGGGAACTCGGGTACGATCCTCCTCTCACACTGGAGGAGATCGACTTCGGGCCGGCCATCCGCCTCGTGGAGGAAGAAAAAGAGGCCCGCGCGCGGATGAGTCGCGAAGAGCGCAAAGAGCTCGCTGCCCGGCGCAAGGCGCAGCGCGAGGCATTGCGGGAACGGTACGGCTATGTGATCGTGAACGGCGAGCGGGTGGAGCTCGCCAACTACATCGTCGAACCGAGCGGCATCTTCATGGGTCGCGGAGATCACCCGCTCCGCGGGCGCTGGAAACCCGGGCCCCGACAGAGCGACATCACCCTGAACCTCAGTCCGGACGCCCCCCGGCCGCCTGGCGAGTGGGCTGCGATCGTGTGGGAGCCGGACGCGCTGTGGGTCGCACGCTGGCAGGACAAACTTTCCGGGAAGATGAAGTACGTCTGGTTGGGCGATACGGCGCCCATCAAGCAGGCGCGCGAGGCCCAGAAATTCGACCAGGCGCACGAACTGGAGGCCAACCTGCAGATCGTCCGCGAGCAGATCGCCCGCGACCTGGACGCTGCGGATCCCAAGCGGCGCATGCTGGCAACCGTGTGCTACCTGATCGACGCCCTTTGCATGCGCGTAGGCGACGAGAAAGACCCGGACGAAGCGGACACGGTGGGCGCGACCACGTTGCGTCCGGAACAGGTGCGGCTTCACCCGGACGGCACGGCCGAGTTCCGCTTCCTGGGGAAAGACTCGGTGCTCTGGCATAAGAAGATCGCGCTCCCGGACGCGGTACGCCGCAACCTGGCCGAAAGGATCGCGGAGGCGCGTCCGCCCGCGAACGCGAAGAACCCGGGGAAACGCCACCCGACCCGCGAAAAGCCTCAGCTGTTCCCGGACATCAGCAGCCGGGACGTGAACGCCTACCTCTCCAGCATCGTCCCCGGGCTGACGGCGAAGGTATTCCGCACCCACCACGCGACTATGGCGGTCGCGCGGAGCCTTGCCACCTCTGGCGTGGGCGCCGAGGATCCAGAATATGTGAAGTGGAAGGCCGCGAGCCTCGCCAACCTGGAGGCGGCCATCCTGTGTAACCACACCAAGAAGGCTCCTGCAAACTGGGCGGCGAGCCGCAAGCGGATGGAAGAACAGCAGGCACGTGCTCAGGAACACTGCCGCCGTTTGCAGGAGAAGGTGCGTGCGGCGGAGCAGGCGCTCGCCGCGCTCCGACGCGAGGCCCGGGAGAAGGTCGCTGCCGCACCGCCAGCGCGGCGCACGGCCCTCCGGGAACGGTACGAAGCGCGCCTGGAAACAGCTACCCGGAAACTCGCCCTCGCCCGACAACAGCTGGAGCGGGCACGTCTGGCGCTGGGACGCGTCCGCGCTCAGGCCGAGATCGCCGCCAAAAAGCGTACCTGGAACCTGACCACCAGCCTGAAATCGTACATCGATCCCCGGGTGTTCACCTGCTGGGGCGAGCAGGTCGGCTACGACGTGCTCGAAAAGTACTACCCAAAGACGCTGCGTCGGCGCTTCGCATGGGCCAAGGGGTACCCGGTTCCTTCCCCGTGGCCGTCGGAAGCGCCGACCCCTGTGCCTTCAGGCGAGATCGCCACGGGCGCATCGACGGAAGAAGCGTAAGCCTCCGAAGGGGGAGCCATGCTCTCGGGAGCACAGGTCGGACAGGAAGAGATGCTTTCTTCCTGTCCCCTGTGCCGAGACTCCCGCGCCGTACGGCTCCTGGAGCGGCGGGACCGGCTGGGGACGGAGACCTTTGCCTACTTCCGCTGTACCCGGTGTGGGCTGATCCGGATAGCACCGCGGCCGGCACCCGAAGGTCTACGGCGCTATTACCCCGCGCAGTACGAAGCCTACCAGGAAGCGCAGGAGCCGTGGTGGCAGCGGTGGGGCCGCCGGAGGGGATGGCAGCGGCGCATTCGCTTCCTGCGGCGGCATCTGCCCGTACGCACTGGAAAGGTGCTCGACGTGGGCTGTGCCACGGGCGAGTTCCTGGCGGAGATGCAGCGGCTCGGCTGGGAGACCTGGGGACTCGAGCCGCACCCGGACGCAGCGGCGCGCGCCCAACAAAAGCTCTGCGGTGGACACGTTCTGTCCGCTTCGCTGGAGGAAGCTGACCTCCCGGCAAGCTCCTTCGACCTGATCACCCTGTGGGACGTGCTCGAGCACCTCCCGGATCCGGTGCACAGCCTGCAAAAGGTCGTGCACTGGCTCCGGCCGCGGGGACTCGTTGCTCTCGGGGTCCCGCACCTGGAAAGCCTGGATGCATGCCTGTTCGGTCGCCACTGGATCGGGTGGGATGCCCCCCGCCACCTTTTCCTCTTTCCCCGGACGACGCTCCGGAACGTCGCTTCCCGGGTCGGTTTGCAGGAGATCGCCCGTGGGTGTGTGTACGGCGGCTACGGGTCTTTCCTCCTCAGCCTGGAAACCCTCCTTCAGCAGACCGGCCACGAAAAGCTCCTCCGCCTCGCGCGGGCCCGGGTCTGGCGTTACTTGCTCTGGCCCTATTTCCGCCTGGCCGAAGCCTGTGACCGGGGCCCGGTATGCACCTACCTGTTCTCCATCAGGTCAGCAGACAGTCAGGCGACAGCCACCTCGGAGGTGACGATCGCCTGACCGTCACGCACGATGTGTCTTTCCACCATTTGCGGAATACCCTTCTTCCGGCTATAATGACGGCGTCGGTGTACCCGGTCCGGAGAGAGGGCGGTATGGATCCTGAAAAGGTGCGTTTCTTAAGGTCGACCGACCTGTTTCAGGACCTGAGCGAGGAGGAGCTCACAGCACTGGAGCACCGCATTCCGACGATCACGATTCCTGCGGGCCAGCTGATCTACTCGCCGGAAGAGCCCGCCGCGGCGCTGTTCCTCTTAAAGTCGGGGCGCGTGCGCTTGTTCCGGATTTCGCCCGAGGGAAAATCTCTCACGCTGGCCATCGTGGAACCGGGGGCGGTCTTTGGAGAACTGGCGCTTTTGGGGCCAGGAACTCACGATTCTTTTGCGGAAGCGCTGGATGACTCTGTGATCTGGAGCCTCAGCACGCGCGACGTCCAGGAAGTGTTGCTCGCCAACCCGCGGATCGCCCGTCGCCTTCTGGAATTGATCGGGCAGAGGTTGACGGCAACCGAGCGGAAACTCGAGGATTTCGCCTTCAAGCGCGTGCCGGCACGATTGGCGACGCTGCTCCTGGAACTCGGACGGGCGTCCGCCGGACAGGAGGGAAACCCAATCCCCCTTCGCGCCCGGTACACACACCAGCAACTCGCCGAGATGATCGGTTCCTACCGCGAAACGGTCACCAAGGTGCTGAACGAGTTTCGCGCAGAGGGGCTCATCCGGTTCGAGCGCGGGTACATTCAGCTCGTGGACCTCGCGGGCTTGCGGCGGAAAGCGGGCCGCTCCTGAGCGGCGACCTCCGTACACGCGAACCGGACGTCGGGAGGACGTGGCCCAGACGTCCTCTGTACGACAGGCCGGGCAAGCGACCCTGCGGGATGATGAGGCAGGTGGCATCCTCAGGAAAAGGAGGTCGGAGGAAGATGAGGACTCCAAGACCGGAACGATTTGTGATCGAAGGCGGAATACCGCTTTCCGGAGAGGTTCGGCCGGCGGGAAACAAGAACGCTGCCCTGCCGGCCCTGGCCGCCGCGCTTCTGACCGATGAGCGGGTCGTGCTGCACAACATACCCCGCATCCGCGATGTGGAAACGATGCTCGCGATCCTGGACGACCTGGGCGTCCAGATCGAGTGGCTTGGAGAACACGATGTCGCGCTCACAGCGCGCACGCTGCGCAAGTGCGCCCTGGATCCGACGCTGGCACGCGAAATCCGCGCTTCTATCCTCCTGGCCGGCCCTTTGCTCGCACGCTGCGGGGCGGTAGAACTGCCACCACCGGGAGGGGACGTGATCGGGCGGCGGCGCGTCGACACCCACTTCCTTTCCCTGCACGCCCTCGGGGCGACGGTCGAAGCCAACCATGTCCGCTACATTCTGAAAGCGCCCAGGGGACTCTGGGGCAGCGATATCTTCCAGGATGAGGCGAGCGTAACCGCTACCGAGAACGCGATCATGGCCGCGGTCACCGCCCGCGGGCGGACGGTGCTCTGCAACGCCGCCTCGGAGCCGCACGTCCAGGACCTGTGCCACATGCTGAACGCGCTCGGCGCACGGATCGAGGGGATCGGCAGCAACCGGCTGGTGATCGAGGGCGTCGATCGGCTCCACGGCGGCGAGTACACGATCGGGCCGGACAACATCGAGGTCGGCAGCTTCATCGGGCTCGCCGCAGCAACCGGAAGCGAGCTCCTGATTCGCGGGGCGGCCCCCGAACAGCACCGGATGACCCGGCTGGCCTTCGGACGCCTGGGCGTCTCCTGGGACGTGCGCGGCGAGGATATCTGGGTTCCCGGCAGCCAGGAGCTCGTGGTGCGGGACGAAGCGGATGGCAGCATCCCCAAGATCGACGATGGTCCCTGGCCGGCCTTCCCGGCGGACCTCGTGAGCATCGCGGTCGTGCTCGCGACCCAGGCCCGGGGGACGATCCTGATCCACGAGAAGATGTACGAGAGCCGCCTTTACTTCGTGGACAAACTGATCGCCATGGGCGCGCGCATCATCGCCTGCGACCCCCACCGGGTGGTCGTCACCGGGCCGGCCCGGTTGCACGGCGAGGAAATGGAAAGCCCAGACATCCGTGCCGGGATGGCGCTCGTGATCGCCGCGCTCTGTGCCGAAGGGACAAGCATCATCCGCAATATCCGGCAGATCGACCGGGGATACGAACGGCTCGAGGAACGACTGCAGGCGCTAGGGGCACGCATCTGGCGGGAGCCGCTCTGAATTTCCGGAGGAGGCTATGCCGGCACCCGACATCCTGAGCGAGCGCGAGCGAGAGGTGCTCCGGCTGGTAGCTACGGGCGCCACCAACGAGCAGATCGCCCGGCAGCTCTCGATCAGTGTGAACACGGTCAAGGTGCACCTCCGCAACATCTTTTCCAAGCTCGGCGTCGCCTCGCGTACCGAAGCCTCGCTTCTGGCCATCCGCGAGGGATGGGTGGTCCTCGAGCCGGCTGTTTCCCCTCCTCCGCCCGAAAGCCAGGCGGCCCCGACATCGACTGTAACCCGGCCGTTGCCCCTTCGTTGGCCCCGGTGGGCAACACTGGTCACCGTGGGCTTGCTTGGGGTCGCGCTGGCGGCGCTGGCCCTGAGCCGCCTCCCGGAAGGCTGGGGCTTCCCCAGCCGGCCCTCTCCTACCCCGCTCGGTCTGGCCACCTTGCAGCGCTGGGCCGTCCGTAGCGATATGCCGACACCCCGACGCGAAGCGATCGTGGTCCCCGTGGGCGGGATGATTTACGCTATCGGAGGCATTGGCGAACACGGGGTCAGCACTGCCCTGGAACGCTTCGACCCCGTCAACAACCGCTGGGAAACGTTGCCGGCGAAGCCTACAGCGGTGGTGGGCGCATGCGCGGCCGTGCTGAGCGAGCGCATCTATGTGCCCGGGGGAAAAAACGCGCAGGGGAACCCGATCGCGGTCACCGAGGTATATGACATCGCCCTGGGACGCTGGCGGCCGGCCGCTTCGCTCCCGCGCCCGCTCGCGGACTATGCCCTGGTTGCCTTCGAGGGCAGGCTGTTCCTCTTCGGCGGCTGGGACGGGAGCCGTTACCGTGACGAAGTCCTTCGCTATACCCCGGAGGACGATCGCTGGGACGAGCTAGGGCGCCTTCCTTTCCCTTGGGGCGGAGGGAGCGCGGTCGTGACCGACGACCACATCCTGCTCCTTGGCGGCCCGGGCGACGGCAGCGTTCCGCCTTCGCTGCTCGAGTTCGGCACGGACCTCGCCTCACCCGCCCAGCACTCGCTCCCCCCCGAGCTCCTGGGGAGCCGCTACCGTGCGGTCGCGCTCACCAGCGACCTTGTCTACCTTCTTGTGGAGAGCGGGGATTCCACGGCCATCTGGCAGTACCGCCACCGCACCGGCAAGTGGCAGCGCATCGGCGATCCAGCGCCGCAGGGGATTCCCCACGGGGCAGCGATCGCCGGCTACGGCACGCAGATCTTCCTCATCGGCGGCCAGCGCGACGGGCGCCCGATTGCCTTCACCCAGGAATACCAGGCGCTCTTCACGATCGTGCTGCCGGCCCCTACCCCCTAGGGCTGTCGTAGCCGGACCTGCTCTCACGCTCAGGCCACGGCGTAGACACGCAGGAAATCCTCGACCAGCCGTTCCCACCAGTATGCCTGGACGCGCTCCCGCGCACTCTCGGCCATCTCCCGCCGACGCGCGGGATCGAGGAGGAGGGAGACGATCCCTTCCGCGAGCGCCTCCGGGTCGCTGGGGCGCACCAGAAGGCCGGCCGCGCCGTCGGCTAACATCTCCCGTCGATCCCCCACGTCCCCTGTGACCACTGGAATGCCGCATGCCATGCTCTCGAGCACCTTCAACGGCGATCGTGCCCGTGCGATCCCATCGTCGTGCACCGGGTCCACGGTAATGTCCGCGAGGAGAAGGTAGTTCGGCACCTCGGCCGGGTCCACCGCGCCGAGGAAGAGCACCCGTTCGCTCAGGCCGAGCTCCTGGACGCGCCGGGCGATGCGCGGACGGTCTTCCCCACCCCCCAGCCAGACGAGCCGGGCATCCGGCACCTGCTGCGCCACACGGGGAAATGCCTCCAGCAGGAGAAAGAGAGGATGGCTTGCGAGGCTCAAGGTGCCCAGGTAGAGCACGGTCGGCTTCCCTACAAGGCCGTAGCGCAGGCGAAGGCGGTCCCCCACTTCCCGATCCAGCCTCCCGAAGCGGGCACGCTCTACCCCGTTCGGGACATAGACCACCCGTTCGGGCGCCACCCCCAGGCGTTGCACCCGGTCCGCCAGGAAACGCGTGTTCACGGTTACCGCGGCGACAAGCCTCGGCAACCGATCTTCGAAGAACCGCACCACTGCACGCTGCCAGTGTCCCGTGAAGCAGGTCGCCTGGGCCTCATAGTCGTCGCAATCGAGGTAGAGGCGACGTCGCTCCCGGGCCACGAGGAGGCCGGCCAGGCTGTTCATCGGCTGCGGCTTGCAGATGTGGTAGACGTCCGCCCGAACCGCGCGCGCCCGTTGCCACAGGGCCACCGTTCCCCCCAGGGCGACACGCAGCAGCTCCAGGCCGGAGAGGGGGCGCCGCGTGTCCCCCCAGCCGCGTACGTGCATCTGCGCGACTGTATGCACCCACACGCCTGCTTCCAGGCGGGGCCGCCCTAACCCCTGGCAAAACTCGTGGTGCAGCGTGATAAAGTGCACTTCATGGCCGCGCCGCGCAAGTTCCCGCGCCAGCGGAAGCCAGCGGCCCAGTGCAGACGGATAGATGGGGCTGGAGGTGGAAAGGAAAGCGATCTTCATTGCGCCGCGCGCCGCCGGAGGATCTCGGCGTGCATCTCCTCGATCAGGCCCACCAGATGCTGCCAGGCAAAGCGCCCCTTGACCTGCCGGATCGCCTCGGTGAAGCGTTCCTGCAGCCCTTCGCGGAAATAACGCACGATCGCCTCGGCTAGTGCGCGCACATCCCCGGGCGGTACCAGCAGGCCGGTACAGTTGTGCTCCACCGTCTCCCCCAGCCCGCCCACCTGGGTGGCGATCACCGGCAGCTCAAAGCCGTACGCGATCTGCACCACCCCGCTTTGTGTGGCTTCGAGGTATGGGAGGACCAGCACGTCTGCGGCCGAGAAAAAGAGCCCGACCTCCTCGTTCGGCACGTACCGGTTGAGGAGGGTCACGCGGTCCTGCAGGCCGAGCGCCGCGACCAGTTCCTGGTAGTTCCGCTCGTCCTCCCAGAACTCGCCCACGACGAGCAGCCGCACCGGAAGTTCCCGGAGCACCTCCGGGAGGGCCTGCAGGAGGTACCGTAGCCCCTTGTAGCGCCGCACAAAGCCGAAAAACAGGAGGACGCGATCGTCTTCCGCCAACCCCAATCGCGCCCGTGCTTCGCTTCGGGGCAATGGTGAGACGCTGAACATATCGTAAATGGGCAACGAAGTCCCGCGGATGAAGGCCTCCGGCAGCGCGCGCCGGAGCAGGGCATAGTCCTCTTCCGACATCACGATGAAACCGTGTGCCCGCCGCAGGGCAAAGCGCGCAAGCGACCAGTCCAGCGGTCCCCCATCCGGAGGAATGATGTGGTGGCAGAGGAAAAGGATCGGGATGTCCGTGCGGCGGCGTACCCAACCGCTCAGCACGACGAGCATCGGCGTCCAGAAGGGTGTCCACCACTGGAGGATCAGCAGGTCCGGCCGGAAACGCCGGATGCGGCGGAACGCCGACCACCAGCTCAACGGTTGCAGCGGGTCGAGGAGGTACTCGCAGTCCACCTGCAGGGCGGCGCGGCTCGGATCCGGCGCGGTGTTTCCAGGGAAAAGGAGGCGCGGGTACTGCCTGCGGTAGGAGAGCAGGTAGACCTGGTGCCGTTCCCGCAGGTATTGCACGAGCAGGGTGGTGTAGTGTGCCACTCCGCCCCGGTAGGGGAACGTCGGCCCAACGACGCAGATGCGCAAGCGAGCTTCCTCCGAATCCGATGTCGAGCGAGGCCATCTTACACGACGGCCCCGCGCCTGTCAAAAGCGGCTCACGGATGCTTTATGTCCCAACCTCAACGGCCCACCCCTTTCCGGCGCAGCCGCTCGAGCAACGCGAACGTACCCGCCCAGAACAGTTCTCCCAGGGTGAGCAGAAACCAGAAGAGCACCGCTACCGCGACGGCGAGAGGCTGGGGGATATAGGCCGCAAGCAGGATGCTGAGCGTCACTTCCCGCACGGCGAACCCGAACAGGAAGAGGGAGGTCAGCAATCCGATCGTCCCCGAGATGGCCCATAGCCCGACGGTTTCCGGCAGGCGGCCCCAGGGTATCGGTAGCACGGAGCGTGCCGCAAGGAAAAGGCTCGTGCCGGTGAGCAGCCATCCGGCAAGGTAGCCCAGGGCCGGAAGCCCCAGACCACGATAGGTAATGGCGACAGTCCCTTCGCCGCCCATCCGCCGCAGCAGAGAACAGGCGATCCGGTTAAAGAGCGCGGGTTGCAGAAGCAGGAGCGCGCAGACAAACAGGCCTGCAGTCAGCGCCAGCTCCACGGGGTGATGGTTCAGCGAAAAGGGCTGAGCGAGCAGGGCGGTGATCGCCCCGGTGGTGATCAGCAGTAGGATTTCTAGCACGGTCGCAACTAGCGTGTCGCGAGCGGGAACCCCCTCCTCGCGGTACAGGTGGACACGGCCCAGCATATACCAGAAGGGTCCAGGGATGCGGCGAGGGAGGTTCGATAGCGTATAGACCCGTGCGTTGGGGAAGAAGCGGCCGAAGCCTGCCACGTGGCCGACCATACGGGCCCAGCCCCAAAGCACGGAAAACAGCGCAAGCGAATAGACCCCGAGCGCTCCCGCCAGAAGTCCGGGCCGGAGGACCCAGGAGGACCGAGAAAGCATGCCCCAGTTCCGGTAGCCGTTCCAGGCGATCCACCCCAGCGCCGGCACGAGAAGGCACGCGGTGAGCAGCGGGCGCCACAAGCGCTGCTCCCTGAGGCGCATGAAGACCGCACGAAACCGCGCAAGTCGGGGAACGCCCTCCTCCACCCGGGATCCGGCAAGCGGAACGTCCTCTCCGTGCCCGCTCATCGGGCAACCCTCCGAAGACGGCGCCGGAGCAGCGACAGACCGGCCGGTAGGAAGAGCGCTACCCGGCTTCGCCACCCCCAGGGGAATCGCCACCGCCGCTGCCACTCTTGATAGCGGGCGAGGAACGCATCCAGGGATATGTCCGCTCCCTGGTAGCCCAGGCCGACCACGGTGTGCGGAGCATCCGGCTCCCCCGCGTACCCGACGAACGAAGGCCGGAAGCCCTGCAACAGCGTGCGGAACCCTTCCGGGGTAAACCGCCAGTAGTCGGCCGGGTAGTCGTGGATCGGAAAGTCCATCACCGAGGAGAGCACCAGGAGTCCCCCGGGCTTCAGGACGCGACGTACCTCCTCCAGCGCAAGCCAGAAGAACTGCACGTGCTCCAGCGTGTCCAGGAGCAGCACCGTGCCTACCGTCCCGTCCGCAAGGGCGATGCGGTGCAGATCGAGCACACGGTCCACCCCCGGCCCGGCACGGAGGTCGCATCCCACATACTCCCGCCCGGGAAAGAGGGGGCGGAGGTCCGCGAACCCTTCCTGCCCGGGCACCTGCAGGGCGCCGAACTCGTAGATCGGCTCCGGGACAGGCAGTGTCTCGGCAACGAGTTGCACGAACTCCTTCACGAGGACACGCACGTCCGCCCTCCTAGCGACGGACCAGCGGGAGGAAATACGACCGAACTGCACGCTCGCTGAAGAAAACCTCCTCCGCGGTCGCCGGCCCCTCCTCCCAAACCAGCACCGGCTGAGGGACCACGCTCAGCTCCACATTCACGCTGTCCTCCGGGGAGCCGTAGACGATCTCCTCGGGGAACCACTGGCCGGCCTGCCACCATCGGTAGCGGATCGCGAGATCGACCGCCGCTCCCCCGGCGGCAAACACGCCTTCGCTCCAGGCGAGGTGCATCCCGCCGCGTCCGTCGGCAGCGAGCGACAGGTCCTGCACCGCCTGCCCGTCGTTGGGGAGGCTGACCTCTTCCCGGGGGCTCCATACGCCATCCTCCAGCACTCGCTCGTAGACCGCGGAGCGCTCCGAATCGTAGGAGCAAAGGGGGGAGTTGTCGCTCCACAGGAAATGCAAACGGCCGTCGTGGTCGAAGGCAACGGCGGCGTCGAACGCGACGCTGCCCACGCCCGAAAGGTTCACCGGGCTGCTCCACGCATCGCCGTCCGTGGTCAGGTAGTAGGCATCGTCGAGCCAGGGATCGCAGCCGAAAAACCCACCCTCGTTTGGACCAAATGCCGCCACGTGGAATAGGCCGTCCGGCCCGAGCACAAGTGCCCCGATACGACGCACGCCGGGGAGATAGACCCAGGGTGTCCAGGAGCCCCATTCCCCGTTCTCCTGGCAGACGTGCGCGACCCCCGAACCTTGAGTCGCATACAAGCAGAGGCGGCCAGCGGCATCCAGCACGAACTGCAAGCCGTAGGGCGAAGGGTGGTAGACATCGGTATGGTTCAGGATTTCCTCCGCGGACCAGCTTGCCCCGTCCCACCCCCGGTAGAGGATGTCGCTGCCCTCGCCCAGCGCCCGCCGTGTCCAGGCAAGGTGCACCGCGCCCGTGGCGTCCGCAAGGAGCGCTGGCCCCTCGTCGCGCCCCGCCGAGTCGGAAAGGTTCAGGGATACCTCCCACTCGCTGGTGTCCGCGTGTCGATGCCGGCCCCACACCTCGCCCCCGGGGTCGTCCGAGTACTCGGTCCAGACGACCCAGAGGCCGTCTCCGGCCGAGCCCACAACCACCGGGAAAGTCGACCTCCCGGGCGTTCCGGAGAGGTTCCGCGGGGGAAGCCAGAAGGCGTTGGGCTCGTGCGCAAGGACATCGCCCGGCACGAGCGCGGCAAACAGAAACAGGCCGGCCAGTACACGCCCCAGGCGAGAGAACATCGCACACCCCAAAGGCAAAGAGAGCAGGGATGCCGGAGAACCGGCACCCCTGCCCATAGGAAAGGTGGTCGGATTACTGGGCGATTCCGTCGTAGGACATCGACCAGTCGCCCGGCCGGGCGGTCATCTGCTCGACGTTGTTCTGGCTGACGATGACGATGATCTCGCCGTCACCCGTGACCGTCACACCGCCGTGGTAGCCGGCCGGCAGGTCGACGCACGGATCCGCGATCTGGACGATCTCCAGGTTCGCGCCAGGAGCGATCGGGCCAGCGGTGCAGGTCGCGCCCGGGAAGCCCGTGATGGGATCCGGCGCATAGGTGTACTCGATGTTCACATCCGCGGTGCTCACGTTCTGCACCGTGAAGGAGGTGAACCAGCCGTAGTACATATCCATCGTCAGCGGGAGCCCGAAGGTCGTACCGCCGGCCGAGAAACCTTCATAAGCGAAGGCCTGGTTCAGCGCGGACTCGACAGTGGTACCAGCCTGGGCCACCACGACGATCTGCGCGGCAGGGTTATCCGCCTCGACCACCGCGGAGAACTTGGGGTCGTGCCCGGTCTCCAGCAGGTTGATCACCAGGCAGCTCTCGCCCGGATCCAGGTCACAGGTAGCATCGGCCGCAGCATCCGAGTAATCCACCGTCACCACGGTCGCGACCGTGCCCACGTTCTGGATGTTGATGCTGCTGAACCAGTTGTAGTACAGGTAGTAGAGGCCAGGCACGAAGTACTTGCTGGTCGCCTGATCCGGGGTGAAGCCGCGATAGGTCACCGTCATCCCGTAGACGTCGGCGGTCTGGTTGTCCACCGCCGCGATGGGGCCAGCGGCCGAGACCTTGGCGGAACCGTTATAGCCGTCCGCGTTGGTATCGCAGCCCGTCAGGTCGATCGCGGAGACGTCCAGGTGCCAGGAGGAGTAGGCCGGCACCGTGGTCGGCCCCTCGGTATGGCAGACGGTGTTCGTCCCCTCGGTGTAGAACTCGATCGTGATGTCGAGATCGCCACCGGTCAGGTTCTGCATGGAGACGTGGCTGTTCCACTGGTAGTAGTTCTGGACGATCGCCGGCATAAAGACAGCCGTCTGCCCCACATCCTCGAAGCCGCTGTAGGAACCACTGAACGAGGGGGACTGCGGCGGGGAGTAGACGGTGTTCGTCAGGTTCGCGATCGCCGCCACCGGCTGGTCCGCCGAGATCACGACGGAGTAGGCGTGACCTTCCGGAAGCTGGGCCGTGGGGATCAGGAAGACCAGGATCTCCTTCGACTCGCCGGCCGGCAGGGAGAAGGGGTTCGTGGTCCCGCCGCCCAGGTCGCTCGGGACGAAGACGTTCCCGGCCTCATCGTAGAAGGTGACCTCGACCGTGGCGGTCGTGTCCCCGAGGTTGATGACCGTGAAGGACGAGTCCCAGATGCCGCCGCCCTGGGCTGCGACCAGCGGGACGGCCACCAGGGCCACGAGCAGTGCCAATACGAGTGCCTTCATTCCTTTCATCGCGGTTTTCCTCCTTTAATGCTGCCCTTGTTGTGATCATTGTGGATGCGAAACCGTCCCTGCACACCTCCTTAGGCTCATGCCTGTACCATTTTTCTACTGCGCAGCATACGCCTCAATGCCCCGAAGGTCAATTACCTCTTCGGACTATTCGGCCTACTACTTTCGGGTGATCGGCCCGGTATGGTATAATAGGCGCGCTCACGAAAGCCAGGTGAACGCGGATGAGACTCCCTAGGCAGATACCCTTGTGGCTCACCCCGGTAGCGATCGGGGCCTTTGCGCTTGGCGTGCGGCTCTTCCGGCTCCGTTGGCCGGGCCTGTGGAGCGACGAGGGGTTTGCGGTGTTCCTGGCACGGCTTGGACTTCCCGATCTCTTTACCGGTACGGCCAACGACCTGCATCCGCCGCTCTTTTATCTGCTGCTGAAGGCCTGGCTGCTTCCGGGATGGAGCGTCGTGTATGCTCGGTTGTTCCCGGTGCTGTGCGGGGTACTTACGGTCGCGGTCGTGTACCGGCTCGGGCGAGAAGCGTTCTCCGCAGGCGTCGGGAAGTGGGCGGCCTTTTGCGCGGCGCTGGGCCCGATGGCTGTGGCCTACGCGCGCGAGGTGCGGATGTACGCACTGCTCCTGCTCCTTTCGACGCTTGCCTTCTACCTGGCCTGGCGATGGGCCGCGGTTCGCGCGCCGGGTGCGTGGGCCGGGTATGTCGCTGCGATGCTGGGAGCGCTGTACACCCAGAACCTCGCGGTGATGCTCCTCCCAGTGGTCAACGTGCTCGTGCTTCTCCTGCTGGCCCGGCAGCGGCTATGGCGAGCGCTCCTACCCTGGCTTGCTGGCCAGATGTGCGTCCTCGTCGGGTACCTCCCCTGGCTTCCGATCGCGCTCTACCAGACGTCCTACCACCGGACGCTGTGGATCGAGCGCGCAAGGCTGAGCGACCTGGGCAGACTCTTGCCCCATCTCGCCTTCGGCGAGCCCGCGCTTCAGGATGCGACCCTGTGGCGGTGGGTCGCCTGGATCTGGCTTGCCGGGATGGCAATCTCTGGGGTTTGGCTGGCCTTCCGCGAGCGCCGCATGCGCCTTCCGCTGTTTTTCACCGGGTTGTGGTTCGTTTTTCTCCTGGCTCTCCTGTTCGGCCTGGCGCTGCGCTTCCCGATTTACCAGGAAAAGCAATTTCTGGTGCTCGTCGCACCGCTCTACCTGCTTGCCGGCGTGGCAATGGATACGCTACCGCGTGTTCCGCGTGGGGTCGCAGCCGCGGCGTTTCTCCTGCTCATCGCTCCATCGCTGTATAACCTCTATTTCGTCCACCGGATCGCGGACCACCCGGTCGAGGAGCAGTGGCAGGAGCTCGCAGCCTACCTGGAGGCCGAACTGCAACCGGGGGATGGGCTGGTCATCCAACCCGGCGCGGCCGCGACCACGCTCGACCTCTTTCTGCGCACGCGGCCGGACCGTATCGCCTATCCGCGCGAGTACGATCCGCGGGTGGGCAATTTCTCGGGGGAACCCGCGACTCCGGAGCGCGTGGAAGCGCTCCTGCGCCCGTTCGCAACGGCGCACCAGCGTATCTGGCTGATCGAGTGCTGCGTCCCAACCTACTGGGATCCCGGGCGGTACATCCCGGCCTGGCTGGAGGAGTGGGGCGAACCGATCCCCATCCCTGCATTTTCCGGCCTGGAAGTACGACTGTTTCGGGCACGCGCGCGTTGACGAAGGAGGAAATCGATGGAGATCACCCGCGAAGAGGCCTGGAAGCTCCTGACCGAGTTCACCCAGAACCCGAACCTGATCAAGCACGCGCTGGCCGTGGAGGCAGCGATGCGGGCCTACGCCCGGCGCTTCGGGGAGGATGAGACCCTTTGGGGGGTAGTGGGACTGCTCCACGACTTTGACTACGAGCGGTACCCCACACAGGCAGACCATGTCTGGCGGGGAATGGAGATCCTGCGCGAGCGCGGATGGCCGGAGGAGATCGTGCGCGCGGTCGCTGGCCATGCCTCTTACACCGGCATACCGCGCGACACACGGATGGCGAAGGCGCTCTACGCCGTAGACGAACTCACCGGGCTGATCGTCGCTGTGGCCCTCGTGCGGCCCAGCAAGAGCATCTTCGACGTCACGGTCGAGTCGGTGCAGAAAAAGTGGCACGACAAGGCGTTCGCGCGCGGCGCCAACCGGAAGGAGATCGAGGAAGGAGCGGCCGAGCTCGGGGTGCCGCTCGAGGAACACATCGCCGTCGTCCTCGAGGCGATGCAAGGGATCGCCGATGCGCTTGGCCTCCGTGGAACGACCCTTGCCTAGCGCCCTCAGGAGAGGAAAAGTGTCCCATCTGCCCGAACGGTTTCTTGATTGGCTCTACCGGGAGCGTGCACAGCTGATCCGGCGCCAGGCGGCAGGAGAGTCCCTTTCGCGCGGCGAATTGCTGCTCGGGTTTACCCGCCACAGCCCGGCGGTGGTCACCTGCGGCCCGGCCGGGCTGAACGCTTCCATCAAGGGCATTGGCTTCATTCCCAGGCCCGAATACCTCGAGGAGGTGCTCGCGGCCTATTTGGCGCACATCGCACGCGGATGGCATCCTGGATATCAGCGGGAAGGGCTACGGCTGCTGTTCGACCTCCTCTACAGCCCCGAGGCGGCGCAACGGCTGGACTTTATGCGCCTCGGGACGCTCGAGCTGGCGCGGGGCCACACGTACGCAAACCTCCAGGCCGACCCGCGCGTGACCCTGCTCTTTTTCGAGCCGCCGACCCTGAGCTTCGAAGTTCGCGGACGGGCCGAAATCCACCAGGAAGGGTCCCTCTACCACCGGTTCCTGAACGCCCAGCACGATGTTTTCCACCCTCCTCATCCGGAGCGGTGGGGCGAAAGGCCGGCTTACGTTTTTACGATCGAGGAGATCTACGACAACTCGGCGACCGACGAGGGGTTCGGCCGGCAGATCTACTGAACAGAGTGCGATAGGCAAAAAGAGGGCCGTTGCGCCAGAGGTTGGCGCAACGGCCCTGCTTTTCCTCCAGGTTACGGTTCGTGCGCCTCGAAAACGAGCGGCAGGTAGATGCGGGTCATCGTGGGCACGTTGCAGATCTGGACGAGACCCCAGGTGTGGTCTTCCGCCTCTTCGATGAGGGTCACCTTCCAGCCGTACTGCACGCCCAGGTCGCCCGGGTTGCCCGTGCCGCCGTCATAGCCGAGGTCGGGCACGTAGTAGCAGTAGACGTAACCGTCCGCTTCCCGCGTGCAGTCGAAGCGGAAGCGGGAGGCCGTGCCCTGGCCCGTGCGGTAACCGGGCGCCTTGACCCCGTAGAAGTCCTGCGCCGGAATGACCACACTCGCATCCCACTGCTTCGTCATCCAGCGCGGCGAGGCCTGATAGGGCCCGCCCGGGACAAACTCCGAGCCGGGGTAATACCCGAAGCCATCGTAGAAGCTGCTCACCGCCGGCCGGCCCTGGAAGTGGGTGGTCGTGTAGACGTAGGGCACGGTCATCGTAAAGTCCACCGTGTCCTGCAGGGTGAACGGGGCATCGCGCATCAGCGAGCGGTGCGGCACGTTACCGCCCTCGTTGTTGTAGCCCTGCTCCACCCAGTAGGGATCACGGTACGGCTCGGGATGCGAATCGACCACGAGCATCAATCCCTTCGGACCGAAGCCCGGCCAGTCGAACAGGTGGTCAAAGATCTCGTTGTCGTTGTAAAAGTTGTTGTTGTACCAGATGAGCAGGCCGGTGTTCGCCGGGCCAAAGCGCCAGCGACGCTCACCCAGGGCGCTGTCATAGCCGCCGTTTTCGTTCACGTTGCGCCACTGCAGGTAATAGGAGTGGGAGAAGGTCTGGATGCCGTTGCTGCGCTGCCAGGGCGCCTCGTACACCCAGTTCGCATCGCCGGCCTCGGCATCGTCGCTGAAGAGGACCGTGTCACCAGCCTTGACCACCACGCTGTCGATGAACGGGCCTTCGTACAGCGCCGCCCAGTCGGTCATGTACCAGAAGCGGAGGTAGATGCTCTGCCCGGCGTAGCGGCTCAGGTCAAAGACCTGATGCGTCGGATCCGGAAAGTCCGCGTTATAGTCGGTGAAGCCACCGATGCCCGCGCCGCACAGGTCGTCCGGGAAGCCGTAGAGCGGACCGATCCAGCTGGGATCGTGCTCGCACGTGGTGTTCGTGTTCGTCAGGGTATCCGTGTAGTTCCACGTCACCCCGTCGAGCGAGACCTGGACCCACAGGAAGTCCCATTCCGTCTCGATGCCATAGGCCGTGTCGAACTCCAGGGTCGCGGTCACGCCCTCGGGAAGCGCGATCGGCTGAACGAGCGTCATCCGCGCGTTGCTCAGGTCCTGATGGCCGCCCCACCAGTAGTAGTCACCCTGCCAGACGGGGACCGGGAGCGGAGACTCGGCTTCCGGAAGGTCGATGCGTACCGCGCGGTACATATCCGGCCCACCGGGGAAGCGGCTGGCCTGGCCGATCTTGACCGTGTGGCAGCCTACAGTGCTGGTGATCACATACGGGTTCAGCCATCCCCAGCCGTCCAGGTTGTAGGGGTCGACCGCCGGCGGCTCGAAGCCGATCGGGTAGCCGGTCCAGTCGTCCGCCATCAGCGTCCAGAAGCCGGCCGAGGTCTCGCCCTCGCCGTAGGCATAGAGGTCGGGCGCGCCCAGGTTGTGGCCGTACTCGTGGGCAAAGACGCCGATGCCCCCGTTCTCCGGCATCATGATGTAGGGCCCGGCGTACACGCCCTGCCCGACGTAATAGGGCGGGGTCAGGGACGAGGAGTGCGACCAGAGGGCGGCCTCCCCGTAGGAGGTGCGGTTCAGGAGGACGGTGCTATCCTCTTCGCCGTAGCCCGCGTGGACGATCCAGAGCCGGTCGATCAGGCCGTCCCCGTTCCGGTCGTAGTTCTGCCAGGAGAAACCGGGGATCGTCGGGCTGATGGCGTTCACCGCATCCAGCGCATCCATCACGAGCGTACGGGCCGAGCCCGCCCCCGGGATCGCGCCGCTGGACGACCCGCCGCCCGAGCGCGCGCCCGGACACTGGTCCGCGCCATACCACCAGGTCGTGTGCGGCAGCACCAGCCAGCCGATGATATCGCCGGTGATCGTGTAGATGCCGCTGGAGAGGTCGCTGTAGTAGTCGGCCACCGACTGCCCGGTAAAGTCGACAAAGACCGGCGTCCCGTCCTGCATCGTGTAGCTGATCACCACCCCTTCACCGAACAGGAAGCCGTTATACCACTCGGGCGAAAAGTCCTCGGTCCAGATCGAGTCGGCGGAGCGGTCACCGGGCCCCAACGGGCGCGGAATGTAGTTGTGCATCGGCCCGTGCTCCGGATCGGGAATAGAAGTGTAAGTGAAGCGGGTCGTCTGGGTGATGATGCGGGAGCAGTCGCCGACCGTGCCGGTGTTTTCGTTCGGGTCCGCCCGGCCGTAGGGGTCCCATTGCGAAACGCCTGCCGTCCAGGTGAAGATGTCCGTCCCGCTGAACTCGACCAGGATCACCAGCACGCGATCCGTGCCGCTCTGGGCCAGCAGGCTCGCATCCGCAGTGCGGCCAGAACGGCTCGCCTCCAGGCGGGCCCGGAATCGCTGGTAGTCGATCGGGTTGGGCAGGTCCAGCGCTTTGTGCATGGCCGCGGCCTGGTGCTTGTAGGAGACCTGTTCCACCGGGGGCTTCTGCGTGGGAAACCGCGGGGTGTCGTCCGGCGCCGGTGGGCTGGCGAGGGCAGGAACCACCGTCGCCAGAAGCAGCAGGACGGCCACGAACGCCGCTGACAGTATGGTCCATCTCTTGTGGTTCATCCTCCTGCCTCCTTACACTGGGAATCCTGAAGCGCCGACCGAAAAAGGGGGAACAGCCGATCACCTCCTTTCGCAGATCGAGGAAAAACTATACCAGATTGCGAGGCAAAGCGACGCACACCCGCCTTCCCGGGTATGCTTTCAAAATTATTATAGCCCGCGTGGTAGGGCTTGTCAAGCATGTTTCCCCGGAATGGCTTGCCCGCAAGCGGCGGACGTAGTATACTTCGCTCAGCGCGAAGGAGGGATCGATGCGCCGCGCCAAGATCATCGCAACCCTGGGACCCGCTACGGACACGGAAGGCACCGTTGCCCGGCTCATCGAAGCGGGGGCAAATGCCTTCCGCCTGAACTTTTCCCACGGCACCCAGGAAGAGCACGAGCGCCGGCTTGGCGAGGTGCGACATGCTGCCGCCGCGGCCGGCATAGCCGTGGCCGTGCTGCAGGACCTGGCCGGCCCGAAGCTCCGTACAGGCCGGATCCGGGGCGGTACGGTCGAGTTGCCGGACGGAAAAACCATCCTCCTCACGGCGCAGCAGGTCGAAGGAACCGCCGAGCGCATCCCGGTCACCTACCCCTATCTGGCCGAGGATGTCCCTCCGGGAAGCCGCATCCTCCTGGACGACGGGCGCATCGAGCTGGAGGCGGTCTCCCGCGAAGGGGACGAGCTCCGTTGCCGCGTGGTACACGGCGGGGTGCTGGGCGAAAGGAAAGGAGTGAACTTCCCCGGCCTCTCCCTCCGCGTCCCGGCCCTGACGGAGAAGGACCGCGAGGACCTTGCGTTCGGCCTGGAAAAAGGGGTCGATTATGTCGCGCTTTCCTTCGTCCGACGGGCCGCAGATCTGGAGGAAGCGCGCGCGTGGATGGAAAGAGCGGGAAAAGTTGTCCCGCTGATCGCCAAGATCGAAAAGCCCCAGGCGCTCGAAGACCTGCCGGCCATCCTGGAGGCCAGCGACGGGGTGATGGTCGCGCGCGGGGACCTCGGGGTCGAGCTCCCTCCAGAGCAGGTCCCCATCCTCCAGAAAGAGATCATCGAGCAGGCCAATGCGCGAGGCCGCCTGGTCATCGTAGCGACCCAGATGCTGGAATCGATGATGCACGAGCCGCGTCCCACGCGCGCCGAGGCCTCCGATGTGGCGAACGCGATCATCGACGGTGCGGACGCCGTCATGCTGAGCGGCGAGACGGCGATCGGGAAGTACCCCGTGGAAGCGGTGGAGATGATGGCGCGCATCATCGTGGAGGCGGAACGGAGCGGTCGCCACGGGGACATCGGCGCCCTCCAGGTCTCGCCTCCCACGGCCATCAGTTACGCTCAGGCGATCAGCCACGCGGCCCGCGAGATCGCCCACGATCTGGATCTCAAGGCGATCGTCGCCTTCAGCCAGTCCGGCTTCACCGCACGGCTGATCGCGAAAGACCGGCCCCGGGTGCCTATCTTGGCCGTCACCCCGGATGAAAGGGTCTACAGGCAACTTGCGCTCCTGTGGGGGGTCACTCCGGTGCTGTGCCCCTTTGCACCGGACACGGACGGGATGATCCGGTTGGTCGAAGAAGAACTGGTCGCACGCGGATTACTCGCTCCGGGCGACCTGGTGGTCATCCTCGGCGGGATGCCGGTGGCCGCGCGGGGCATGACGAACTTCTTGAAGATCCACCGTGTCGGAGCCCGATAGACGTTCCGGGAGGAAATGTTGGAAAGGCGACGGCAAAGACTCCCTCCAGTACAGCCGACCAAACCGCGGGACTCGGTACAGGTCTCGTTCCCGGATGGGCGCATCTTCGAGGGGCCAGTCGGGACACCGCTGGAAGCGTTCGTGCTTGCGGCCAGGC
This sequence comes from Chloroflexia bacterium, assembly GCA_041082245.1. Classification (GTDB taxonomy): domain Bacteria; phylum Chloroflexota; class Chloroflexia; order DTKN01; family DTKN01; genus DAOTVY01. The sequence goes on from JBDOIE010000178.1 coordinate 31,121, forward strand.
GGCCGGAGGAGCCCCTGCCGGTTTCCGCCCTGCTGGGCGGAAAGCTCGTCGAGCTCTGCTACCCGGTAGAACGGGACATCCACGCTACCCCGATCACGGTCGCGACCAGCGACGGATCCCGGATCTACCAGCGCTCGCTGACCTTCCTCCTGGTGGTGGCCGCTCGCGAGCTCTTTCCCGAGGCCTCGATCGTGGTGGACCACTCGCTGACCCTCAGCGGCCTGTTCTGCCGGGTATTGGGAAGGGATCCTTTCACGCCCGAGGAACTGGGGCAGCTGGAACGGCATATGCGGGAACTTGTGGCCGCCGATCTCCCGATCGATCGCCACCGGCTGCCGCTCGACGAGGCCCGCGCGATCTTTCAGCGGCAGGGGTATCTCGACAAGGTACGGCTCCTGGCCTTCCGCGAAAAAGAGTACCTCACGGTGTACTCGCTACGAGGCGTATACGACCACTTCTACGGCCACATGGTCCCGTCTACGGGGTACCTCCAGCACTTCTCGCTGGAGCCGTACCCGCCCGGATTCATCCTGCGCTTTCCGCGCCCTACACAACCTGACACCTTGCCGCCGCTTCGGGATTCTCCGAAACTGGCGGCCGTGTTCCGCGAATACGGCGATTGGCTTCGTTTCCTGGGGGTGGACGATGTTGCCGATCTGAACCAGGCGATCCTGGACGGCCGGGCAGACGAGGTGATCCTTGTAGCCGAGGCCTTCCATGCCCAGCGGATCGCGGAGATCGCGCGGGAGATCGCCGGCCGGAAAACGATCCAGCTCGTCCTCATTGCCGGGCCCTCTTCTTCGGGGAAAACGACCTTTGCACGCAGGCTCGGGGTACAGCTCCTCGCCAACGGGATCCGCCCGCTTCCCTTGAGCCTGGACGACTATTTCCTTCCCCGTGACCGAACGCCTCTCGGCGAAGACGGCCGGCCAGACTATGAGAGCCTCGCCGCCATCGACCTGGAGCTGTTCAACGAGCAGCTCCTGCAGCTGCTCGCAGGGGAAGAAGTGACCCTGCCGCGCTTCGACTTCCGTACCGGCCAGCGCGAGGCCGGCCGCGCGCTCCGCCTGCTTCCAGGCCAGCTGCTCCTCATCGAGGGGTTACACGGGCTGAACCCGGAGCTGCTCCCCCGCATCCCGGCGGAAAAGGTCTACCGGGTGTATGTCTCGGCCCTGACCCAGCTCAACCTGGACCGTCACAACCGCGTCCCGACCACCGATACGCGCCTGCTGAGGCGCATCGTGCGCGATGCGCGCGACCGCGGCTATTCCGCGCGCGAGACGATCGCCAACTGGGAGCGCGTCCGCCGCGGGGAAGAGCGGTACATCTTCCCTTACCAGGAAAACGCCGACGCCTTTTTCAACTCCGCGCTGGTGTACGAACTGGCCGTGCTCCGGCCGCTTGCCGAACCGCTCCTGCGGCAGATCGAGCCGGGTACCCTGGAATGGGTCGAGGCGCGACGGCTCCTTGCCTTCCTGGAATGGTTCCGGCCTTGCCCCGCCGACGCCGTCCCGGGCAACTCGCTCTTGCGCGAGTTCATCGGGGGATCCTCGCTGGAAGGGTTCCTCTTCGCCTGAATCGCGCAGATTACCGCTTCTCCGCGATCGCCTCGTGGGCCAGTTCCAGGAACCGGGCGACTGGCATCGGCCCCAGGTCTTCCCCACTCCGCAGCCGTACGGCTACCTGCCCGGAGGCCGCTTCGCGCTTGCCGATGACGAGCATGTAGGGCACCTTCTGCAGCTGGTGCTCGCGGATCTTGGCTTGCATACGCTGGTTGCTGTCGTCCACGACGACGCGCAGGCCGGCCTCCCGGAGCGTCCGTTCGACTTCGCGGGCATACGGGACCTCGCCGTCGGTGATCGGGATCAGCGCGGCCTGGACCGGCGCCAGCCATACGGGGAAGGCACCTGCATAGTGCTCGATGAGCAGCCCGAAGAAACGCTCCATGGAACCGAGCAGCGCCCGGTGCACCATATAGGGCCGGTGTGGTCGCCCGTCCTCGGCGACGTACGTCAGGTCGAACCGCTCCGGCAGGTTAAAGTCGAACTGGATCGTGGTGCACTGCCAGAGCCGGCCGAGCACGTCCTTGATCTTGATGTCGATCTTGGGACCGTAAAAGACGGCTTCCCCTTCTGCGCGCCGGTAGGCCAGGTTGCGCGCCTCGAGCGCCTGGACGAGCGAACGCTCGGCCTGTTCCCAGGCCTCGTTGCTCCCTGCATACTTTTCCGGATGGGCCGGGTCGCGCACCGAAAGCTCGATCTCGTACTCCTGGAAGCCGAAGGAACGCCACAGGTGCAGGCAAAAGTCCAGGCAGTAGAGGATCTCCCCGTCGATCTGGTCCGGCCGACAGAAATGGTGGGCATCGTCCTGGGTAAACCCGCGCACCCGGAGCAGCCCGTGCAGTACCCCGCTCCGCTCGTACCGGTAGACGGTGCCCAGTTCGGCCCACCGCAAGGGAAGTTCCCGATAGCTGCGCGTCCGCGAGCGGTACATCATGATGTGGAACGGGCAGTTCATCGGCTTCAGATAGTACTCCTGTTCGTCGATCGTGAGCGGGGCGTACATGTTCTCCCGGTAAAAGTTCAGGTGGCCGCTCTGTTCCCAGAGCCAGGAGCGCCCGATGTGTGGGGTAAAGACGAGGTCGTAGCCCCACTTCAGATGTTCCTGCCGCCAGAACTCCTCCACGAGGTAGCGGACGAGCGCTCCCTTGGGGTGCCACAGGATGAGGCCCGGCCCCATATCCGGCTGGATGCTGAAGAGGTCCAGCTCCTGACCCAACCGCCGGTGGTCGCGCCGTTCGATCTCTTCCAGGCGTCGCAGGTAGGCCTCGAGTTCCTCGCGCGTCGGCCACACGGTCCCGTAGATGCGCTGCAGCTGGGGCCGCTTCTCATCGCCCCGCCAGTAGGCGCCGGCCACCCGCAGCAGTTTGAAAGCATCCTCGGGGATCTGGCCGGTTCGCTCGAGATGGGGCCCACGGCAAAGATCGGTGAAGGTATCGTGGGTATAGGTTGTCAGTGTGGCGGCGGAAGCTGCGATCGCCTCCCCGTCTTCGTCTGCCCGGCCGGCCACAAGGTCCTCGATCAGTTCCAGTTTGTAGGGCTGATCCCGGAAGAGCGCCCGGGCCTCTTCGGGCGTCACCTCGCGCCGGACGAAGGGGTGGTCGGCACGGATGATCTCCCGCATGCGCCGCTCGATCGCTTCCAGATCCTCAGGGGTCAGAGGGCGCGGAAGGTCAAAGTCGTAGTAGAAGCCGTCGGCGATCGCAGGGCCGATGCCGAAACGGGTCCCGGGAAAGAGATCTCCCACGGCCTGGGCCATCACGTGGGCCGTGGAATGACGCAGGGGAACCAGTGGATCGTCCGGGCGGGCTGGCATCGTTCACCTCCTTCGCAGGAACAGGTTCCAGAAGAGCAAGAACAGGATCAACAGCACGAGCAACAGTGTGGTCACCGAGAAACGGGCAAGCCAGGGAAGGGCGCGATAGAGCCGTCCCAGGAACGTAGGGCGCACCCGGAGCGCACGGGCAAACTGTGCGCGTGCGTCCGCGTAGCGCCCGGACCGTGCGTACAGGTGTCCGAGGTTGAAACAGGCCGGGTGCTCGACCTCGGGAGGGAGGGCCGTCCGCTGGAGAAGGCGCTCCAGCAGTTCCTGGGCCTCGCTCCGGCGGCGCTGCTGGAGCGCTAGCAGCGCCAGATTCAGAAGCGGGATGGGGCGCTCGGGATCCAGAGACAGTGCCTGGCGCAGCGCTTCCTCCGCTTCGGCATGCCGGCCGCGTCGGTAGTGCAGGAAGCCGATCTGATTGTAGACGGCGGCGCGCGCCGCGAGATCCTCCCCAGGCAGCGCCTCCAGCTGCGCCTGGAGCTCGGCCTCCGCCTCGGCGTAGCGGCCCCGGTTCATCGCGACCCAGGCGAGGATGCCGTGGGGACGGGCAAGCGATGGGTCCAGCGATAGCGCACGGCGAGCCTCCTGGACCGCCGCCCCGTAGCGGGCCAGCCGCACCCAGGCCGTGGCCAGCTCCTGGTGTGCCTCGGCGTTTTCCGGCTCCTCCTCCAGGAGCGCCTCCAGCAGGCGAGCTCCTTCCGCCGTACGCCCAGCTTCCAGCGCTTCGCGGGCTGCGGCAAGGCGATCTTCACGGCTCGCCATCGTCTGCACCCCCTAAAACAAACTCCCCTCGTCCGCAAGGGACGAGGGGTTTCCTCGTGGTTCCACCCCGCTTCGGCCCGTAGGCCCTCGTTCGCGGCGGTTAACGGCGCCACCCGGGGATCCATACTGGGCCGCCCGAATGCGGCTGTTCCGGATCCGGCTCCCAGGGGGTTTTCCCCGACCTGCGGCGAGGAGGGCTTGCAGCCACCGACCCTCCCTCTCTGGCGCCCGACCCGGCCGGGTACTCGTCCTGGTCATCGCCTTTCAGTGGGCGGTACTGGATTCGAACCAGTGACCTCTACGATGTCAACGTAGCGCTCTGGACCGGCTGAGCTAACCGCCCTAGC
>JBDOIE010000054.1:0-4512 GCA_041082245.1 Chloroflexia bacterium
ACGGGCCTTCAGATATTGATCATAAACGGTGAGGTCCGCGACCGGTATCTTCTCGATGAGCTTTTTCTCTTCTGGGGATATGACCGCTCGAAGCTCCTCCGCTATGGATTTCGCGATCCTGATCTGGATATCGAAGATATCCTCGACATCGGTGATCTTCTGCCGGAATGACTCCCCCCAGAGATGGGCTTCATGCTCGGCCATGATCAACTGGACTCTCAGGCGGAAGGCGTCGCCGTATTTCTGGGCGCTCCCCTCCACGATGTAGTTCACACCAAGCTCTTCTGCGATCTCTCGAACAGATTTCTTACTTTCCCGGTATCGTTCGACCGAGGTGCGGGAGATGACCCGGAGCGCCTTGATCTTCTGGAGGTTGCTTAGGATCTCCTCCATCACCCCATTGATGAAGTAGGTGTTCTCTTGATCGGGGCTATCGTTGATGAAGGGGAGCACAGCGACAGATTTCTCTGGCTCGGAGGGCCGGGACCTGGCCTTGAGCGGTTTGAGGCCCTCGGCGACCGCCGCCAGGTCATCCCGGAACTCCTCCATGGTCTGATAGCGGTCGGCCGCCTTCTTGGTCAGGGCCTGGAAGGCGATGTGCTCCAGCTCGGGCGAAAGGACCGGGCATATCTTGAGGAGCGATTCAGGCTCTTTGTGAAGGATGGAATAGATCACGGTCTGGTCATGGTCGCCCTGGAAGGGGAGTCTGCCGGCGAGCAGTTCGTAAAGCACGACTCCCAGCGACCAGATGTCGGTGCGCTGGTCGACCGCCTCGCCTCTTGCCTGCTCCGGCGACATGTAAGCCACCGTGCCCAGCGTCGTCTGGCTCCTGGTCAACGATGACCCGCCCCGCAGCTTGGCCAGCCCGAAGTCCATGACCTTGGCCTGGCCCTTCGGCGTGACCATGATGTTGGCGCTCTTGATGTCCCGGTGGATTATACCCTTGTTGTGGGCTTCTCCCAGTCCAGCCGCGACCTGGGAGATGATATCCACGGCCTCTTCAGGTTTGAGTGGACCTTTCTTAATTCTGTCCCGGAGCGTCTCGCCTTCCACGTACTCCATGGCGATGTAGGGACGGTCTTCGCTCTCGCCAACCTCGTGGATGACGCAGATATTGGGATGGCTCAGGGCTGCGGCGGCCTGGGCCTCGATGAGGAACCTCTCTTTTAGCTCCGGAGAGTTCGCCAGGTGGGGTGGCAGGAACTTCAGGGCCAGGCATCGTTTGAGCTTGAGGTCCTCGGCCTTGTAAACAACGCCCATGCCGCCCTGGCCGATTTCCTCTATAATGCGGTATTTGCCGGCGATGATGGTTCCTGGCTTGAGGACTTGGATGGGTATTTCCAGGGTCCTGGTGAAGGTGGCACCTTCAGGTCCGAGGCCCGCCCCGGCTCCCACCTTTACTCCGAGCGACGACCCGCAGTTGCTGCAGTATTTCGAGTCGTCCCTGTTCTCGGCGTGGCAGCGGGGGCATTTCATTTCATATGCTCCTATTTCTTTTCGATCGGCGGAAGTTTCATCTTACGCAGCAGTTCCTGAAAGCGCGGGTCTCCGCGAAGAAGCCTTTGCATGGTTCCATCGCCACCTATGTTTGGCATGTTAGGATCCCCGATCTCATAACCTTTTTCCAACCATTCCATTGCCTTGTCCTTTTCCCCGGCCGCGGCAAGTATATGCCGCGTAGGACGGCCCGCAGCGCCTCGTAGCCGAGGACGAAGGGCAGGAAGAAAGAGGCCAGGCCGAGGAACCAGAGGGTGGCCTGGGCGAAATAGGCCCCGACGATGCCGGCGAAGTTAAGAACGTGATAATCGGCCGGGGGGTGTTGGCAAAGGACGGGGCCTTGGACTGGTAGTTGATGACGCTGATGAAGGCGAACAGGGCCAGCCCGATGAGGACAACCCCGGTGATCTCGACGGCCAGAGCCGCCCTCTTGGCCGCGGCCGCCTTGCTGTTCATGCCGTTCACGGCCTTGGACTTCGCCTTCCATTTTTTAACGCCGGGATTATATCATAACGGCTGAGACCGTGTACCGCCCGCCCGGCCTCACGAGCTCTTGCCGCTGAACCGCAAGTGGACGAACGGGTTCACGTCGGGCGGCCCCATCGTGACGTCCAGGGCCGGGGTCCCAGACAGGGTCATGATCGTCGCGCCGAAGGTGAAGACCGACGAGCCGGGCCGAAGCGTCCGGCAGACGGGGTGATGCGCGGAGTCTTTGGAGCGGAGGATCGCCTTGATCGCCTCCTCGTCGACGGCCGCCGCGTCGCTTCCCAGACGGTTCTTAACGGAAGCCAGCCTTGTTTTCGTGTTGGCCAGGCTGAACTCATCCATGAGCGCCCAGGGCTTGAGGTCGTCGTTGATGAGCGGATGGTTGGTGTGGTAGACGAAGCGCCCGTCCGGGAACGGCTTGAATTCGACGACCTTGCTGGCCGAGGCCTCGAGATCGTAGATGCTGTTACCGGCGCCGATGATGTAGTTCTGGCCGGAGGCGTGCCGGACGCCGCGGACGAACCTCAGGGCGTCGTCTCCGCTCGCGCAGGCCAGAACACCCCGTATCACGAAGGCTACGGGCAGTCCGTCGGAGGATGCGGAAAGCTGGAGCAAAGTATTGCAGACGATCCCGACCGAGCCTTCGTTGACGCCGTTGATGCCGACGTGGCCGGCAAACGTAAAGACGAGCTGTTCCGGCCGAATGCCGTCGCCGGCGATGCGCAGGACCGCCTGGAACCCGTCCCGGAAGGGCTCCAGGTCAATGTTCTGGGCGATGAAGGCCGGGTGGCCGCCGCTGCGGACGACGCCGAGCCCACTGCAGTGATGTGCGGCCATCTTGTCCAGATAGACCCAGATCTCGTCCACCAGCTGAAAGGCGAACATGGTCTCGAATGGCTGGCCGGACCCGTCGGCGATGCCCCGGACCTCGTCGAGGACGTCAGGCGTCCATTTCTTGACGGCCGGAATGAAGTCTGTCTCCGCCAGGAACCGCTTGACCAAAATATCGGGATCCTGTCCGGATTGGCCGCGCAGGTCGTCCTTCCAGAGCCTGACGAGCTTGGCGATCTCGGACTTGAGCTGCCGGCCATGCTCGAGGCCTCGCTCGTAGCCGTTCCCTTTGAGCTCGAGGACCCTCAATTCGCGCTGAGCCGGCTGCCCGGAAGACAACTCCGGCGCTGCGACGCTCGCCAGGGTAAGCGCTTTGGCCACAAGGACGGCCAGGCTGATCGCCCCGACCGTTCGATAGAAGTTCCTCATGGTCTAATCCTGCCTCCGATCCTCGGCATCTTTCAAGCCCGGAGCTTCTCGAAGAGCCTAAAAAGCACGTCCGGAAGTATAAGTAATTCCTTTTCCGCCCGGAGCTTGGGACGCATCCGGAATCGGCTTGAATACCTCATCTTGACTTCATCAACGAGTGTATTCCGGCCCGCGGGCGAAGTCAAGCACGGCCCGGTGCACCGGAAAACGGTCCGGACGGGCGAGAGCGGCCGGAGCCGGCCGCCGCGGGGCGGTTATCCGGACACACTTCGCCGACCGGGTCAACGATCACGATACATATTCGGCCGGGGGATCGGGAAAGAACCCGGCCGGAGGGTCGGCCTCGTATACCTTGCGGATCATGGCCGCCCAGCCCTTGGAGGGAACGCGCCGCAGCTCTTCCTCGACAATGCGCAGGAGAGCCGCCTGGAGGCTCGCCTTCTTGACTTCCCCCGATGGGCGTTGGCGTATAGGCCATAATAGCGGACCATGATCTGCCCCATGTCAGGAATGTGAGCGGTCACCCGGACTATGAACTCCACGTAGTCTATCGTCTCTGTCTCGCGGGCAGCCTGTCCGTATCGATATGCCACTTTGAATGGGACGAGGCGATACAAAAACGCGATGAGGCATCCATCGACAGGTTTTTGGCGGACGAGTTTATGGGATTATTTGATGGCTCCACCTTTACAAGGGCACAATACTATGAGTACATAAGATCTATGGAAGGAGAGATGGTCTCCTTTGTCTTCGACGAATGGCAGGTCCGCGTTTATGGATACGTTGGAGTCCTCATGGCCCGCGCCACGACGAAAATGCGATTGGCGGGAAAAGAAACGACCAATCAATTGCGATTCACCGATATCCGGGTCAGGCGTGATGGCCGCTGGAGGTGCGTGGCCGTTCATAATTCGACGATCGTCCAGAAATAGCGCATCGGCGAACGAACAGAAATCGATACGCGCTGCCTGATCGAGGAGGGGTCTGACCGCTCCTCACCGAAAGATGGCTCCGGAAGGTGCCATCAAAGTTCCGCTAAAAGGGTCCAAGTCACTTTCGCTCCGAGCGGCGACCCGCAGTTGCTGCAGTATTTCGAGTCGTCCCTGTTTTCGGCGTGGCAGCGGGGGCATTTCATGGTGTAAGTTCCTATTCGTTGTTGGGTATGATTAGTTTCATCTTCCGCAGCAGTTCCTGGAAGCGCGGGTCTCCGCGAAGAATCCTTTGCAAGCTCCCATCGCCTCCCATGTATGGCATGTTGGGATCTCCGAT
>JBDOIE010000136.1:0-21086 GCA_041082245.1 Chloroflexia bacterium
TCCCCCCGGTGCTCCTGGATAAAGTCAGCACCGATTTGATACTGGCCTGTAGCCAAAATGTAGGTAACGATCTGTTGGCCCATTACAATTCCAGTTTCCAACGAACTGTCCCATGGTAGCGAGGCGAGCACGGCGATTTTCCTTCAAAGGCGGGGTAGCTTGCAGCAGCTGATCGTGGCCAGGGTGCATTACATCATCCGCTTGCAGTTGGGGAGCCACCCCCCGAAGTTTACCGACACCAACGGTCAGGAAGTGGTCCCGAGCCTCTTCCCGGGGCAGAACGTGATCTACCGCGGGTTGCGCTAAAGTGCCCGTAAACCTGATCGGGGTCTGGAAGAAAGGACGAGCCGAACTGCTGTGGGTAATGACCGACCTGGACCCCGAGCAAGCGTTGCGGATCTATCCCCGGCGGATGAAGATCGACGAGACCTTTCGCGATTTGAAGCAGTTGTTGGGCCTCCAGGGCCAGATGAACAGGGGCCAGGAGTATATGGAGAAGATAGTGGCGTTGCTGCTGCTGGCGTATGTTGTGGGATTGTTCGTGGGCGAGAGGTTGCGCGACTACTGCTGCGGGGAGGCGATGAGAAGCTCGGAAGGGGCGCAGAAGAAAGGGCGTATGCGGGGCAAGGCGCGACTCCAGTTGGAATAGAAATGGAAGCACTACTCCGGCCTGTTCGTGTTGCTCAAACAGAAACACACCCTTTCCCCTGCGCAATGGCAAGCGCTTGTCGGTGGCGCACTCCTATCCTTACTGGAGATGGTGCAGGGCCATGTCCTAACTATGTCTGAACCTCAGAAAAGGCGCCCTTGACATCGTCCAATGCGGCGCGTATAATTGGTCTGACAATCGGACCTAAATCAGGGGAATCTGGACAGCGATGGTCGGGGCGAGCTGCAATCGGACCTACCGTATCGTCTGTACCGACCAAACGTCGGATGGGGAAATCGAGCGGCGGATCGTGGAAGATGCCGGCCACCTCTTCTTCTACCGACCCTGTCGTACCGTGGAACAGATAGGCTCTGCAGGGAAGGATGCAGACGCTTTGCTTGTCGGCTCGTTGCGGGTGGGAGGGGATCTGCTGCGGCAATGGCCCTGTCTGAAGGTACTCTGCAGTTACAGCACGGGGGTCGATCACATCGACATCCCTGCCGCTACGGCGCTTGGGATCTGGGTCTGTAACGCGGGAGACTACTGTTCGGAAGAGGTCGCCGATCACACGATGGCGCTGATCCTGGCGGCGTGGCGGCATCTGGTTCCCTTTCGGGAAGATGTGCGGCGCGGCATCTGGCGTTACGACAGCGCCGGTCTCATCCGGCCGCTGCGGGGAGCGGTGTTGGGGCTGATCGGGCTGGGGCGCATCGGGCGGCGGGTGGCGCGTCGGGCGCGGGCGTTCGGCATGCGGGTGATCGGCTACGATCCATACGTGGCTGAGGTGCCGGGAGTCGAGCGTGTGACGTTCGAGGAACTGCTGGTACGGTCGGACATCGTTTCCCTTCACGTTCCTGGCCGGCCGGAAGAGCCGCCGCTGCTGGATAGCACGGCTTTCTCCCGGCTGAAGGAGGGGGCGTGGGTAGTCAACACCTCTCGGGCCGGCCTGATCGACCTGGAGGCGGCGCGCGCTGCCCTGGCGTCCGGACGGCTGGGTGGGCTGGCGCTCGACGTGTGGGAGCCGGAGCCACCTGAAGTGAGCGACCCGCTCTTCGAGCATCCCCGGGTTCTGGTGACGCCGCATGCGGGATGGTTCTCGACGCGCAGCAACGCCCTGGTAAGGAAGCGCACTGCCCGGGAAGCCGTTCGGGTGCTGTCGGGCCGGACCCCCAGGTACGCGGTGAACCGCCCTTCGGAACCGCGCGTTTCCTGCCGCTTGTGAAGCGAGGGCCGTCTATGCAGCTGGATCTCCCCTTCGCGGGCGGGCAGATGCGGGTCGTGCTCCCTGACGGTGTACAGGTGTTGCGCCCGACCGCAGTGGAGCCCCATCCGGACCCCTTTGGTGCGGTTCGGGAAGCGCTTGACCATCCCATCGAGGCCCCGCGCCTGGAGGAGATGGCCCGCCCGGGGCAACGGGTCGCGGTCATCGTAGATGATATCACCCGGCCGACACCGGTCGCACTCATCCTGCCCGAGGTGCTCCGGCGGTTGGCACGCGCCGGAGTGCGTACCGCGGATGTGACGATTGTGGTTGCCCTCGGTAGCCACCGTCCGATGTTGCCCGAAGAGATCGCGCGGCATCTTGGGAACGGGGCAAACGGGTATCGGGTGGTGCAGTCGGACGCGTACGATGACGCGCAGTTCGAGAACCTTGGTTACTCCCAGCTTGGCATACCGGTGCAGATTCACCGGGCGGTACTGCAAGCGGATCTAAGGGTCGCGATCGGGAACATCGTGCCGCACTCGGATGCCGGCTGGGGAGGCGGGGCCAAGATCGTTTTCCCCGGGGTGGCGGGGCTGCGCAGCATCGCGATCCTTCACCTGCGGGGCGGGGAAGGTCCACCGACGGCCTTTGGCAGCGACACCACGGCTGTCCGCACGGACATCGAGGCGCTGGTATCCGAGATCGGCCTCCACTTTATCGTGAACACCATCCTGACCGGGCAGGGGCGTATCTATCGCGTCGTCGCGGGGCATTTCCTGGCGGCACACCGCCGCGGGGTCGAGTACGCCAAGGAGGTATTCGGGCTGCCGGTTCCCGAGCTCCAGGACGCAGCGTTGATCAACTCCTACCCCGCCGAGATCGACTTCTGGCAAGCCTCGAAAGCGCTCTTTGCTGGAGTACGAGTTGTACGTCCCGGGGGACGGTTGCTCCTGGTTGCCCCGTGTCCCGAAGGCTTCGGTCCGCACCCGATGTTTGGACAGTATCTTGGTTTTCCCATTTCTGAGCTAACACGGCTGGTCGAACGGGGGGACCCCGAGGAGCCGATCGCCGCGGGGGGAGCGCTCCTTGTGGCCAAGATCCGGGAGCGATTTGCGGTGTCCGTGTACAGTCCTGGTCTGAACGAAGAGCAGATCACGGCGATGGGTTTCGAACCGGTAAAGGATATCCAGGAGTGGCTGGGACGCTTGGAGGCCGATCGGCTGGCTATCATCACCCACGGAGGGGAGACTTGTCCCTACGTCTCCAGGATGCGGATCGCCTCCGGAGGGATTTCCACGTAGAGCTCTTCTCCTTCCCCAAAAGGTATTTCCCCGGTTTCCAGGTTCGCCACCATTGCGATCACCTGGAAACCCTGGTCGAGGGTCACGTAATATTGCCGGTTGGACCCGAAGTACTTGATCGCGGCCACGCGGCCGCGGAAAGAGTTAACGGCGGACCGAGGGGCACGCTGAAGCCGGACCTTTTCCGGCCGGCAGGCAGCGGTCACGCGGGCACCGACTGGTGCGTTTCCGGTGACTTGTAACGGCAGTCCTTGCACGTCCAACCGCGTACACCCTGCCGTGCACTCTTTCGCCTCACCCTCGAAAAAGTTGGACACCCCTACGAATCCGGCCACGAAAGCCGTGCGCGGGTACTCGTAGACTTCCCCCGGCCTACCGACCTGTTCGATCACACCGTTGCGCATGACGGCGATCCGATCCGCCATCACGAGCGCTTCGTCCTGATCGTGGGTCACAAAGAGCACCGTTGCGCCTAGGCGGCAAAGCAGTTGCTTCAGCTCCAGCTGCATCTCTTCACGCAGCTTGCGGTCGAGCGCCCCCAGCGGCTCATCGAGCAAGAGGACGGCGGGCTCGGTGATGAGCGCCCGGGCGAGGGCGACGCGCTGCTGCTCGCCACCGGAAAGCTGTTGCGGGCTGCGGTCGGCATAGTTCTCGAGCCTTACCAGCGCGAGGTATTCGCGCACCTTACGGGCGATCGCATCGCAGGGCAAGCGGCGCATCTGGAGGCCGAAGGCGACATTTTCCGCGACGCTCATATGGGGGAAGAGCGCGTAGTTCTGGAACACCATCGCCGCGTTGCGGTTCTGGGGACGTTCGAAGGTGACGTCGCGGCCCTGGATCAGGATGCGGCCGCGGGTGGGTGTTTCCAGGCCGGCCAGCATGCGCAAGGTTGTGGTTTTGCCACAGCCGCTCGGTCCCAGCAGAGCTAGGCATTCGCCCTTATGGACGGTCAGGTTACACCCACGGACCGCCGCCACGCCGCCTTCGAAGATCTTCCAAACATCGTGCATCTCGACGATCGGTGCTGCTTCCATACCTCTATGCCCCCGCAAGGCTGCTATCGTCCGGCACAGGGACGACGCCTTTGTCGTCCTCTGGCTGCCAGACCGCACGCCGGTCGCTATTGGCCGGCCTTAACTTCCGTCCACATCTCGCTGATGCGCAGCTGTTCCTCTTCGGTGAAGGGCCGATAGAACTTCAGGTTGGCCACCGACTCTTCGCCCTTGTCGACAAAGAGCGCTTTCGCCAGCTCGGGATCGATAAGGGTAGCAGCCACAGCGTTCGCCGGGGAGTAGCGGTTGATTTCGGCTTCCTGCACCTGCATTTCATCGCTGATCAACCAGTCGATGAAGCGATAGGCGCAGTTCGGATGCGGTGCGTCCTTGACCAGGAGCAGGCCGTCCACCCAGGTCTGGGCACCTTCTTTGGGGAGCACGTAGGTGATGTCCGGAACCTTCTCTGCTGCCTGCCGGGCGAGCCCGTCCCAGCCGACCGCCAGCCAGCCCTCGCCGTTCACCAGGAGCTGTACGAGGTCGTCCCCGTTGCTCCACAGCGTCCGTGCCTGGGTCATCATCTGCTGGAGCGCGGGCCGCACCTTTTCGATGGCTGCTTCGTCTCGCTCCTCTGGGCTGATGCCGACGTAGAGCGCCGCCGGGACCCACGCCTCCGGGACACCGTCTCCGTAGATCACCCGTCCCTGGAAGCGCGGATCCCAGAGCGCAGCCCAGCTATCCAGCTCCCCGGTCTTGGCCCGATTGTAGATAAGACCGGTTGTGCCCCAGGTGTACGGAATGAGGTAGACCGCCCCGTGGCGCTCGTTGTACACCCCGGGCTGAAACGCCTTGAAGAGGTGGGTGTAGTTCTCCAGCCGGGAGGGATCGATGGGCTGGACCAGGTCGCCCTGGATCGCCCGGTCGAAGAAGTTGTTCGTGGAGAAAAAGACGTCCAGCGTCCCGACGCCGCCAGCTTTGACCTTGTTGATCGCCTCCATAGCGCTGGAGAAGTAGCTGATGTTCACCTTACACTGCGGGTACTTGGCCTCGAAAGGCGGGATGGCATAGTCGATGTAGCCTCCCCAGGCGAGGACATTGACGCTGCCTTCGTACGCCTCGGTGGGAGCGGGTGTCGGCTGCGGGGGAGCGGCCGTCGCAGCGGGCGGAGAGGCCGGGGTCGCGGTGGGCAGGGCTGTGGGCGGAGTCGTCGGGGTTGGCCCGCAGGCCGCAAGCAGCCCCACGAGCAGCACCATCGAAACGATCGCCGATCTTGGGCCGTTCATCGTCTCTTACCTCCTTGTTGTTCCGGTCCTACTACTTCCTGGCCTGACGGGCTAAAGCCAGGCCTAACAGCACCGTGGAAAAGACCAGCATCAGGCTGGCCATGGCATTGACTTCGGGCGTGATACCGAAACGAACCCCGCTGTAGATCCGCATCGGCAGGGTGACCGAGCGCTCTCCGATGACGAAGAAGGTGACGACGAACTCGTCGATCGAGATAGTGAACGCAAAGAGCGCGGCTGCCAGGATCCCGGGCCACAGCAATGGCAACGTAATCCGACGCAGAACGGTCCATTCGCTTGCCCCGAGGTTGCGTGCGGCCTCTTCCAACCGTACGTCAAACCCTTGCATCCGCGAGGCGATCACCAGGGCCGTGTAGGGCAGGGCCAGCACGATATGGGCCAACAGGGTCGTACCCAGGCCGCGGGGGATTCTCAAAGAGTAGTAGTAGGAGAGGAGCGACACGCCGATGATCACGCCGGGGGTCAGCATCGGGGCCATGATGAGCGAGGTCAGGAGTTCTTTTCCCGGAAAGCGGAAGCGCACGATCAGATAGGCGAAGAGGAATCCCAGTACTGTCGCCGCCACCATGGTGATGAGGCCCAGGACCAGTGAGTTTCGCGCAGCCTCCCACATCATCCGGTTGGAGAAGAGCTTGCGGTACCACTCGAGGCTCAAACCTTCCAGCGGGAAGAAGGACAGCCGGCTCGTGTTGAACGACATGAGCACCACGATCAGGCTGGGCAGGAACACAAAGAGATAGATCAGGGGCAAATAGAGCCATCCTACCCAGCGGAGCGCCGCACGGCCGGTCCCGGATTTCGTCGCCATACTGCTTCACCTGCGATACGAGAGCCCGAAGACGTCCTCGATCCGGAAAAAGCGGAAATAGAGGCCGAGCCCTCCCAGAACGATCGCAAGAAGGATCATCGCCATGGCCGATCCAAAGGGCCAGTTCAGGATCTGGAACTGGTTGTTGATCGCGTTGGCGTACATCACCCCGCGGGTACCGCCAAGGATCATCGGGGTGAGGTAGGTGCCGATCGCGGGCACGAACACCACCAGGGCTCCGGCGATCACCCCGGGGACGCTCAAAGGAAAGATAATCCGGCGAAAGAGCTGGAGCGCCCCTGCCCCCAGGTTGGACGCTGCCTCGATCAGCGCCCGGTCGATTTTCTCCAGCGAAGTGTAGATTGGGAGCACCATCCAGGGCAGATAGATGCATACCAGGGCAGTTACCACGGCGGAGTTGTTGAAAAGGAGGACAAGCGGCTCCTTCAACAACCTCAGGCGCATCAGGGTATAGTTGATCAGGCCGTTTTCTCCGAGCACGATGAGCCAGGCGTAGGTGCGAATGAGGAGGTTCGTCCAGGAAGGAAGGAGCAACGACGCCAGCAAAAAGTTCCGCCAGCGTTTCCCTACTGTCCAGGCCAGCAAGAAGGCCGTGGGATACCCGAGGAGGAAGCAAAGCAGGGTAACTTCCGCGGCCATCCGTAACGATTTGAGAAGCAACCGTGGGTAAACTGGGGTGGTCCAGAAATGGAGGTACTGCTCGAGCGAACCGGTGACGTGGATGCGGTACGAGGCATCGATGTGGCCAAAGCTGTAGACACCCATCACGCAGATGGGCAACACGAAAAAGAACAGGATGTACAGCCCTGGCGGCAAGAGGAAGAGCATCGGAAAGGGTCCCCCGTGCCGGGGACGCGCCGAGACTCGATTCTCCCCGGTGCAGGGATTGCTCATTCCTGTCCTACCAGGCGTCGGGCCACCTGAACGGCGGCGATGGCGTCCCCGGCGTACCCGTCCGCACCGATCTCCTGCGCCCAGGCAGCGGTCACCGGGGATCCTCCGACCAGCACCTTGACGCGCTTGCGCAGGCCGGCCTGCTCCAGAAGCTCGATCACCTTCCGCTGGTGCAGCATCGTGGTCGTCAGCAGCGCGCTCATCCCGACCAGGTCGGCCTCGTAATCTTGTGCCGCCTGGAGGAATGCCTCGTCCTTGACGTCTACTCCCAGGTCGATCACCTCGAAGCCACCCACGCTCAGCATGATCGCAACCAGGTTCTTTCCGATGTCGTGGATATCCCCTTCCACCGAGCCGATGACGACCCGGCCCAACTGTTGCTGCTTTTCCCCTCTTCGCCGGATCTCGGGTTCCAGCACCCGGACCGCGGCTTTCATAGCCTCCGCGCTCATCACGAGTTCCGGGAGGAAGAATTCTCCTCGGGCGAAGAGGTCTCCCACCTCGTTCAGCCCCACAAGGTACCCTTCCTGGATTGCTTCCAAAGGCGAGATGCCCGCGACGATCGCCTGTTCTGCCAGGCGGGCGGCCACTTCCGCATCCCCGTCCAGGATGGACTGTCGCATCTGGCCCAACAGTTCCTGATCGGTCATCGCGCCCTCCTTCAGATGGTCACCGCTGGAACAACCTGTGTACGTCGGAGTGTCTGGTTACGCCGGCAAACGCTCGAGGCCGTAGCGACGAGCCGCCTCGAGCATGACTTCGGTAACCGCGCGTACCGTCTCTTCAGGGACCCGTGGTATGTAGGCTGCTTCCAGTTCCTGGACATATTCCCGGGCGCGCTGGTAGATATCTTTCGCGCCGGCCTGCTCCCACGCCTGGAGGGATTCCCGGCTGAACAGCCTGGGCATATACTGTTCTTTGCGGTAGACACGCCGGGTGTGAGGGATCGCCAAAAAGTTCCCCGCATGCCCGACCTGGCGGATCAGCTCCAATCCCAGGCTGGGTTCGGAATCGTCGATGCCCCGGCGCAACCGGCGTGCGATCCCCAAGATCTCGTGGTCGATGACCAGGTCCTCGGCCGACTGGCTGATCTCGAAGTTCATATGGCCCGGTCCCGCCACCAGGTTCACACGTGCGAGGTTGGCCAGGACGAGCCCCAGAGCCGACTCGATCCCGGCTTGGGCATCCACTACCTTGGAATCGGTAAGGCCCAGGTAACCGTGGGTCGGAATGCGGAGGCGTTTCCCGACCTCATTGAAGGCGCAGTCGATCATGATCGTCTCGATCGCTCCCATGGGCGTGGTGCCGTTCCGCATATCGAGGATCGCGGGGGAACCGCCCCAGAGCATCCTGGCCCCCGGCCGTACGAGCTGAGCGATGACCACACCGCTCAGTGTCTCCGCGGTGTGCTGGACGATCGAGCCGATCAGCGTGGCCGGCCCGGTTCCGCCGGCCAGCGGCATCGAGATAAAGATCACGGGAACGTCCCGCTCCGCGCAGGTGATCAGGTTCTCGCACGTGATCTCGCTCCAGTGCAGCGGTGGCGTAGGACAGATCGCTTGAGCCGTGACCGGTTTCTGGGCCAGAGCCTGATAGCCTCCGACAGCCGCGGCCGCCAGGTCCAGGATAACCTGTTGGCCCTCGATGCTAAAGCCTCCGGTAACGAAGGGCTTACGGGTATACTTGAGCAGCAGGTACAGACGGTAGCTGTCGCTGATCTCCTTTGGGACGTCGCTGCTGATGATCGCGGTCACCTGGGCGTCGATCTCCGGGAGCTGCTCCGCGACCTTGTAGAAGCGGATCAGGTCGGCCGAAACCGCTTCTCGCATGCGGCCGGTCTGCGGGTCCAGGTAATACACCGAGGTAGCCCCGGGGTAATAATAGGTGTTGTCCCCACCCAGCTCGAGGCGCGGTTGCCCGTCCAGATCGTAGAGCGTGAAGGCGGAGGGCGCGGTCTTGAGCGCCTGTTCGACGAGCGCCCGGGGAATCCGGACCACTTTCCGCTCGCGATCCACATGCGCTCCGTGTTCCCCCAAAAGCGCGATAGCCCGAGGGCTGTGCACCTCCACTCCGGGATCTTCAAGGGCCGACATCGCCTCGTCGATCACCCGATCGACCGTCTCGTCGCTCAGGAAACGGATCGAAGGCCGCAACATCGTTTCTGCTCCTCACCTGGCTGTGGCGGTTCGGGGAGTGCGCTGCGATCTGCCCTCGGGCGCGCCCTCGGCGGGACGCACCCGGAATGTGTCCGCACGTTCTAGCGTGGAACGCAGCGCATCCGCCTCTCCGCCGTCCGACACCAAGCGTTGTTCCGTGGCTTTTCGTAGGAACCGCGGTCCACCAGGGCTTGCAACGCGCGCATGTTTCATAACGCTTGGCGCGCCGGTTTTACCAGAAACCGACGCGCATCACAGGAGCACATTCATCAGGATAGTGAGCCCATCGGCGGCCTGCTCACGGGTGAGGATCAGCGGGGGCACGATGCGCATCACGTTGCCGTAGAGGCCTCCGCCGATCACGAGCAGGCCGGCCTCTACACACCGCTGCGCTATTTCCCGGAGGATTTCCGGAGCCGGGCTTCCATCGGGGTGCACGAACTCCAGGCCGATCATCATACCGCGGCCGCGCACATCGCCGATTGTAGGGACCCGCCCCCGGAGCGCACTCAGCGTTTGGTAGAGGTAGCTCCCGACATCCCGGGCGTTGTCGAGCAGGTGCTCATCCTCGAGTACATCCAGCGTCGCCAGGGCTGCGGCACAGGAGACCGGGTTGCCACCGAACGTGGAGCCGTGGGCACCGGGCTCCCAACGGGACATCAGCTCGGGCCGGCCCAGGAGCGCACCGATCGGAAAACCCGAGCCCAGCGCCTTGGCGAGCGTCATCGCGTCCGGAACAAACCCAGGAACGTGCTGCCAGGCGAACATCTTTCCCGTGCGCCCCACGCCGCTTTGCACTTCGTCCACGATCAACAGGATGCCGTGGCGGCTACAGAGTTCGCGCAGCCGCAGCAGGAACTCGTCTGGCGCGATGTAGTAACCTCCCTCTCCCAAAATGGGCTCGATGATCACGGCCGCCGTCTGCTCGGGAGGCACGACGGTGTGGAACAGGCGCTCCAACGCCTGGAAACACTCCAGGCGGCAGCTGTCGCGCTGTTGTCCGTAAGAACAGCGAAAACACCAGGGGTAGGGGACATGGTAGACTGCAGGCAGTAGCGGTTCGTAGTGCCTGCGAAGCACGGCTTTGGCCGTGACTGAGGCTGCCCCCAGCGTGCGGCCGTGGAAAGCCCCCTCGAAAGCCACAATCGCGGGACGCTGCGTAACATAACGCGCCATCTTGAGCGCGGCCTCGACGGCCTCCGCGCCGCTGTTGCAGAAGAAGGCCATGCCGAGCTCTGGCACCAACTCACGCAGCCGCTCCGCGAGCTCCACGTAGGTCGGATACCAGCTGACGTGGTAACAGGCATGGATCAGCTGCTCTATCTGCTTCCGCGCCGCTGCCACGACCCGCGGATGGCAATGGCCGGTATTGACTACGGCGATCCCCGAGGCAAAATCCAGATAGCGTTTGCCATCGGGGGCATACAGATATACCCCCTCTCCCCGGACGACTTCCGTCGCGCTCCACCGGGGAAGCGCCGGCGTGACGACCGCCTGGCTGCGCTGCCCGAGGCTATCCATTCTCTACCCCTCGCTCCTGACTTATCTCGACCGCTTTGCGGATGTCCTTGCGGAACGATTCCATATGATACGTGATAGCCCGCTCCAGCGCCGGGATATCTCGTTGTCGCAACGCCTCCAGGATCGCTCGGTGCTCCTCGGCCAACGCGCTGCGCACTTGGGGCAGGACCGTAAACACGCTCGTCCGTGCCTCATCCAGGGCGTCGTAGAGCGTCGCGCTCAATGTAGCGATGAACTGGTTGCGGCTCGCCCGGCAAAGGGTGTCGTGGAAGGCGCGGTCGCAGCGCACGATCCCGGATACATCCCCCGACACAACGTAGCTTTCCATCTGGGCAACCAGGGAGGCCAATTGCTCGAGCTCTTCGAGGGATATGCGCTCCGCCGCACGCGTGGCCGCGCGCAGCTCCAACGCCTCGCGGGCCTCCAAGAGGTCCATCACTTGCTCCCGCTGGCGCCGCAACCAGTTCGCCCATGCTTCCCTAAGCGCTTGTTCCGACGGCTCCCGGGCGAAGATCCCCGCCCCCGGGCGGACTTCGATCAGCCCCATCCCCTCCAGGATGCGCAACGCCTCCCGGATGGAACTGCGCGCCACCCCCAGCCGCTCCGCCAAGTCGCGCTCCGGGGGAAGGCGGTCGCCGGGCTTCAGCTGGCCGGAGTCGATCATCTGCCGGATCCGGTCAACCGCGGCATCGCATAGCCTGTAGCGAGGCAAAGGCTCCCATTGGGCGATTCCCATAACACCACCCCGTTCTTAGGACTGCTGGTCTGCTGGTATGACCAATTATAACAGAAGAGCTCCCGGTTGTCAACTGCACGACGACGCGGAAATGCTCCTCCCCAATGTCGATCCGTTAGCTCGTCAGCTGCTCCCCCAACAGGTCCCAGAGGCATTGCCCCGGCTCCAATGTGTCGAGGTGAGCGCCAGGCGAAGGGCCGCACATAGCCAACGCCCACGGCTTCTCCCGGCCGATTGCGGCCGTCCGAAGGCGCTGTGGAACCGCAGCGGTTGACAGAACGGGCGGAATTGGGTATAAAGAAGAGGAGATGCTCCTTGCATTTCGGGTATCCCTATGCTTCTACTTCTGGAGGCTCTGACGCTCTGAGTCCAGCGACGACACGCCTATTTCAGCGCAATGATCCACAGACGGTCCGCTTGGAAGTCGTTCCCGCCGCTTGGGCCAGTGTTCGGGTATCCAGCGTCCGCAAGTGTTGTTGATGGGGGACAACCGTTGTTGGCGATAGAACCCTCTTCGCACACGATAGGAGACGTACAGAATGCCTGAAGGACGAGCCGATATCCTGCTCGTTGAGGACAGCGCGACCGATCTCGAGCTCGTGCTGTACGCCTGGCGAGAAAAGGGGCTAAACCGAGCGACGAAGGTCGCTCGGGACGGCGCGGAGGCGCTCGAATTCCTTTTCCAGAGCCGGCACCTCCCGAAGGTCATCCTGCTCGACCTCAAGCTGCCCAAGGTGCACGGCCTGGAAGTGCTACGCCAGGTCAAGTCGCATCCGCGAACGCGTGCCATCCCGGTCGTAGTATTCACCTCCTCGGGCGAGGAAAGCGATGTGATCGAGAGCTACCGCCTGGGAGCGAACAGCTACGTTGTAAAACCCGTGGCCTGGGAGGAGTTCAAGCAGACAGTTACCCAGCTTGCGCTCTACTGGACGACGATCAATCAAGCATATCAGGCAGAGGTGTAGCCGTGGCAGCGGACGGCCCCTGGATGATCCAGGCCCGCGGATTGACCAAGCGGTACGGGGACCTGCTGGCCGTGGACAGCCTGGACCTTTCGGTGGCGCCGGGAGAGATCTTCGGTTTCCTCGGGCCGAACGGCGCCGGCAAGACGACCACGATCAAGATGCTTACCGGGCTGCTTCGTCCCACGGCCGGCCGGGCGCTGATCGGGGGCTACGACATCCAGGAGCAGCCGCTCGCCGCCAAAGCGCTCATCGGATACGTTCCGGATACCCCCTTTCTTTACGAGAAACTGACCGGGCGCGAGTTCCTCCGCTTCATCGCCCGCCTCTACGATCTCGAGGCCGAGCCGGCCGGCCGCCGGGCGGATGAACTCCTGCGCTTCTTCAACCTCGAAGACCGAGCCGACGACCTCATCCAGAGCTATTCCCACGGAATGCGACAGAAACTCGCCCTCACCGCCGCCCTGCTCCATGAGCCACGCGCCTTCTTCCTGGATGAACCCACGGTAGGGCTGGACCCCCGTAGCGCCCGCCAGGTCAAGGACCTCCTGCGCCACCTGGCTCGCCAGGGCACGGCGATCTTTATGTCTACTCACATCCTGGAGATCGCGGAGCGGATGTGCGACCGGGTGGGAATCATCGACCACGGCCGGCTGATCGCCTGCGGCACAATGGCCGAGCTCCGCGCAGGGGGAGACGCTTCCCTGGAGGATATCTTTCTGCAGCTGACCGGCGGCGCAGAGGTGGCCGAACTCGCACGCCACCTTGAGACATAGTGGCAGGCCGCACCCAAGGAGGTCTGCTATGCTCGAGGAACGGATCCGCATCGCCCGCGGCGAGGAGCCGGCCGAGCGGGTGCTGCGTAACGCCCGCCTGGTTAACGTTTTTTCCGGCGAAGTCCACGCAGCCGACGTTGCCATCGCCGGGGGATACGTCGTCGGTATCGGCTCCTACGCGGGACGGGAGGAAATCGACCTCCAGGGCCGCTACCTCTGCCCGGGCTTTATCGATGGCCACGTGCACCTGGAAAGCGCCATGGTGCACCCCGCCGAGTTCGCCCGCGCCGTAGTGCCCCGCGGAACGACCACGGTCATCGCGGATCCGCACGAGATCGCCAACGTGATGGGCGTTCGCGGGGTGCGCTACCTCCTGGAAGAGACGGCAGCGCTACCCCTGAACGTCTACCTGATGGCGCCTTCTTGCGTACCCGCAACTCCTCTCGAGACGGCGGGTGCTGAGCTGACGGCCTCCGACATCGCGGAGCTGCTCCAGGAAAAGCGCGTCCTCGGCCTGGCGGAAATGATGAACTACCCGGGCGTCCTGTACCGCGTACCCGAGGTGCTCGAGAAGCTGCGCGCAGCTTCCGGCCGGCCGGTGGACGGGCACGCGCCCGGGCTCTCGGGAAAGGACCTCTGCGCCTACATCGCCGCCGGGATCGGCTCCGATCACGAGTGCACCACACTTCAAGAGGCCCTGGAGAAACTCCGCCTGGGGATGGCGATCATGATCCGCGAGGGAAGCACCGCCCACAACCTCGAGGAACTGCTCCCGCTCGTGATGCCGGGCAACGCGAGCCGGTGCTTCTTTGTAAGCGACGATCGCCACCCGGCGGACCTCCTCGCCCACGGTCACATCGATGATATCCTGCGTCGAGCACGGGCCCGGGAGCTCCTGCCCCCGGTGGTGCTGATTCAGATGGCCACGCTCAACGCCGCCCGCTACTTCCGCCTCTGGGACCTGGGCGCTGTCGCCCCGGGGTTCCGCGCGGACCTGGTAGTGCTGGACGACCTGGAGTCGTTCTCCGTGCGTATGGTATTCAAGGACGGGAAACTGGTCGCGCGCGACGGCGCACTTCTGGAGGAGGCGCTGCCAGCGGCACGCGCCCTCCCGCCCTCGACATTTCGCGTACCGGACCTGCGCCCGGAGCGCTTCCGCATCCCGGCGGAGGGCGGCCACGTTCGGACGATCGGTGTGGTCCCCCGTCAGATATGGACTCGGGCGATCGTGGAAGAGGCCACGTTGGAGGACGGGCTCGCCGTGGCGGACCCGGAGCGCGACCTCTTGAAGATCGCCGTCGTGGAGCGCCACCGCGG
Organism: Chloroflexia bacterium; assembly: GCA_041082245.1. Lineage (GTDB taxonomy): Bacteria > Chloroflexota > Chloroflexia > DTKN01 > DTKN01 > DAOTVY01. The sequence continues at coordinate 14,642 of JBDOIE010000136.1, forward strand.
AAGCGGAAACATCGGCCTGGGGTTCGTGAAAGGCTTTGGCCTGAAGCGCGGCGCGATCGCCTCTTCCGTGGCCCACGATAGCCACAACATCGTCGCCGTCGGCTGCAGCGATGCCGAGCTGGCGCTTGCGGTACAGGAAGTGGTACGATTGCAGGGCGGACAGGTTGTCGTCTGCGGGGAAGAGGTGCTGGAGGCCCTTCCTCTCCCCATCGCCGGCCTGATGTCCGACCGCCCCCTCGAAGAAGTGCGGCGACGCCTCGAGCGGTTGAACGAGGCCGCCCGTGCGCTGGGATGCACTCTGGAAGCGCCGCTCATGACCATGGCTTTTATGGCGCTTGTGGTCATCCCGGAGCTCAAGCTCTCGGACCGCGGCCTCGTGGATGTCCAGGCTTTTTCCTTCGTTCCGCTGTTTGCCGGGTGACGTGCTCGCCCGCGCGGGAGGTGGGCCATGGCGAGCCCGGAAAGGTTGCTGGCACGGGCCGAGGCCCATATCTTCGCTCCACCCCCGCTGGACGCTGCCGCAAGCCTCTGCCTCGCGAATATGCGCTACGGGCTGGCCAAGCTGCATTGCCTGCAGGAAGCGCTCGGCTGGCCGGCCGACGCCGCCTTTATCGCCACACCCGACATGACGATCACGCGCAACGCGAACCGCTGGGCGAGCGGCTTCGGCTACGGGGGCAAGATCGTCTGGGGCGACGGCACGCGCGATCTGATGCCCCTCGAGGTCAAGCCGAACTGCTGCGGCATGCTCGTAGGTGGGCTGGAGGAGATCCCCGAGCCCGGGGAGCTCCTGGAAAACCTGCACCGGCTCGAGCAGGACCAGGTCCTGCTCGACGGCATCCCCGTGGAGTGGGATTTCCAGAAGAGCAACCACTTTATCGACGTGTACCGGGTCGTGCCGCAGGCCGATCTGGACCTCCCTCCTTACGCCTTCATTGTGCATGGTTCGGGAAGCGAGCTGCGGGGTGAAAACCCGCGCGGCGACGGGCTCTACTGGGACCACAGCCCGGCCCTGCGGCGAAAGGCGATGCGGGTGGAAACCCCTTTCGGCCCGGTGCTGGCGCTGGTGGGGGAAGAGGCACGCGCCTACTACCGCTATTACCGGGAAGTCCTTGATTTCACCCTGCGCCGGCGCGCTCTTGCCGCGCGGCGGCTCTTCGGCCCCTATCGCCCGATCGCAAACCTCTGCCACCAGGGCCTGGGCCACAGCAACGAGATCCTGCTCGGATGTCATACCGTCGGAAACGAGCCGGACCAGCTCTACCCGATGGTACTGCGCGCCGACCTGCGGGCCTACCTCCTGCGTGGCCGGCCGAACCTGAGCGCGGAAACGATCGCGCGCCTGGGGTTCGAGGAGCGCGCCCGGGAGCTCGGACAGTACGAGCGGCTCCGCCAGGCGAACGTCCTCCCCCACGGAGGGGGCTACCGCCTTCCCGCGATCGAGGGCGTCCTCCACAGCGAGGACCGGAACGGGACGCGCTATTTCCACCTGCGCCAGACGGGCACGGCCGGCCCGCTCGTCGTGAGCGGCGTGAAGGAGCTTCCCTTCGAATACCGGGGAGAGGAAGTACTGGAGCAGACGCTCTCCCTGGGACTGGGGGAAGTGGTTGCCTTCCTGGAACCCCTGCTGGTACTGAAAGCCTGAGAAGCCAGAGGAACGGATGTTCGAGCGACCCCTGACGCGGAAAGAGCATCAACTGATCCGCCAGATCGAAGCATTCGTGCGCGAAAAACATGCCCATGCCCTCGGGCACGACTACTCCCACGTCCTGGCCGTGGTGCACTATGCGTTGCAGATCGCGCAGGCGATCCCCGAGGAGGTCGATCCCTTCGTCCTGATCTGTGGCGCGCTTTTCCACGACATCGGCCGCATCGGCACCCACACGGGGGTGCTCCACGGCCTGCGGGGGGCATCGATCGCCAGCGAGTACCTCACCTCGGTCGGGGTGCCGGAAGCCGTCTGCCAGCGGATCTGCAACATCGTGGCCCGGCACACCCCGACCTCGATGATCCCGCCGGAGACGGCCGAGGAAAAGGTGGTCTATGACGCCGATGCACTCGATCGGCTGGGGCTGATGGGAATGCTGCGCGGGATCATGGGGAAGCGCGGCTCCACCGCCGAGATCCTGGCCGACCGTATGGGCAAGCGCGCTGGCGACTACGACCGGCTCTACTTCGAGGAAAGCGCCCGCATCGGCGAAGCACTCCAGAAGGAAACCGTGGAGGTCATCGCGCGCTTTCGTGCCGCGCTCGACGAGCGGTTCCGGGCGATCGCGGAAATCCCCCTTCCGGTCGCGGAGGGGTGTGAGATCACCTGCCTCCGTTACCTCCCGGAAGAGCGCGAGGCGGGCATCCCGGCGCTCATCGCCTGGCCGACGGAAGCAGCGCGGGAGAAGCTGGCGCCCGCTCCCGGGGAAGAATCCCAGGCCCGGATGCGGGCCTTGCTCTCCCGGCGGAGCGAGGAAGCCGCACGCCGCGCCCGGGAACTGCGCCGGCCGGAGGAACCTCAGGATGTTTGAGCGTCCTTTGACCCGCTCCGAAGCCGAAGTGATCGTTCGAGCCCAGGCGTTCGTGCGGGAGAAACACGCGCGCAGCGAACAGCACGATTTTGCCCACGTGATGTCGGTCGTGCGCTACGCGCTGCAGATCGCGCGCGCCATCCCGGACGAAGTCGACCCGTTCGTGCTGATCTGCGGGGCGCTCTTTCACGATATCGGATGGATCGGTACCATCACCGGTGTGCTGCACGGATTGCGCGGGGCGACGGTCGTGCGCGAGTACCTGAGCGCCGCAGGCGTACGGGCCGATATCATCGACCGCATCGTGCGCGTGGTCATCCGGCATACCGTCTCCTCCGGGCTGGCCCCCGAGCGGCCGGAGGAAAAGGTCGTGCACGATGCAGACGGCCTGGACGCGCTGGGATTGATCGGCATGCTGCGCGGCCTGATCGGCAAAGAAGGATCGATCGAGGAAGTGATCCGGGGCGATATCCAGCTGGGAGCCAAGACCTTCGAGCGGCTCTACTACCCGGAGAGCCGCCGCCTGGGAGAAGCCCTGCAACGCGAGACAGAAGAGGTCATCGCCCGCTTTCGTGCCGCCCTCGACCGGCGCCTCCGCCAGATCGATGAGCTACCCCTCCCGCTGGCAAGTGCGTAATGGAGCCTATCTTTCTCCGCTACCGCGCCAGGGCATGTCAGGTGTTCCGGCGGCGGTGTCGGGGTTTGGGGTAGTGGTCGCCGACACTTGTCGCACAGCTGTCGCGCAGTTGTCGACATCTGTGGGTATCCTGTCAAGCAAGGGCCGGTGCCGCGTGGTAGGATAGGTTTGCCGGGGTGTCTCCTTGCGGAGGTTTGCGATGCGTTCGCTGGGAGTGGCCTCTGTGGCCCATGAGGGCGTACCGTTTCCGGCTGCCTTCTCGGCCTTTCTCCGAAGGCTCCGGGCCGATCTCGGCGGTGTCGCTTCCGACAAACTCGAATCCACCGCTTTGCGCTGGCTTTCCTGCTGGCTTGCGGAGAGGTCTTGCCTGGTGGAGTACCGTCCGGCCTCGCACGAAGTGCGGGTGCTGTGGGAATGGCCCCATCGCGCCCCTTCCTCACAGGACATGGCCTGGCCGGCCGACCGCGTCCGGTACTGGCTCAAGTTTCCGCACAGGGCCTGGGAAGAGGGCACCTGGGTGGTACCGTTCCTGGAGCGGCGTGGGCGACGGCGTTGTTTCCTTCTGGCTCTGACGGCCGAAATCCGCAGCCGTATGGACGGGCAAACCGCACGGGGTTTCGCACAAGACCTGCGCGAAATCCTGGCTGCGGAGTTCCGTAAGCGCCACCAGGAGCGCCTGGTCCTGCGCCTGCAGCGCGTTTCCAAGCAGCTGTTGCGCCGTTCGCGCGAACAGGACGTTTACTACCAGATCCTGCACTGCCTGGACGACCTCGTCCCATACGACCACAGCGCGACGCTGTTCCTGTACGACCGCGAGCGACAGTGGTTTGTGAAAAAGGCGGAAACGGTCGCGTGGCGGCGCGGAGGTAGCCGGACGATCGGCCAGCGCATCGCGATGCCCCAGGAGGTACTGGCCTGGCTCGATTGCGTGAACGAGACCGACCGAGCCTTCGAGGCGGCCCGCGTCGCCGGAAGATGGGGTCGGTACCGGGAAAAGGAGGGCACATTCCGAACCTGGATCCCCCTCGAGGCGAAAGAAGAGGCCGTTGCGCGTGCCCTGGCGCTCTCCGGCGGGCCGGATGACCTGCCGAAGAACGCGCTGCTCTGGCGTCCCATCCACGACCAGGGACGGATCCAGGCGCTTCTGGTGCTCTCCGCAAGAGAACCGGACGGGTTCGATGGTCTGGACACGGAGACGCTGGAGCGCGTGGCACCGACGATCGCCTCCGCCATCCAGACGGCGCAGGAACGGACACGGAGGCGGAGGGAGCTCCAGTTGCTCCTCGAGGTGGGCCGCATCCTGGCAACCGAAGGAGACCGCCGCGAGCAGTGGCAGGTCGTCCTCGGACATATCCTAGACGCGTTGCAGGTGGAGATCGGATCCATCAACCTCGTGGTGCCTGGGGAGCGAGACCTTCAGGTTGTTGCCCACCGCGGCTACGATGTCGTGCCCGGGCCGCAGTGGCCGCGCGAGCGCGGGATCATCGGCCGGGCCGTGCAGACGGGCAAACCCCAGCGGGTGAACGACGTCAGCGAGGAGAAGGCGTACGCCCCGTTCGCCCTTGGGGTTCAGTCGGAACTCGCGGTTCCGATCCTGTTCCGGGACGAGCTGCTGGGAGTAATCAACGTAGAGTCGCGCTGTGCGGCACGCTTCAGCGCGGAGGACGAGCGCTTTCTCCAGCAACTGGCCGAGCAGCTCGGGATCGCCCTGCGGGCGATCGGCAGCCACGAACAGGTCAGGCGCGCGGTCGAGGCACAGCGTCTGCACCAGCGGGTGGCGCAGGACCTCGACGCGGAGCTCTCCGGTCAGAGCGACCTCGCATCCCTTTTGCACCGCACGGTAGAGTACGTGCGCCACGTGATGGACGCAGAAGCCGTTCTGCTCTACCTTCGCGAGCGGGAAAGCTTCCGCCTGCGCGCGGTCGACGGCTTCCCGCCGCCCGATGCGCCGCACGACCGCTTCTCCCTCGGCGAGGGCTTCTTGGGAAGGCTTGCGGCCGAGCAAAATGCTCCCGTCATCTGGCACGATCCCAGGGCCTGGGTCGGCGACCCTTACCTGGAGGCTTACACCTCGGCGCTGGGTGGCGAGGTTCGCCACCTGGCTGCTGCCCGGCTGGTGCGGGCGGGTAGGACGATTGGTCTCCTGTGCGCGCTGAACCGGCGCGCGATTCGCGCCGGTCGTGAGCCGGCGGGCTTCTCCGACGGAGAAGCGGCCATTCTTGCCAGCGTGGCCGGGGAGCTCGTCCGCGCACTCCGCCGACTCCGGCGCGAAAACGACCTGCGGACGATCCTGAGTTTGACCCAGGATGCGATGGCCCTGCGAGGAGAAGGGGAAATCGCGCAGCGGGTGGTCAAGGTGCTTCGGCAGAGCCACCCGGAGTGGATGCCGGTGCGCCTGGAGGTCTCATCGGAAGAGGGCGAACCGCCCATCATCTGCATGGATCCCCCCGATGCAGTTCCCGGGCCTGATGACCTTCTTCTGGACAATCCTTTTCCTAAAGAATCCGGGGTCAGCGGCAGGTTGACCGTTTACGCTGCTCCGGACGAGCCGTTCGAGCCGGAGGATCGCGCTTTTCTGGAAGCGATGGCGTACCAGACGGCGATCCTGCTGGCCAACGAGCGCAACTTCCGGAGGGCCCGCCGCCAGGTGCGACAGCTCGAGCAACTTCAAGAAGCCAGCAAGCAACTGGCCCGCGGCGCCGGGCTGCGGGAGACGCTGGACAGTATCGCGCGTCAGGCGATGGAGCTCGGACACGCGGATATGGTCGTGATCATTCCGTACGCCGCGCAAGGGGAGCGGCTGCTGGTAGCCGACGCGGTCTGGCGCGGCACCAGGACCCATCCGGACTTGAGCGAAGAAACCCGCCCCGGTGGAGTGAGTGCCCGCCTGCTCCGTTCCAGGAAAGGGTATCTCTGGGTGCCCGACGTCCAAAAGGCCCCTCACCTTTCGAACGCCTTTCTGAAGCGGGAAGGGATTCGGTCCTTCTTGGCCGTCCGGCTGGATGCGGGTGCACAACCGGTCGGGCTCCTCTTCCTGGACTACCGGGGACCGGAACCGCGTAAACAGCCCGAGCGGCTCGATAACATCCTCACGCTGGCCAGCCACGCTGCGGTGGCGATCGAGCGCGCCCGTCTGCTCATATGCTTTTTTACATCGCTTTTTCTTTTAGGAAAATTTCTTTTCCGCTTTCCTCCTGGCAGTATGGTTTAATTTCGATTTTTGCCCTTTCTTTCGATGTTTTATTTTGTTTGGGCATTTTCTCTTTTTTGGGAAAATTTAACAATGTTC
>JBDOIE010000149.1:0-8748 GCA_041082245.1 Chloroflexia bacterium
CGCGCTCCGCCCTACCGCCCCGTTGCTCCACTCGTACCACAGCGGCTCCGTCACCGTCACCGGATACACGCTCGCCGTGTACACCCACTCCTCCCCTACCTCCACAAAGGTCGGCCCCTCCACCTCCACCCCCTCCGGCTCCTGGCATACCTCCACCTGAAGGCTCCCTACCGCCTCCCCACACCCGTTCGTCACCGTCACCACCACCGTGTAGCTCCCAGGAACCGTCCAGGAATAGGCCGCGCTCCGCCCCACCGCCCCGTTGCTCCACTCGTACCACAGCGGCTCCGTCACCGTCACCGGATACACGCTCGCCGTGTACACCCACTCCTCCCCTACCTCCACAAAGGTGGGACCCGCGATCTCCACCCCCTCCGGCTCCTGGCATACCGCGACCCGAAACGAGCCGAAGGCCTGTCCACAAGGGTTCGTCGCCGTCACGGTCACCGTGTAGCTCCCGGGGATCGTCCAGGAATACGCTGCGCTGCTCCCCACCGTCCCGTTGTCCCACGTCAGCGTCACCGGCAAGGTCGCCGTCACCGGAAGGTATGTCGCACTAAACCACCCGGTCTCCTGCGGTCGCAACCATTCCGGTCCTGCGACGACCACCGCTTCGACCGGGCCACATTGCTCTGCGCTCGCACGGCTGCCCGCCGCAGGATCGCCGCGGAGCACAGCCCATGCCACACCCGAATCCAGTTCCACCCAAAGCAGGAAACCCCAAATGCAGGCACCCACGAGGAGTCCGAGCAGCGATGGACGGACACGCTTCTGTCGACCCATCGATCCCTCCTCGCCCAACTTCTCAGGACCTACCGAGGCTTCCCTCGCCCCGCAAGAAGTAAGAACACCACTCCCCGCCCCAGAGCCACTTGATCATTGCGTCCAATGAGAGCACCTTTCAACCAAATTCTAGCATCTCGAGGCGGCCTTTTCAAGGGGGTCCGGCCGATGTTCGGACACAACTCCTACAGAGTGCCTCTGCCCCGGCCTTTCCCCAACTCCCTCTCCCGCTCGATGTTCGATGGCAGAAGAAGGCAGGAAAATGGGGACAGGGCAGGCAGGATAGCCGCCTATCCCGAACGCTTCCCCTTGTTGCTTCCTCTGCACCACGCAGCGGTGGGGAAGAGGTGAATGAAAACTGCGCACCCGTCTAGTGCTGGCACGTCCCGACGCAGTCCGGCCCGAGATCCCACACCTCGGCCACGAACCAAGTACCCTCAAGGTGAACCATTCGGTAGCGCGCTCCGTAGGTGCAGTTCCGCCATGAGTAGATCCGGCCGCTGCAGATCTCGTCGTCGGGCACGCTTGCCCCTTTGGGGAAGAACAGTTTGGTCTCGGTCTTCCGGATCTCGACGATCACTTCCTCCGGCCCCAAGACCTGAAGAGAGGTTATGATGAATTCTACTGCAGGGGTCTCCCAGTGGACGCCATCCTTCTGGTTCTGCTCAATGCGCGCCTTCTTCTGACTGAGATAGGGATCGACACAGACCGTTTCCAACAGCGCCGTATTCCATGTCCGCTCCGCTTCCGCGCGAACGAGGGTGAACTGCCATATGGCCGCTTCGATCTCCGAACGGAGGTCCGGAGTAGGGGTAGGGCTGGGGGTAAGAGATGGCTCTGGCGTATCCGTCGGAGTCGCGGATGGCAGCACGGTGCTTGTCCTGCGGGACAGGGGAGTCCTCGTCGGCTGAGGAAGCCCACCGCCTGAAGGCCGAAGCGAGAGCCACCCAAGCAGACCTGCCAGTACGAGCAGCAGTACCCCTCCGCCGACGACGGCCGGCCACCTCCGGCGATACCAGGCTCGCTCAATCCATTCTCCCTGTGCCGATGCGACCTCCTGGGGAAACTGTACGGCCCTTGCGCTCACCTGGAACACGTGGCGCCGAGGGCCATCTGCCCGGAGCGGCACGATGGCTCGGACCGTCAACCCTGCGGTTGCCTCCCTTCCGGGCGGCAGTTCGAGAGTGTTCGGCACGAAAAGGAAGAAACAGGCGCCCGCATCGTCCTTTCCCTCGAGCACGAGCGTAAGCGGCGCGTTCCCCTTGTTGCCCAAACGTATCCGAAAGTTCGCTTCACCCGCGCTGGAGCAGGAGGCGGGTTCCAGGGCGACGTACCACTGTGCAGCAGCGGCCACTTCGAGCAGAAAAGTCTCCTCTACCTGCTCCCCTGGGCGCTCCAGGGAAACGACCAGCAGCCGCAGCGGATACCGACCTGCAGCAGCGCCTGGAGGCACGTCGAGCGTGATCAGGACGAGGTCCGCTTCCCCAGGGAAAACCGATACCTCCTCGCGCGAGAGCCTGCACCATCCCGTAGGCACCCCTTCCACGGCGATCCGGTAACGGTCTACGGTCTCACCCAGGTTCTGCACCGTCAGGCTAACGTCCGCGTGTTGACCTGGCTGGACGACCACCGACCCGCTCGAAAGCAACGCTCGGATCGACGGTGACATGTCCTCCCCCCTATGACTCCGCGGGTTCAATGCGCAAGCGATACGTGGTATGGGCTGGTTTCTCGGCCTCGATGATCGCACGGATGCGGGCTTCGTCCACCTGCGAGCCCTCCGGCACCCGGAGGATCACGGAGAAAGCATAGGGTCCGCCTTCCGCGGGCGTGCGGTGTTCGACGATCTCCGGTTCGACCCCGGCATAGATCCTCAGGTACGTTAGCATCCCCCGGCGCGTGCCGCGCCATCGGTACAGTTCCGTCCCTTCGCGGATCAACTGCCGCCGTCGTGCTTCCGGCCAGTTCTCGTCCAACGCGAGATCGATCCAGGTCGCAAGCCACGGCAGAAAGGAAGGGGGCGTCAAGCGGGGATCGAAATAACGATCGATTTCCGTGAGCACCTCCTCGACCTGTGCGACGATCTCTTCGGGGACCCTCAGGAAGCGCCGGAGGAAATCGTTGTCGTGATAGATCGCCGGCAGGTAATCGATCCATCCGCGCCTCTCGGCCGGCTCCACAACCTCGACGACCGGGGCCGCGGCAATTCCTGTGTCCGTGCCCGGGAGCTCTTCCATTGCCGTTCCTCCCGCCTTGCCCCATTGCGAATGATACCATCAAAGCCTTTGTCTTGTCCAGAAAGATCCACAGGGAGATCGGTTTCACCCCTGCACGACGACCAGGTGCCGATAGGATGCGATCAGGCCGCCCTCCGGCATCTGGACCACGGTCACCGGTTCCCCGATCTTGCCGTTCCGGATGTCGATGGGAAAGATCTTGGCTTCCGAGATGAACTCCACACCGGGAATCCCGTGCACCACGGCGTAGACATCGGCGATAAAGAGCGGCCGGCCGAACGGCCATCCCTTCCCATCTTTTCCTCCTTGCAGGGGGTGCAGAAAGCGGTAGAGCGCCTGCTCCACCCGCTCGCGCACGGTTGCCGCTTCGAGGCGTTCCCGCACCTTGATCTGGACCTGGACGGATACCCACACGTAGGGCGGCGTGGCGATCTCCAGGGCCGTCCCCAGGAGCCGGCGCTCGTCCAGATATCGGTAGACTGCCTCGGCCAGCGGTTTGGCAACCTGCAACTGCCTCGGGGTCGGCTGAAGGATCCCATCGAGCGTGGGCACCAGGAAGAGGCGCACCGTGCCCGGAGGTGGATCGGGGCGGTCCGGCCGTGGCTGAACGCACTTGGCCCGCGCGACCGAACTGCTCGCCTGACAGGCCAGCACTTCAAAGTCCTCTGCCGTCACGGCGCGGTCCCGCGTGCGCAACTGCGCCGGGCCGCGCATCTTCGCGTGTTCGAGCGTCTCTGCATCCCGCCCGCCGAAGGCCGCCTCCCGGTTGGTCACGCTCGCCACGAACGGAATGGACGACTTCATCACGGTGAGCGTCCGCTGTCCCACGTTCCCGATCGTTCCTCCACCCGTGCGGTAGCGCGAAAGGCGAATGCGGCTCCCTTTCGGCGGAACGGCGCCGTACTGGCGCGTGCCGCCCTCGGGCTGGCGGATCGCCGGCCCGAAACAGATCTCGCCCGAGATCGGATCGGCCACGAAATGGCGGTCGTCCGGCCCGGACTGGCTAAAGTCCGGCACTAGCGTCCACTGTTCCCAGCCAGCAGGCACCTCGACCTCCACCACTTCGTTCGGCTCCAACGGAAGCATCGGGGGTTGGGCAACCCGGAAGCGTTGCCCCGGCTTGCCGCTGCTTCGCCCGAGCTCCTCGCCGATGACGACGGAAGCGTGAGAGGCCGGCACGGTGCCGCCGATCGTGTAGGCCCCGAGCACACGCACCTTCGGCGAAGCGGTATACGTCGGCTGCTCCGGTGCGGGCTCGACCACGCGGCAGCGCACCCAGTAGGCGCGTTTGAGCCCCACCTCGGCCGCGCTGAACACGTACGGCAGATGCAGCGTCACCTCGCCGCGCCGGTTGAGGCCTCCTGTGGTATCCCGCTCCACCTCCATCCGCACCCAGCTTTCGGCCTGGGCATCCCAGCATTCCCAGGCGAGGGGCGGCCGTGTGGGATCGATACCGATGCCTTCGGTGGAGCAACTGAACTGGACCACGAGTGTATGGCCGGCCAGGTCCTCCTGAAACCCCAGGTAGAAAGCGTTCCCGGGCCGGGGGACCTCTTCGAAGATCGGCACCAGAGGCACTTGCCGCACCAGGCTGTCCGAGTGGTCCTGAAAGGTATTCCCGTCCGGGCTGCAAAGGAAGTAGACAAGTGTCGGAGGAACGATGCGGAGATCGCGATCCGTGCTGAAGACGATCGCTTCTTCCGTGCCGGTGCGCACGGTGGCTACCTCGGTCCTGCCGGGTATCACGATCGGCTCATTCCGCGGGGCCGTCAGCGTGAACGTCAGATCCGCCTTGGCCGCGGCGGGAGGCAGCAATTGCACCCCAATAAGGTCCAGAAAAGCGATCAGGTTCTTGTCCGGCACCCGGTTGAGCCGGTAGAGCAGCATCTCCATCATCCACGCAAAGAGCTCGATCAGGGTAATGCCGGGGTCCGAGAGGTTGTGGTCGGTCCACTCCGGGCAGTAGCGGTTGATCAGCCTCCGCGCTTCGTGCACGATATCCTGAAAGGTACGATCGTCCAGTTTCGGGGTAGGCAGGGTCATCGCTTACTCCTCCTCCGGGATGCGGTAGAACGGGTACACCAGGTTGCGCACGTCGTTCGTGCTGCGAATACGGTAGCGGATGTCGATCAGGAGCACGGCCGGCCGTCGGGCATCGGGCGCCACCTGGATCTCCTCGACCTCGATCCGCGGCTCCCACCGCCCCAACGCCTCCTGGACGTGGTAGGCCACGAGCCCGGCGGTCGCGGGACTGTTCGGGGCAAACACCAGGTTGTGCAGCCCGCAGCCGAACTCCGGGCGCATCACCCGCTCCCCGGGTGCCGTTTCCAGGATAATGCGGATCGACTGCTCGATATCGGCCTCCGCTGCAACCGTTTCGATGCCTCCCCGGTGGTCCACGTCGATGGGAAAGGCCCAACCGCGCCCCAGGAAATCGCCTTCCATTTGCCCCTCCTAGCTGTTCAGGTTCACCATGATCCCTTTCACGTTGACCGGGCCGGCCGAAGCCTCCAGGTCGATGCCCATCATCGCTTTGATCGCCACTTTTCCCTGGGCCTCGATGGCTACATCCTGCATCACCTCAATGCGGAGCGTATTGCGGCCCGTGTCCAGGTGGACCTTGTTCCCCGCGCGATCTTCGATCGTGATGCCTCCGCCGCCGTCCGTATCGTCCAGCAGGATCGTATGGCCCGCTCGGGTGCGGATCACGCGCTGTACGACCTGGCCGGCACTGTTTACAGCGGAAGAGGCGTTGGGGGGTCCTTCACGGCCATTCCAGAGCGCGCCCAAGACGTAGGGATGGTTTACATCCCCATGTTCGAAGGCGACAAGCACCTCGTCCCCCACCTCGGGGAGGAAAAAGAGGCCGCGCTCGCTTCCCGCCATCGGAACGGCAAGGCGCGCCCAAGTGCTTTCTACCTGATCGCCAAGCCACGGGATCTGTACCTTGACACGTCCCATCCCGGAAGGGTCCTGATTGTCGGTGACCAAGGCCGGCCCGATCCAGAAAGGCCGCTCTGGAGCAGGCCGGAGGAGGTCGAAGAGCGTTTCCGCCTGATGGCCGGTCACGCTGAACTCGGTCTCGTACATCCCCCGCTGGCCGATGGAGTGGATGGCCCGTGTCACGTAATACTTGCCGCTGAACCTTTGCCCCACGTTGCGGATCTCGACCAGTGCGCCGGGGCAGAGCCGGGGCTCGCCGGCGCATCGCCCTTCCGCGCGGACAAAACCGGCGCTCAGCCGATCGCACAGCGCCTGCGCGAGGGCATCCGCTTCTCCCTGGGTCGATACAGGGCGGTCCACCACCAGCACGCTGGCCGAGCCGAACGCCTCCCGTGCCAGTTCGCTCCCGCTCCTTTGCTCGCCGATCTCGGGAGCGGCCCGACCCCGGGTCGCCCTCCCCACGATGGCACGCTTCTCCTGGGGGTCCCAGCCGCGAACGATCACCTCGTCTACCTGCTGGCCGGTGGTCAGCACCGGATGGAACTGTCGCAGGGTACGGCCCCACTCCAGGGGAATCGGCTCGGGCGGGCGGGCCGCCGGCCGGCGGAAGTGCAGCTTTCCCTCGCTCACCCAGAAAGCAAACCCGATCCGCTCGGCGCGTTCGCGCAGGAACTCGTAGGGGGTGCGATTGTCCTGAAGGATGTAGCTGTAGACCTCGCTTGTGCTCTCGACATCCGGGTCCAGGCCCGCCTCCCGGGCGATCCGTGTCGCCAGGTCGCTATCGGTCACCTGCTGGTACGATTGTGTCCTCCGTCCGCGGTGCAGGCGATGTGAACGGTCATAGGCCCGTACGACCAGGGTCAACGTTCCCACCGCGGTAGGCTCGAGCTCCAGGCCCACGATCTCGCCCTCGAACACCCGCCGGAGGGTGTTGCCCGTACCCATCTCGACCGTGAGCGACCGTCCGATGTTCACCGCCGCGCTATCCACCAGGCTCAATTCGTCGTCCTGAACACGCAGGGTGCAAAGGCCAGGCAAGTGCAACCCCTGTTCCACCGTCACGCGCATCAGCCCCTGGAGGAGAGCTTCCGGCGCGTTCTCGCCCTCGATGAGGATATGCACCTGGTCCTGCAGCGTTCGCTCTTCGGCCATTGTCTCTTCCGCCTCAGCTTCGTGGCACAATGATCAAGCGCTGACCGGGAATGAGCTCCAATGGGTTATCCAGGTCGTTCGCCTCGGCGATCAGCCGCCAGAGCGTGGGGTCCCCGTACTCTTCGTAGGCGAGCCAGTCCAGCCGATCGCCAGGCCGGACGATGCGCGTCCGCTGGCCGGGTTCCCCCTCGGTCGTCGGGTTCTGCGGCGGATACGTGCCCTGCGATTCGACCTGGGTAAAGGTGACGTCCACGGTGGCACGTAAAGGCGTGCCGTCGTCCTTGAAGTAAGTGAAGCGCTGGGACATCTCGCTGATGATCGCCTTGAAGCCCCAGACGCGGCCCCAGGAGAACATACACCTCGGCGGCCGGCCTTTCTTGCTCTTGTTGTTGCGCAGTTTGGGGTCCACCTGCATCAGTTTCAGCAGCTTTTCCGTATGCTGGCGGACGTCCGTGCCCTGCTCGGTGGTGTCGAAAAAGAGCGTCATCCGCAAGGTCATTGCACCGCCGCTGACGAACTTGGGCAGGGGCACGTTGTCCCCGAGGATCTTGACCGGCTCCCACTGGTTGCTCTTGGCAAACGCGTACTCCGTGGGGTTGAAGAGGCACTCGATCTGTTCGCCTGTTTCCAGGTTCGTGATGCACGCCTTCTGGGGTTTCATCCGATCCCTCGCTGTTCGCGCTCGAGCTCGAGCCGATAACGCAACCGGCGGTACACCTCCTCGGTCAGCGCCTCGACGTCCGGCGCGGGCGAAGGCTCTGCCGCAGGCGGTGGTGACGGCGCCGGGGTAACCGTTTCCTCGGCCGGCGCCCGGCGGAAGGGCCCAAAGGAGGGCACCGCCGTGACCGGAAGCGGCACTTCAGCCCGACCCGGCGCACGCGCGACCGGAAGCTCCGGAAATGTCGGCGAAGGGGGCGGCGGGACGGACACGCGCAAACGAGACCTTTGCAAGTGCTCTCGCACAGCCATCTGCGCGCGCAACGCTTCCGCCTCTTCTTCCCGAGCCTCGGGTGCCCCTTCGTACGCCGGCCCGCGCTCCGCGGCCTGGATCGCGTGCACCGCCTCGTGCGCGAGGAGCTCCAGCCCGCGGGACGTCTCGAGCCCGGGAAAGTCCGGCGATAGCACGATCTCCCGGCCGAGGGTAGCGGCTGCGGCACCCATCTTCCGGACAACGCGCGCTTCCTCCCCGCCGGTGTGCACGCGCAAGCCCACGAGGGGCCGGCGCAGCACCGTTTCGAGGAATCGCCGCGTCGACGACGGAAGGGGTGCCCCCCGGCCCATCCTCAGCTGCATTCGCCGCGCGAGCCGGTCTGCTTCCTCGGGAGATGCCAGGGCCTCCTCCCTGCGGCCTTCCCAGGTGCTCTCGCGGGCATCGTCTCCGTGGCCGACATGCCCTGGAGGCCGCCCGCTCTGGGCCTGCCCGGCTTCTTCTGCATCGGGCCCAAAGCCCGAAGGCAGCACCGCTCCCGGGTCGGGCACCTCGTCTGAGGCGCCTTTGGCCGCTCCGGTCGTCTCCGGGGGAACACCGAGAAGATCGAACGCCTCGCGCGGGCCCCACGCGGGGGTGGCGTGCGTGCCTACCGATCCCGCGTCTCTTCCCGGGGAAGGGGCCTGCTTGGGGTACAGGCGATGT
>JBDOIE010000154.1:0-5615 GCA_041082245.1 Chloroflexia bacterium
CGCGCTCCACCTCCTCCCGGAGCCGCTCGCGCAGGTGCGCATGGTTGTACAGGCCGGTTAACGAATCCCGCATCGCCTGCTCGCGGATCTCCTGGTGCAGCCTCGCGTTCTCCACGGCGATGCCGATCTGATGGCCGAAGGCGATAATCAGGTCCTGCTCGCTGGGGTCCAACTCCCGCGGCTCTTCCGTACCCAGAAAGAGCAGGCCCACAAGTCTCCCTTTCGCCCGCAGGGGTACCCGCGCACAGCTGATCAGCCGCTCTCCACAGAACGGTTCGGCGCCGAAATGAGGGCGCTCCAGTTCTTTCAAAGAGAATACCCCCTCGCCCGTTCCGGTATCCAGCAAGAGTTCCCCACGCGCACGGACGACTTCTTCCGGCAGTCCCCGATGCGCCGTCAGGACCAGCCGGCTTCCAGCACGTTCCGTCAGGTAGATCGCCCCTGCCTCGAACCCCAGGAAAGAAAGGCAGTTGTCGAGGGCCGCTTCCAGCACCTCCGAAAGTTCGAGCGATTGGCTGAGCATCGCGGCCAGCGAGTTAAAAGCGCTCAGTTCGGCGTTGCTCCGCTCCAGCTCGGCCTGCGTTTCCCGCAGGCGCGCGTTGGCCGCATCCAGTTCCTCGATCTGCATCTTCAGCTCCGCCTCCCGCCACACCCGCTCCGTCACATCCTCGATCAGGGTGACCGCCCCGCAGAGCTGCCCCTCGCGGAACAACGGCACGATGCGCGCGCTTTGCTGCATATGCTCGAAGGGAGCCCCTGGGAGAGCGGGCCGCATCGGGAGGAGGTACCCGTGGAAGCGCTGGGACCAGAAGACCACTTCTCCCGTCTCCACAACCCGCCGGTACTGGGCAGCGATGCCGCGCGACTCCAGCTCGGGGTAGAGCTCGAAGAGCGAGCGACCAACCGCCTGGGGGGCCGGGATTCCGCTGTGGACCTCCATCCACGCGTTCCAGCGCAGGACGGTGTGCTCCCGGTCGGTGACGATGCTCCCCACAGGAAGGTTGTCCACCAGGAGGCTCTCCACCTCTGAGAGCGCGCGCGTCCGCAGGTACGATTCCTGCAGGTGCGCAAAGATGGAAAGCAGGGCGATGAGGGCTCCTCCCGACAGGTACAATTGGCTCAGCGGGTAGAACGCCGCAAGCGGAAGGCCCCGGATCGTCCGGTACAGGGCGTAGGCCACCCCGAGCACAACGGTCAGCAAGTAAAAGCCGACGGCGATCCATCGCCCCCAGCGGGAACCGAAGCCGACGAAGGAAAACAGGTAGACGATTCCTACCCAGAGGGTGAGCTCCACCGTCTCGTCGATGACGCCGATCAGCCCTCCGAACGTGACCCGGTACAGCTTGGCGAGGAAAAAGGCGCACAGCACGACCAGGGTGGCGATCTCTGCCGGCCGCCTTATTTGCGGTTGACGCCACAGCCATACCGCCGTACCCGCAAACCACGCAGCCAGGGCCGGAAGCACCCAGCGGTCGAACGTGTCCCGGTGCCCGGCCTGTCCATGCCCGATCCAGGCCCACAGCGCCGCTGCCGCGCCGAGGCTGAGCGCCACGATATAGGCCCGGCGCCGCAGGGGTCCCATCGACTCCCTCCAGCGGATCCGGCCGAAGCCCAGCGCGGCCGGCCCCCCAGATGTACGCTTCGGAGAAACCGCGTCTCCATGCACAGGATACCAGCGGGAGAACAGCGGACCCCTGCTTCCATTACTTTCCCGACCCACCGGCACCGCCTCCACCGAGGGCGAAGTAGAACGTCGCCCCCCGGTCCACTGCACCCTCCGCCCAGACCCGACCCCCGTGCCGCTCGACGATCCGCCGCACGATGGCCAGCCCCACACCCGTCCCCTCGTACTCGTCCGCGGGGTGCAGCCGCTCGAAGACATGGAAGAGGCGCTCCGTGTAGCGCGGGTCGAACCCGACGCCGTTGTCCCGTACGAAGTAGATGATCTCCGTTCCTTCTTCGCGCGCACCCACCTCGATGCGCGCCGGATCCCGCTTGCGCGTGAACTTGACCGCGTTCGAAAGCAGGTTCCACCATACCTGGCGGAGAAGCAGCGGGTCCCCCCGGCAGGGAGGAAGCGCGCCGATCGCGATCTCCACCCGGCGTCCTTCCATCTCCTTCGCCAGGCCCGCCAGGACCTCCTGCACAAGCGTTGCGGGCTCTACTTGCTCCCGCTGCACCGCCTGCCTACTCACCCGGGAGAGCGCGAGCAGGTCGTCGATCAGCGCGCCCATTTCCACCACCGCCTGACGGACCCGCTGGAAGTAGTGCTGGCCCTGCGGGGGAAGTTGCGCCGCGTACTCCTCCTGGATCACTCGCGTAAAGCCGTCGATCGCGCGCAGCGGTGCGCGCAGGTCGTGCGAGACAGAATAAGCAAACGCCTCCAGTTCGCGGTTGGCCGCTTCGAGCGCCGCTGTGCGCTCGGCCACCCGCGCCTCGAGCTCCTGCGCGTGGCGACGTACCTCCTCGTAGAGGCGGGCGTTCTCGATGGCCACCCCGGCCTGGGCGGCAAAGGCGCGCAGCCGGTCCGCGTCCGCCTCCGTATAAGCGTCCGGGGTCGCGCTGTCCAGCCCCAGGAGACCGATCGTGCGTCCTTTGACCACGATCGGCGCTCCTACGTGACAACGCACCGCTCCGGGCGGCAGCGCCCCCTTGCGGCGCACACGTGTCCCCCCATCAGGCTCCAGCACCGTGATCTCGGCGACATCGTGCGGCACGACCCGGCCGGCCTGCTCGAGAATGCGTTCCAGCACTTCCTCCAGCGTAAGGGTACTCACGAGCACGAGCGCCGTATCCTGGAGCGCTTCCGCAAGCACCCGTTGCTCCCGCTCCGCCTGTTCCGCCTCCATCCGCGCCGTCACATCGCGCATCACGGTGGCAAATCCGCGCAGCCGGCCGTCCTCGTAGCGCAAGGCCGTCATCACCGTGTTCGCCCAAAACCGGGAGCCGTCCTTGCGTACCCGCCACCCTTCGTCCTCGCAGCGCCCCCCTTCGACGGCTTCCCGAAGGCAGCGCTGGGGAATTCCCTGACGCAGCGCCTTCTCGGGGAAAAAGACGGCGTACGGCTGGCCCAGGACTTCCTCAGCGGAATACCCGAACATCCGCTCCGCCCCCCGGTTCCAGGTCGCGACCGTGCCGTCGGGATGGAGCATCAGGATGGCAAAGTCGTAGGCGCCCTCGATCAGCAGCCGGAAACGCTCCTCGACCGTCCGCTCATACTCCAGCGGGACGGTCATATCCTGGATGAGGATCGCCGCCCCCACGACCTCGAGCTCCGTTCGATGCAGGGGAAACAGGCGCACGTACTGATACGGAGCGCCGATCAAAGGGAAAAAGCGCGGGTGCAGGACGGGCGAAACGACCCGCGGGCAACCGCTTTCCAGTACCTGGTGTACCAGTTCCCGGTGCGCGGGCTCCATTTCCGGGAAAAGATCGTCCAGCGGTCGCCCATAGGCATCCCTTGCGGCGATGTGGCTGTGGACCTCCATCCAGGTGTTCCAGGTGCGTACCCGGCACCCGGTATCCACCACGACGACCCCCAGATCGCCGTACCCCAGAAGCAGCTGCAACAGGTCTGTTTCCCTTACAAAGGCAAATCCTTCGTCCATCGGCCTTCCCTACAGTCCGGAAAGCAGCTGCCGCAACGCGTCCTCCGGGAGCAGAAGCAGGAGATAGGCCTCCAGCTCCGCCTCGGCGATCGAGAGGTGGCTGACCAGGACCAGCGCGTGGTCGGCGTGGGGAGCGGCGTTGAGCAGGCTCACGATCATTTCGGGCGCTGCCTGCTTGAGCACCACGATCGGGAGCCCCATCTTGAGCCGCGTCCCCATCCGATCGCCGAGCACTGCGGCCACCGTGTTCAACACGATGTTGCCCACCTCGGCCAGCACCGTCTGCTCGGCTGCCGAGATTTCTCCCCAGTCCCGCTCGGCCCCCAGCAGGAGCTGGATGAGCACGATGGCATGTTGTTCCGGGAAAAGAATGCTCGTCAACCCGCTCAGGAGGCCGGTGAAGGGCTGCAGCACCGCCGCTCCGGTGAACGGCAGGCGCCGTCGGAAGAAAGCGGGCAGGACGCTGGCCGGCATCGCTTCCACCTGCGGCACGTGCAGGCGACACCGTTTCCCGAGCAGGGCTTCCAGCGCCGACGCCGCCTGGCCCATCGTGACGTTCAGCAGTTCGGCAAAGGCGTCCAGTTGCTCCGGGGAAATGTACGGGGCGCCGAGCAACGTGCCCACCGTGGAGAGCACCGCTTCGGGCTTTTCCACTTTTGCGACGAAGGCGCACGCGCCGGCGCGAAACACCTCCTGGCGGGTAGCCTCCTGTACATCGGCGGTGACGACGACAAGCGGCAGCGAGTCATCCACCTCGCGCAGCCGATACATCAATTCCAGCCCGTCCATCCCGGGCATCAGGAGGTCGATGGTCGCCAGGTCCACCGGCTCTTCCCGT
Source organism: Chloroflexia bacterium (assembly GCA_041082245.1). Classification (GTDB taxonomy): domain Bacteria; phylum Chloroflexota; class Chloroflexia; order DTKN01; family DTKN01; genus DAOTVY01. The sequence goes on from JBDOIE010000154.1 coordinate 4,447, forward strand.
ACGATCTGCAGTGCCGTTTCGCCGTCCGGGGCTTCGACCACCTCGTAGCCGGCCTTCTCGAGCACCTGTCGGATTCTCCGGCGCGCATACGCCGAATCGTCGATCACCAGTATTCGCATCTCCTTCCTCCGCTCCGATCAACCCAGACGTTCGATCTCCTGGAGCAGGCGATCCAGCGACGTGACCCCCAGGACGATGACCAGGTACCCGCCCACCTCGCTGTCGCGCAGCGCAAAGTGGGTGGCGACCACCAGGGCGTAGCGGATCTCTTCCTCGCCGATCATCAGCGAATCGAGGAGCGAGGCCAGCGAGTCCAGATGGAGACGCGGTACCGAGAAGGTGACATGCACCCGAAGGAGGTTCCCGAACATCCCCAGGCAGGAGTTCAGGAGGATGTTCCCCACCTCTACCAGCACCTCGCGCGAGGAAGCCTCCAGGCCGGGCGCGCGTACCGGCTCGCCGGTCAGCAGCTGGACAAGCAACTGCGCCCCCGGCAGGTCCAGGATCAGGAGCGCGTCCCCAGCCAGCGGGCCTCCGAAGATCTGGTGCACGGTCGCCACCTCGCCGGTCTGTACGGCTTCGCCGAGGGCATTCTGTAGCTCCTCGGCTGGACATACCTGTACTTCTGGCCGGCCCAGGAGCACCCGGTGGCCGGTCAATTCGGAGAGCGCCGCAGCGCTCCGCGAAAAGGCGATGTTCAGCAGTTCGGTCAAGGCATCCTTCTGCGTTTCGCTGAGGATCATGACAGGCCCTCCTCACGCTGCAGGACCGTCCGCGCAGGGGGAATGGATTTCGCCTTCCTCCGCGGCGGCCGGCCTTTCCGCGCGAGGGAGGGCCTGCTGCACCGCTTCCAGCACTTGCTCCCGGAGGAACGGCTTCGAAACGAACCCGCAAGCTCCCGCTTCCCCGGCCATTTCCTGTGTCGACCGCTGGATGTCGGCGGTGGCCACCACCACGCGGGCGGAAGGGTCCATCCGGCGGAGCTCCCGCAAGACATCCAGCCCGTGCATTCCTTCCATCGTCAGGTCCAGAAGCACCAGGTCCGGCTTTTCCAGCGCGTAGAGCTCCAGTCCGGAAAAGCCGTCCTGCGCCTCCATGATCTGGTGCCCGGCAGGTTCCAGGTAGCCGCGCAGGATACGCCGTGCGAGTGCCGAATCGTCCACGAGCAG
>JBDOIE010000182.1:0-5523 GCA_041082245.1 Chloroflexia bacterium
TGCCTCACCCTGCGCAGGAACACCGAGCGGCCGGTGACGGTCACGGAAGGGACGAATACGCTTGTGGGCTCCGACCCGGCGCGCATTGTAACCGAGGTGCGCCGTATCCTCTCCGGTGAAAGCAAGGCCGGCCGTATCCCCGAACTCTGGGACGGGCACGCCGCCGAGCGTATCGTCGCCGTGCTGCGGAGATGGTTCTGAAGGCGTCTGGCACACGGGCTGGCCCGTGTCATCCCGACGAATGCTGGCCATACCAAGCTAGAGCGCGCGTGCCGTGCTCCACAAGTATGGCGATCGAACGGGGCTTTGTAGGACAACTCCTCAGGAGTTGTCCTTTCAAAGGACAACGCCAAACCTCCGTCGGGCTCGGCGATTGATTTTCCCTCCCCAGCGTGTTACAATCACGTCGGTTTCTCTTCGGAGGCGGCGATGGAGCGCAGCGCCGACTGGATCGATCAGGCTCGAGGGGATTGGGAACACGCGCCCAGCGATCTCGAGCGCGGTTTCTACGAGTGGACCTGTTTTTCTGCTGATCGGGAGACGCTCGTGCAGCGCCTCCGGGACCAAGGCGCTGCAAGCCATGTTGCCCGTGACCCGTATCGTGCTGTTCGGCTCCTACGCCCGGGGACGGCATACCATTGCGAGCGATATCGACCTGCTGGTCACATACTCCGGACCGAAGCGGGATGATGCCTGCGGGCTTGTCTGGAGGAGGAGTAAGCTCTCCTTCGCGGGAGGATCGGCCGGATGGTTGCCGACGGCATTTCGATCTCCCGGGCGGATCCGCTGGATGCCGATCGTCGAGCAGGGCCGGCCGTCTCTAAGAAGCGGGCTATGAAAGGTGCTGGGTCGATTGGAAGACAGGCAGGAACAGGGGGTGGACGAGCGTTTCGACGTGAGCACCGCACCCGGTGCAGGAGCAGCGTCTTCTGTGGGAAGAAAAGCGCGCTCAGCTCGGGGCGCGCATCTTAGCTCCTTGAAGGCACTGCACCTGCTCAAGGCATCTCTCGAGCGGACTTTTGGCCGGGATGCCTTCGCCCAGATTCCGAGATCGACCCTGCTGCAAAAAAAGCCGAGCCTTCGATCTTGAAAAGCCTATGCGTATCCTCTACCTCAGCCAGTACTTTCCTCCGGAAGTCGGGGCGACCCAGACCCGGGCCTACGAGATGGCCCAGGGACTGATCCGCGCCGGGCACAGCGTTACGATGCTCACTGAGGTCCCCAACCACCCCGAAGGGGTGATCCGCCCCGAGTACCGGGGCCGATTCTGGGTGCGAGAGGAGCTGGATGGGATCGACGTGCTGCGCGTCTGGGTGTGGACGTCACCGGTCAAGACACTGCGCACCCGGCTCGCTTTCTACGTGACCTTCATGCTCAACGCGACGCTGGCTGGCCTGCTCCTCGCTCGCGGTCCCTACGACCTCCTTTATGCGACATCGCCTCCCCTCTTTGCCGGCGGAGCGGCGCTCGCGCTTTCGTTCTTGCGGCGCCTCCCGATGGTCTTCGAGGTGCGCGATCTCTGGCCCGAGTCCGCGGTAGCACTCGGGGAACTACGGAGCGCGCGTTCGATCCGATGGGCCACCCAACTGGAAGAGCGCTGCTACCGCCGCGCACGGCGGATCGTGGTCGTGACCGAGGGCATCCGCCGGCGCCTGGTCGAACGGGGCATCCCGGAAGAGAAGCTCGTGCTGATCCCCAACGGGGCCAACACGGAACTGTTCCGCCCGCAGCCGGAGGCCGGCCGGACACTGCGCGAGCGGCTCGCTGTGGGCGACGCCTTCCTCGTCCTCTACGCCGGCATCCTGGGGATCGCGCAGGGGCTGGAGACGGTGCTCGAGGCCGCGCACCTGCTGCGCGATCGCTCCGACATCCGCTTCCTCCTGGTGGGGGACGGACCGTGCAAGGCCGACCTCGTGCGGAAAAAGGAGGAACTTGGCCTGACCTCGGTGACCATGCTCGATGCGCAACCGCGTGAAGAGATGCCGGCCTATTTCTCCGCGGCCGATGTGGCGCTTGTGCCGTTGCGCAAGGTCGACCTCTTCCGCAGCGCCGTGCCCTCCAAGATGTTCGACGCCTGGGCTTGCGGGTGCCCCGTCCTGCTAGGGATAGACGGGGAAGCACGGGCGATCCTCGAACGCGCCCAGGCCGGCCTCTATGTGGAGCCGGAGGATCCCCGGGCGCTGGCGCAGACGATCGTCGAGCTAGCTGCGCGGCGGGAGTGGTGCCGGGAGCTGGGCGCAAACGGCCGGCGCTTTGTGGAGGCGTATTACTCCCGCCAGGCCCAGGCGCGCGCTCTGGCTAGCCTCCTCGCCGAGCTGTAGCCGCGCGGAAACCCGGAGGGTCGATACCGATCCTCCTTCGCCACCTCAGGAAGCGCTTGCCGAGACCTGTCGGCCTGTGGGTCGTGCGTGTCCGCTCTCCAGGCTGACCGCCCTCCGTTGCAGACCGGGACCTGGCATCGCCGGCCACTGCTGAATTGCGGCCTCCTCAGGGGCGTCGATCACAGCGGGCCAAAACGGTCGGGCCATCCATCCAGCAACTTGCGACGGGCCCTCGGGGATAAGGGGCAGGGACCGCGTATCCCGTGCGTGACCGGTTTGCATCCGCAGCCGATGTCGTGTACAATGCACCCAACGTGTCGGAGCGCGTACGACGACCTCGGGTGATCTTGGAGTTCGACCATGTGGCAACAGGATAGGAGGTGGACCATCGGTGCCGCGCCTATGCGCCGGCACCCCTCCAACGGCTCTTGTAATCGGCGGTCGGAGCGTCCGGGAAGATGAAGCTGCTTGGAGGAGGTTCGGCACGATGGCACCGATTGTCTGCATTTCCGAGATCGGGCGTTACGAAGGGCAAACCGTTACCCTGCGGGGCTGGCTCTACCACAAGCGCGAGAAAGGGCGGCTGATTTTCCTGCTCGTCCGCGACGGCAGCGGTATCTTGCAATGCGTCGTTTTCCAGCCCGATGTCTCGCCGGAGACGTTCGCCGCGGCCGACGCGCTGACGCAGGAATCGTCGCTCATCGTGACGGGCGCGGTGCGGGCGGATGCCCGGGCCCCCGGCGGGTTCGAGCTCGTCGTGCACGAGATCCAGATCGTGCAGCTCGCCCGCGACTACCCGATCACGCCCAAAGAGCATGGCATCGGCTTCCTCATGGAGCACCGTCATCTCTGGGTGCGCTCGTCGCGCCAGCACGCCCTCTTGCGCATCCGCGCCGAAGTCGAGGCCGCGGCCCAGGATTACCTGAACAGCCACGGCTTTGTGCGGTTCGATACGCCCATCCTGACCCCCTGCGCTGCCGAGGGGACCACGAACCTGTTCGCAACCCAGTATTTCGATCTGGGGACAGCATACCTGGCGCAGACCGGCCAGCTCTATGTCGAGGCCGGGATGATGTCGTTCGGCAAGGTCTACTGCTTCGGCCCCACCTTCCGCGCGGAAAAGAGCAAGACCCGCCGCCACCTGACCGAGTTCTGGATGATCGAACCCGAAATGGCGTTCTACACCTTCGAGGATAACCTCCGCCTCCAGGAAGAGTTCGTTTCCTACATCGTCCAGCGCTGCCTGGAGCGGTGCGCGCGGGAGCTCGAGGTGCTCGAACGGGACACCGCTCCCCTCGAGCGCGTGAAACCCCCATTCTATCGCATCACCTACGATGAGGCGCTGCAGCTGATCGCGGAGCACTATCAGGAGGTCGAAGAGTGCACTCCGCTCCCGTGGGGCGAGGACCTCGGCGCACCACACGAAACGCTGATCGCCAGCCGGTTCGATAAACCCGTTTTTGTCACGCACTATCCAGCCAAAGCCAAGGCCTTTTATATGGAACCGGACCCGGAGCGGCCGGAGGTTGCGCTTTGCGCGGACCTCTTGGCCCCTGAAGGGTACGGCGAGATCATCGGGGGAAGCCAGCGCATCCACGATCCTGAGTTGCTGGAGCGGCGGATCATCGAATGGGGGCTGCGCCTGGAGGACTATCGCTGGTACGTCGACCTTCGGCGCTACGGTACCGTCCCGCATAGTGGCTTTGGCATGGGGATCGAACGGGCGGTCGCCTGGATCGCCGGGATCCACCACATCCGCGAGGCGATCCCGTTCCCGCGCATCCTGGATCGTATCTACCCCTGAGGGGATGGCTGTTTTGGGAGGGATCGTGGGGATGGCACAAAGGTCTTCTATGGCGGAAGCGCGGTGGTCGCACGAGGGGATCCTGAGAGAGGTCATCCGCCGCATCGTCGAGGTGGCCCGGCCGGAGAAGGTTATCCTCTTTGGCTCCGCGGCGCGCGGGGAAATGCGCCCCGATAGCGACATCGACCTCCTGATCGTCAAAAGCGGAGCGCATCGCGGCAAGCTGACCGAACAAATCTACCTCCATCTCCGCGGAGTCGGTGTGGCTGTAGACGCCGTCGTGGTTACACCGGAAGATCTGGAGCGGTACGGGGACAACCCTGCGCTTGTGATCTACCCTGCTCTGGCCGAAGGAAAGGTGGTGTATGACGCCTCGGAAGAGGTTCTCTCCGGATGATCCTCGGGAGTGGCTCAACCGGGCCAGAAGCAACCTGGCTCTGGCCCGCAGCGGACTGCACGAGGCGTACCGGGAAGATCTCTGCTTCGAGGCTCAGCAAGCAGCCGAAAAGGCTATCAAAGCGGTGCTCCTTTCGCGGGGCATCGCTTTTCCGTATGTGCACGACCTGGCACGGCTCCTTTCGTTACTCGAAGAGCAGGGGACCGCTCTCCCGGAACCGGTCTGGCAAGCCGCGAGGCTTACGCGCTATGCCGTAGCTACCCGCTATCCCGGCATCACCGAACCGGTCACGGAAGAGGAATATGCAGCGGCAGTAGCCCTGGCAGAACAGGTAGTGCGCTGGGCGGAGGTACAGATCCTCGGCCGGGCACAAGACGGTGGTGGGCCCTAGTGGAAAAAGCGCCCTGGACGACCGTACCGGTGCGATGTTACGCCGGCCGCCGTTATGCGGAGCGGCCGATCGCGTTCGTATGGCAAGGGAGCGACCTCCCGGTAGAGGAAGTGTTGAGCGAATGGCGCGAACCCGCGGGGCCGGCCTTTCGCGTGCGCACTGCGCGTGGGGTCTTTTGCCTGCGCTACCTCGAGCGCGAGGATCGCTGGCTCGCCAGGGCAGAAGCGACTACCCCGGATGTGCCTGGACCTGCCTGAAGTACAGGAGAGCACGGCAGCGCATCCGCTTCTGTGCCTTCGCTGCAAGAAGGCCGATCGCGTCCCTGGGGGAGCGGAAACTGGGCGTGGTGATTCCTTAGCCAGAGGGATGAAGCGGCCGTCGATGTGGACGGTGGGAGTCCGCTCGTTTGACGTATGAGCCTGGAACGGGTGCCGATTGTCAAAGAGGCGAAAGCCTGCTTTCTCCCGGCCTCATAGTGCTTTCATCCGCGCTTTTGCGGACGGCGGAGCGACAATCCCGTAGCGAGCTAGCGCCTCCTCGATCAGCCATTCGACCGCACGCCGGTCCTCGACCGTGAGTACCGCCTCGTGGTGGGCAAGGCTAAGTGCCA
>JBDOIE010000197.1:0-3078 GCA_041082245.1 Chloroflexia bacterium
GGGGCCTCACCTGGCTTCGGAGTCGTTCCAGAAAGAGCAAGAAGCCGTGCCTCGCCGACTTGGGTCTGCAGGCTCCTTGTCATATCGGGGTGCTGGGCTTGTTCCTGTTTCTCGTTGTCGTTGCGTGTGGGGAGTCCCGGCAGGTCCAGCCGAGCATCTCGGTCACAGAGCTATGTCAGCCAAGCCCACAAGGGTTTCCTGCTTTCGACGAGGAAGTGGCCGGCATAAGTGTGGACGTTTTCTACGACACATTCCGCAAACCGAACAGCGGGGCCTGTCTGGAGGGCCGCGTGACACCGCCCTGAACGATGTGACCACAGGTGCTGGGGTGGAGCGGACAGGGGGAAGAGATGAGAGCAGTAGGTAGCGTAAGCTCAATCCGCCGGAGCGATGGGCAATAGCCGCAGCCGGATGTGCCTTTCACCGACACTGACAACGGCACCCTGGGCAAGGGCATCTAGGTGCTGGTCCAGTACTTGCTCGAGGTGCCGATTCACGTTTTCCGGCCGCATGTCCCGCAACCGGAAGACGATCACGCTCGGCAGATCCATCCTACCAACGGCGAGCAGCTCCCCGAAATCCAGATCGGTGGCTAGCAGGACCCGTTCTTCGCACCTCGGCCAGGATCGTCGGGTCAGCCAGCCGGTCCAGACCGGCTTCGTGCAGATGAAGTACCTCGTAGCCCAGCCGTCTCAAGAAATCGACCGTGCGGGGGGAAATGCCCATGTCGGCCAGGAATCTCATCCCGCAACCTGCTCGACCGAGTAGACGGACTGGTCAGCCAACCAGGCAGCATAGCGTAACGCCTGCTGGATATCCTCGGGCTCCAGGTAGGGGTAGGCTTCGAGGATTTCCTCCACGGTCATCCCGTTGGCCACCAGGTTCAGGATGAACGCGACTGCGATGCGCATCCCGCGAATACAAGCCCGGCCTCCCATGGAGGTAATACGGTCAAAGCATCGAAGAATCCTCCTGGCCGCGCTGGCATCCTGGCAAGTGCCTAACCGGCTGGTTACTCCCCGTTACAGTCGCCTGGCGCAATCCCAAGATAGCAGCACTCAGGGAAGCCGTCAACTGGAACGGCGCCGAGATTCGGTCATCAGTCAGGATGCACCCTGACCGCGGTCAGGTGGCTCAAGAGCCCTAGGTAAACGGAACTGGCGGTCTATGACCAGCGGCCGCTCCTCCAGCATCTCTTTTGCCTGCTCGATGCCCCGCAAATGGTTCAGGTTGCGGGAACCGTCGCGCGCCGCAATCGTGCGAGAGGAGCGGGTCAGAAAGGCGCAAGGAACGGCTCGCCCGCGCTAAGGGGTGGCGAGCAGCAGGAGCCAGAAGCCCCTCGTCTTCCTGTCCTTGAGCGTGCCCACATACTTCGTCTTGCACACCTGGGAGCGCTTGACCCCGGTCCCATCCCCCACGCACGAAAGGCGCTTCCTCCCGAAAGAGGCGCCAGAGCACCTCGCGCGGATCTACCCCCTGGAGGAAACGCTGGATCCGTTTGCAGGCGGCAGCGCGACGTCCGCGCATTTTCACTGCGATCCCGGTCAGGCGCAAGGAGCGCGCGGCCAGGACCGCATCCCCGATCTCGGCCGCCTGTTTGGCCCCGGTTTCGTCAGCGAAGAGGGTTTGCAGAAACTGGTGCATTCTGATCTCATGGGGACCCCCTTTTGGTTACTAAGACTCGGAGAGCAGTTTACCAAAAGGGAGGTCCCCCTTTGTTATCTCTGTCCGAACCTCAGATACGACCGGTTGACACACCCATGGGGCGATGCTATAATGCCCCTGCCCCGGCAAATTGGCCCCCAGGAGCGCCTGGAGCGAGCTGCAGGTCAAGGATCTGGCGATGGAGAAGGGCTACACCGAAGACTTGACGCTTGCCGATCGTCTCCGTCAAATGCGTGAGGAAATCCGTTCTCGGGCCGGTCCGGACGCCGGCCGGACCGACTTCCCGTCGGTGGTTCCCCCTTCCTCTGTGGAGCAACGACTCGAGCAACTGAGAACGCTCGCCTGGGTACAGGAACAGCCCTTCCGCTCCCGCTTCCCCATCCTCGGCCCGCTGATCGCCTGGTTCCGCGAGCGCTGGAACCGTATCTCCACCAAGTGGTACGTCCTTCCCATCCTGCAGCAGCAGGTGCAGTATAACCTGGCTCTCGTCGAGGTCCTCCAAGAGCTCTACGGCTTTACACGTATAACCTTCGAGGACCTTGTCCGGCGCATGGATGCGATGTTTGTCCCCCTGGACCAGGAGCAGGCGGCCCTCCAGGCCCGGCTCCAGGACCTGAAGGATATCCTGTCTCGGCAGGTGCAGGAGCAGACACAGGCTTGCATGCGTATACAGGCCGCGCTCGAAGAACGCCTGCAACGCCTCTCCCAGGAGCACGCGCTTGACCGGCGCGGGTTGGCTTTCCTGAGGCTGAGGCTGGACGGGCTGATGGCGCGATTGACCGCCGAGGGTGCCCTTCCTCCCGAGGCACGGCCGGCCATCGCCGCCGAACGCGAGATGCTCTCCGACCACGACTACTTCCGCTTCGAGGCGATCTACCGCCCCGAGGAGGAGGTGCGCGCTCAGCAGGAAGCTTACCTTCCCTTCTTCGCCGGGCGGCGTAACGTCCTGGACCTGGGGTGTGGTAAGGGCGAGTTCCTCGAACTGCTGCGCGCGCACGATATCCCGGCCTACGGGGTCGATTGGAACACGGAGATGGTGCGCCTCTGCACGGAGAAGGGCCTTCGGGTCGTGCGCGAGGATGCGCTGCAGCACCTCGCGGGCCTGGCCGATCGCTCTCTGGGCGGGCTGTTTGCCGCCCACCTCGTGGAGCACCTGGCCCCTCAGGAGCTCGTCCGCCTCGTTGCCCTCGCGCAGGCGAAACTGGAACCGGGCGCCTATCTGATCTTCGAAACCCCGAACCCCCTCTGCCTCTGGGCGCTCGTGAACTACTTCTACCTGGACCTTTCCCACGTCAAGCCGCTCCACCCGCAAGCCTTGTCCTTCCTGCTCGAGATGCACGGCTTCCACGAGATCGAGGTACGCTACCTGCACGCCGTTCCCGAAGGCGTGCGCCTCGTCCGTCTTCCGGAGGC
>JBDOIE010000012.1:0-12799 GCA_041082245.1 Chloroflexia bacterium
GTTGCACCCGGCCGATATCCAGAAGTTGCTCGACGTGCTGCACCGCCTGGTGGACGCCGGCAACACGGTCGTGGTGATCGAGCACAACCTGGACGTGATCAAGACGGCGGACTGGATCATCGACCTGGGGCCGGGCGGCGGGGACGCAGGCGGGTACCTTGTCGCCGAAGGCCCCCCGGAGGAGGTGGCCCGGGTCGAAGCGAGCTTTACCGGCCAATTCCTCGCCCGCTTGCTGGGCGAGCACGCGACCGCAGTGGCAACAGTAGCCACGAGTAGCTAGAAGTACATTCCCTGCCCTAGCGGAGGATTGACCGTTGAAATGTTTTGCCCTAAGATAGGCCCAGAGTTTTCTACCTCTGGTGATAAGAAAAGGGGGGATCGCCTTTGGATAACGGATGGTCCGACCGCGAGGGTCCAACTGTTCGTGAATGTCCACTATGTCACCACCCTGTTCACGAGGCACTGCGCGCTCACATCCTTGACGCGCACGGGGAAGCAGGGCTGCGCGCGGCCGTCCTGGCAGACAAGGAGCGCGGGGTGCCGGACCCTGTTATTGGAGACCGCTACGGTATCTCTTTTGGCACCCTTCAGCGGATTGTGACGGAAGCCTACGGGGCTAACGTAACCGTGCTCAAGCGGCCAAAGCAAGTAAAACGGTGGCACCCGGTTGACTTTCGTGAAGAGACTACCACCGTGTGGAGTTTTAGGCAACGCGGGAATTGGGCTACACATAATGGCCGCTATCGGGGAAACTGGTCTCCGTATATACCGCGAAACATCATCCTAAAGTACTCACGGCCCGGTGATACGGTGCTGGATTACTTCGTCGGCGGTGGCACCACAGCCGTAGAGGCGAAGCTCCTCGGCCGGCGATGCATAGCCAGGGACATCAATCCGGGCGCCATAGGTATTACCCTGGAAAACCTGCGCTTCACCCTGCCAGCACAGCTCCTCGAGGAAGCATGCCCTTTGTATGAACCCAAAGTGAGTGTCGGTGATGCCAGGGACCTCTCGGACATTCCTGACGGGGTGATCGATCTGATTTGCGCTCATCCGCCCTATGCCGGCATCATTAAGTATGGCGCCAAGATAACAGGCGATTTGTCCGACCTATCACTTGAACAGTTTCTGGAGGAGATGAGCAAGGTAGCGAAGGAGAGTTTGCGCGTGCTAAAACCGGGGGGCAAGTGCGCAATCCTCATTGGAGATGCTCGAAAATCCCGTTGCGTTGTGCCTATAGGCTTTCAAGTGATCCGCGTGTTCTTGAACGCGGGCTTCCTCTTGCACGAGCTAGTCATAAAGCGCCAGCATAACTGTAAGACGACAGGGTTCTGGTACGCAAGAAGCATTGAACACAACTTTCTGCTGTTAGCGCATGAGTATCTCCCCGTTTTCGAAAAGCCTCGAGCGCAACTTGTAGGGGAAGCCACTGCGATGTGGCAGTATGTTCCCACGTGTCGGACTCGATCAGAAAAGGTGAGCCATATAGAAAGAGAGAACCTCGAGACCACAACTGTGTGGATCTTTCCGGCGGGCCAACTGGACTTTGAGGTTAGGCGTAACCTGCTCGGGAGGTTCGGATCCTCAGGGGCGAAGGTTGTCGACTTGTACTTTGACGGCCAGGGCAAGGAGTCGCTTGACCTTGAGGGTGGAAGCAATCTAGTTTTTGTCCACTGCCCCGAGGAGCTAACGGACCAGTCCTTCGAAGCATACAGGGTTGGAGTACGGAAGCTGCTTGACGAATCTGCGCGGCGTGTGGCGCCCGGCACTTTCGTGGTTCTGGAAGCCAAAGACTTTAGGGCTGGGGGAGTGCTGGTCCCCGCAGGGCTGTACCTTTGGGAAGAGATAGCGAAGGATGCTCGCTTCAAACTGAAGGAAATAGTGGTCGTTGTGCCCGAGAAAGTTCCGGACCATAAGCAAGAGTTCCTTAGCATTGTACACCGGTACCTGCTTGTGTTGTTTAGGATCTAATTGCCCGCCTGTAGCTAGTCTGAGCTAAGCGGCGGGTATACTGGCTGTAGCAAGGCAAAAGAAGGCGACGCGAGACAGGCATCAGGAGGAGGGTCTATGAACCCGCGTAACACTGGCACAGGGGCGGTCTTGGAACAAATGATCCTGCCTGCGCTTAAGCGCGGGGGCTACTCGTACCGGAAGCAGGTGAACATAGGGGAGCGACTTGGCGGAGGGAGGCATGTCGTCGATGTCGTCGCAGAAGCAGGAGATGGAAGCGAGTTCCTAATCTCGCTGAAGTGGCAACAAGTTTCAGGTACAGCCGAGCAGAAAGTGCCATTCGAGGTGATATGCTTGGCCCATGCCGTAAGAATGTCAGGAGGACAGTATAAGCGGGCTTACCTCGTCCTGGGGGGAAGCGGCTGGCACCTGCGCGATTTCTATGTACGTAGATTGGATAATTACTTGCCTCACGGGGATACAGTAACAATTCTCAGCTTAGAAGATTTTGTTGCCCTCGCCAATCAGGGTAAGCTTTGAGGTTTGCGGTGGAACCGGTCCCCCTGTACGACGAAATGGGCGCCGACTATGACCGGTTTGTCGACTGGGAAGCGCGGCTGGCCTTCGAACTGCCGGCCATCGAGCGGCTCCTGCAGGAATCCGGCGCACATCGCATCCTCGACGCCGCGTGCGGTACCGGGCGGCACGCGATCGCCCTGGCCCGCCGCGGTTACAGGGTCTTTGGCGCGGACCTCAGCACGGCCATGGTCGCCCGGGCGCAGGAAAACGCCGCCGCATCCGGCGTCGCGGTTCCCTTCTACCGGGCCGGCCTGGGCGAGCTCGCGCACCTCCTTCCCGGCCCCTTCGACGCCGTCCTCTGCCTGGGACATTCCCTGCCCCATCTCCTGAGCGCAGAGGCGGTGCAGGCTGCCCTCCACGACTTTGCCCAACTCCTCCGGCCCGGGGGATTGCTCCTCATCCAGAACCGGAACGACGAGCGGCTGCTCGCCAGCGGGGAGCGTTTCCTCCCCTTGAGCGTCCATCGCGAAGGGGAGCGCGAGTGGCTCTTTTTCCGCTTTCTCGACTTGGAGCCGGAACGCATCGCTTTCCATATGGCCATCTTCTGGCGCGACGCCGACGGCTGGCACCAGCGCGTGAGCACGACCCACCACCGACCGATCCCCCATACGGAGCTGAAGACGATGCTCGAAAATGCCGGTTTCGAGGAATCCGACTTTTACGGCAGCTGGAATCTGGAACCGTTCGACCCAGCCGCCTCCTCCGACCTCGTGGTCGTTGCCCGAAAGGGAGGATCGATGTGAGCGCGAAGGCCGGCCTCCGGGTGGAACGGCACGAAGATGCCGAGGTCTTTTCGTGGCTTTCCGCCGAATGGCGGGCGCTCCTGCAGCGGAGCGCGGTCGACACGATCTTTCTCACCCCCGAGTTCCAGCGCATCTGGTGGACACACTTCGGCGACCAGGGCCGGCTCTCGGTGCTCCTCGCTCGGGATGAGGCCGGCACGCTCCAGGGGATCGCGCCCCTGTACGCCTGCACAGAGGGCGGACAGCGCCTCCTCCGCTTCGTCGGCGGGGTGGACGTCTCCGATTACCTCGACTTTGTCGTCGCCCGTGGGCGGGAGGAAGAGGTCTATCGGGCTTTCCTGCAGCACCTCTGCACGGAGGCACCCCCGTGGGACCTGCTCGACCTCCATTCGCTTCCTGGGCACTCCCCTACCCGCGAGGGGCTCCTCTGCCGGGTGTGTCGCGAGTGCTGCCCGGACGGCGTGCAGGCGACCCCCGAGCAGCCCGCCCCGTACATCCCCCTTCCTGGCGACTGGGAAACCTACCTGGATTCCCTCGACAAGAAGCAGCGCCACGAACTCCGGCGCAAACTGCGGCGCGCCCAGGCGGAAGCCGTACTCCGCTGGGAACGCCTGAGCGACCCGGCCGGCCTGGAAGAGGCCGTCGAGACCTTTATCCGTCTTCACCGCGCAAGCCACCCCGAGAAAGAAGCTTTCATGACCGAGCCGATGGCCGCTTTCTTCCGTGACCTCGCGCGCTGCTTTTTCCCGTTGGGCTGGCTTGCCCTCTACACCCTCTGGCTGGACGAACGGCCGGCCGCGTCCCTCTGGTGCTTCGACTACGGGCCGGACCTCCTGGTGTACAACTCCGGCTTCGACCCGCGCTTCCGACCGGAGCTGAGCCCGGGGATCGTCCTGATGGCCCTCTGCATCCAGGACGCGATCGCGCGCGGCAAAGCCCGCTTCGACCTCATGCGCGGCGGCGAAACCTACAAGTACCGCTTTGGCGCGCGCGATGGCGCGGTTTACCGCCTGACCGTCCGGCACCCTGCGGCCGGTCTTGAGCGGTCCGAGCCGCCCGCCTGAGGGCGCTGCCCTTCGGGAAGGGATGTGCTGTAGCCCCTCCCGGCCGTGCGACGGCCTGCCGGTCGCCTCCAGCCTTGCTGGCCCCCCGGCCTTTTCCAGTGGGAAAGCGACTTGCCGAGCAGAGGATGGATCGAGTCCCTACACGGCCAAACCGCGGCTCCGATACGGGCACTTCCTCCCCTGCTGGACGGACGGTTCGGCCTCTGTTGGGAAACAGGAAAGCGCCGGGGGCCCGGGGATCGCCTTGCGCGCAGGCCCCATCTGGTCCGGACGGCTTCCGCCCCGATGCCCACAGCCTATCCCCACATGCCCGGGATCGCCTCCCCGCAATCCGGGCAGCAGCCGCGCCGCAGTCGGTTCCGCAGGACGGCTAGCCCGCTCCGGAGGATCAGCCGGGCACCGCACCGCGGACAGGCCGTGTGTGCCGCAGGGTGGTCCGGCACATTGCCCAGGTACACGAAGCGCAACCCCTCCTCCCGTGCGATCTCCCACCCGCGCTCGAGCGTCGCCAGGGGGGTCGGTGGGGCATGGAAGCGGTAGGCGGGGTAGTAGGCGGTGAGGTGCCAGGGGACGGTTTCCCCCAGTTCCTGCACGATACGCCGCGCGATGCTCCGCAGCGTTTCCGCATCGTCGTTCACGGTGGGGATGACGAGCGTGGTCACTTCGAGCCAAACGCCGGCCGCGCGCATCCGCCGGCAGTTGCGCCAGACGACCTCTACATCCACCCCACAGTAGCGCTGTACCGCGTCCGCATCCCCCTTGATGTCCACGTTGGCCGCATCTAAACCGGCCTGGATGAGCGCCTCCAGCGCGGCCTCCGTCATATAGCCGTTGGTGACGAAGGTGTTGTACAACCCCACCTCGTGCGCCCTTCGGAACACCTCCAGGGACCACTCCAGGGAAAGCGTCGGCTCGTTGAAGCTGATCGAGGTGCCCGCACAGCCCCGACGGCGCGCCAGGGCCACGAACGCTCCCGGTGAAAGGAACTCTGGCTCCGGCGGCGGGGCCTGCTTGCTGATCTCCCAGTTCTGGCACCACGGGCAGTCCAGGTTGCAGCTCCAGCTCCCCACGGTGAGCGCCACGGTCCCCGGGTAGAAATGGTAGAGCGGCTTCTTCTCGATCGGGTTTGCGGAAAGGGAGGAAACGGCGCCGTACGTAAGGGTGACAAGCGTGCCGTCGTCGTTGCGGCGCGTGCGGCACCATCCCTGCCCGCCTTTGGGAAGCAGGCAACGGCGTTCGCAGGTCAGACAGCGCACCCGCTCGCCGAGCGCCTCATAGAGCAAGGCCGGCCGCACCGTGGGGGAGAGGGCATGCACGAACGCATCCTGCCCCGACATCTCCCCTCCTGGGCAAATACCCCGTTATGGACCACCCTGCGCCTGGCGATAGAGCCGCGCCAGTTCCCGGCCGAACGTCTGCCCCAGCTCCCAGTCCTGGACGACGATCACAAAGCCGTCGCGCGTGTCGAGCCCCTGCGCGTCCAGCGGCTGGGAGAAAAGAAAGACCAGCTGCCCGTCCACCGTGAGCACGTTCTCGCGGAGCCGGCCGCCGCCCTGGTAGGCGGCGAGCATCGTCCGGCCCTTCCGCAGCGCTTCCAGGATGTCCGGAGCGATGCCCCCCGCGGGGTCGTACACTCCCCACAGCTGCACGGGGGCGCGCATCGCCTCGGCGGACATCCGCTCCCCCAGGCGGGGATCGTTCAGCCGCTCGGTCAGGAAGGCGAGCTGCGAGTTCACGCGCGCCATCGTTTGCAGGATCTCGCCCAAGGGGTCGTCCTCGGGCGTAAAGTAGACGGTGATGGTCCCGCGGTCCGCAAGGGCGATATGGACGCGCTGCTCCTCCTTCGGCGAGGAACGGCCAAAGGCGCGCTGGGCGAACATCTCGTCGAACTCGCGCGCGAAGGCCTGCGCGAGTGCAGGAATGGGCCAGCGGAGGATGTACCCGGCATCCTGCGAAAGCCCTGCCCGGGAGAACTCGGCCGAACCTGCCCAGAGCAGTTGCTCATCGACCACGAGGAACGATTCCCCAAGCCCCCCGGGCAAGGGGTGGAGCGCAACCGGGATGCCGCCCTGCTCGAGGCGCGCCGTGGTGGCCGCGACGCCGGGATCTTCCTGCCGCGCAGGGTCCTCCAGGATGCGTACCTCGACGCCGCGCGCCCGGGCATCGAGCAGCGCGGAGGCGATTTCCTCGACGTCCAGGCCGGGTGTGGCCAGCAGCAGGCGCTTCTGGGCCGCAGCGAGGTCCGGCACGATCTCGGCCGCAATGCCGTGGGCCGTCGGCTGCCCCGCATCCCCCTGGGTGAAATAGACCGCGTAGGGCGCAGCGGAAGCGAGCATCCGCGGGCGCGGCTGGAGGACAAACCGGTAAAGGGCAGCTCCTCCGACGATGAGCACGCCGAGCAGCACTACGGTTCGCCATTCACGCCAGAAGCTGCGCAGGCGTTGGCGAAAGGGTTTCCTGTCGTCTCTGGGCATGGTTCACTCCGCGCGGCCGGCCTCGTAGACCCGTGCGAACTCGTCGCGGTACGCCCGGGCGAGGTCGGCGTTCTCGATGATCAAGAGGTTCTCGTCGTTCTCACGGGCTGCGCTTTCGGTGAAATTGAACGAACCGGTGATCGTGATCCGGCCGTCGATCACGAACACCTTATGGTGCATCACGCGCGGGTTTCCGTCCAGGCGCACGTCCACCCCGGCCTTGCGCAGGAGGTCGTAGATGCTGGAGGCGGCGGCCGCGTTGCGCGCCTCCAGCACGCCGCGCACTACGATCCCAGCCTTCGCCTTCTGCACGAGCAGCCGGGCGATCTCCTCATCGGTGAAGGAAAAGGCCATAAACAGGATCTCCTGTTCGGCCCGTTCCAGGGTGGCCAGGACGGCGGAGCGGGGGTTATCCTCGGGGGAGAAGTAGGTCTCGATGCGCGTGCCATCGTCCAGGAGAAGCGCTGGGTAAGGCGTGTTCTGCGGCGACCTGGGTCCGAAGGCCCGATCGAGGAACATCTCCTCGAACTCCCGGGTGTAGTTCTCGGCCAGGGGCGGGAGCTCGAACCGCACGAAATTGTTGTTGTTGCGGTAGGTGTCGTTGTCCGTGAGGTTCCACGAGCCGGTCCACACGATGCGCCGGTCGATCACCACGAACTTGTTGTGCATGAACGCCTGCCGTTGGTCATAAACGATCGGGATGCCGGCCGCCGACAGATCGCGGGTGGTCTGGAGGACGACCTCGTCCGCCAGGTTCTCGTCGTCGATCACCAGGCGCACGCGCACGCCGCGTTCGTGCGCCTGCAGGAGGGCGCGGGCGACCGTTTGCAGGTCGAGGTCAAAGGAGGCGATATCCACGCTCTGCTGGGCGGCGTCGATATCGGCCACGACCCTGGCATCGATGCCGCCGGCATGCGGGGCCGCGTCCGCCGTATCCGGGGCAGTGAAGTAGACCTGGTACCAGGTGCCGGCCGGCGCCTGGACGACCGGCGGGCGCGGCGACAGGCCGAGCCAGCTCAGGTACCCGGCCTGGTAGAGGCCCAGGAGGATCGCGACAAGCAGGAACAGGAGCAGGTAAAGCGGCGAAACCTTAGCACGCCTCTGAGGCATTGTCTTCTCCCCCGGGCTGTTGGCTCATGGATGCCGCGACGGGTAGGCCCGGTGCTCCAATTCGGCCAGGAACCGATCCGCCTCCATCGCCGCCCGCGCGCCGCTGCCGACCGCCGTGGCGATCTGGGGCAGGTACAGCTCCTGCACGTCCCCAGCCGCAAAGACCCCGGGGACGTTCGTATGCTGGGCCCCATCGGTGACGATATAGCCCCACTCGTTCAGTTCTAACTGCCCCTGGAAAAGCTGCGTGTTGGGCACCATGCCGATGTAGACAAAGACACCCGAGACCGGCAGGACGCGTTCTTCCCGCGTGTCGCAATGGCAGATGCGCACCCCTGTAACCGTCTGCTCGCCGAGGATCTCGGTGACCTGGTGCTCCCAAACGATGGTGATCTTGTCGTTGGCGAAGGCGCGTTCCTGGACGATCGCGTCTGCGCGGAGGCGGCTGCGCCGATGGATGATGTAGACGCGGTCGGCGAAGCGGGTCAGGAAGAGCGCCTCCTCGACGGCGCTGTTGCCGCCCCCGACGACGGCCACTTCCTTGCCGCGGTAGAAAAAGCCGTCGCAGGTGGCGCAGTAGGAGACGCCGCGCCCGGTGAACTCTTTCTCCCCTGGGACGCCCAGCTTCCGCGGCGAGGCCCCAGTAGCGACAACCAGTGCGCGCGCCTGGTATTCGCCTCCGTAAGCGGTGATGCGGAACGGGTGCTGGGAAAGGTCCACTGCGGTGGCTTCATCCAGCTCCACCTGGGCTCCGAACCGCTCCGCCTGCTGCTGCATACGCTGGGTGAGTTCCGCTCCGTGGATGCCCTCCGGAAAGCCGGGGTAGTTTTCCACCATGTCCGTGATCGCCGCCTGGCCGCCGAGGCTGCTTCCGGCCAGGACCAGAGTCGAGCGGCGGGCGCGGGCCGCGTAGATGGCGGCCGTCAGGCCGGCCGGCCCGGATCCCAGGATGATCACGTCGTACTGCATGCTCTTTCCTCCTTTCCCGTCACAACGGGATGTTGCCGTGTTTCTTGGGCGGGAGCGACTGGCGCTTGGTCTGACACATCTCCAGGGCGCGGATGAGTACCGGCCGGGTGCGGCGCGGCTCGATGACGTCCTCCACGTAGCCGCGCGACGCCGCCTGGTACGGGTTGGAGAAACGCGCCTCGTAGTCGGCGACCAGTTCGTTCAGGCGCGCCTGGGGGTCGGCGGCCGCCTGGAGCTCCCGCCGAAAGACGATCTTCACCGCACCCTCTGCCCCCATCACTGCGATCTCGGCCGTGGGCCAGGCGACATTAAAGTCCGAGCGCAGGCTGAGCGAGGACATCACGACGTAGGCCCCCCCATACGCCTTGCGCGTGATCACCGTCAACTTGGGCACGGTAGCTTCGGCGTAGGCAAAGATCAGTTTTGCCCCGTTGCGGATGATCCCGCCCCATTCCTGATCCGTCCCGGGCTGGTAGCCGGGAACGTCGACAAAGGTCACCAGCGGAATGTTGAAGGCGTCGCAGAACCGGACGAAGCGCGCCCCCTTGATCGAGGCCAGGTTGTCCAGCACGCCGCCCAGGTGGGCGGGTTGGTTCGCGATGATCCCCACCGGATAGCCGTTCAGCCGGGCAAAGCCGACCACGATGTTCGGCGCCCAGTAGCGGTGGACTTCGAAAAAGACCCCGTCGTCCACGACCGCGCGGATGACGTCGAGGATGTCGTACGGCTTTCTGGGGCTATCCGGAACGATCGTGTCCAGTTCCGGGGCTTCCCGCTCCGGGTCGTCGGTCGGTGGGCGGTAGGGGGGATCCTCCATGTTGTTGCTCGGGAGGTAACTGAGGAGGGTGCGGACCTGGGCGAAAAGCTCGTCCTCGTCCTCGGCGGCAAAGTGGGCCACGCCGCTCTTGGTGTTGCAGGCCATCGCGCCGCCGAGTTCCTCCGGGGTCACCTCCTCCCCGGTGACCGCCTTGATGACCTCGGGGCCGGTGATGAACATATAACTGGTCCCCTTGACCATAAAGGTAAAATCGGTGATCGCAGGGGAATAGACCGCACCGCCCGCACACGGGCCGGCGATGACAGAAATCTGGGGGATCACCCCGGAGGCGATGACGTTCCGGTAGAAGATGTTGCCGTAGCCGTCGAGCGAGACCACCCCCTCCTGGATGCGGGCGCCGCCCGAGTCGTTGATGCCGATGAGGGGCACGCCCATACGCATCGCAAGGTCCATCACCTTGCAGATCTTTTCCGCGGCGACCTCGCTCAACGTCCCGCCGATCGCGGCAAAGTTCTGTGAAAAGACACAGACGCGCCGGCCGTCCACCGTTCCCCAGCCGGTGACCACGCTGTCCCCCAGCGGACGGCGCTTCTGCATATCAAAGTCGTAGCACCGGTGGACGACAAAGGGGTCAGTTTCGACGAAAGATCCCGGGTCGAGCAGCCGCTCGAGCCGCTCGCGGGCGGTCAGTTTTCCCCGCTGATGCTGGGCCTCGATCGCCTCCTGGGAATCGGTCGTAGCCTCCTGTCGGCGCTGGCGCAATTCCTCGATCCGTTCCGCGGTCGTCTTCATTTTACCTTCCTCCACACCGGGCCGGGGTGGAATCGCCGCGCCGGCCCTACTCGATCACCACCAGCGGTACGCCGGGGTTGACGCTGTCGCCGGGGGCACAGTTCACGGCCGTGACGGTGCCGTCGCGGGGGGCCTTGAGCTCGCTTTCCATCTTCATCGCCTCCAGCACCAGGACGACCTGCCCAGCGTGCACGACATCGCCCACCTTTACGTGCACGGCGATGACCTTGCTCGGCATCAGGGCAGAGAGCGCCCCTTCCACGACCGTGGGGAGCGGGGCTTCAGGCCGCTTTTCCACAGCCGTCGGGCGCCCGCGCAGCAGGCCGATGGGCTGCACGGGGTAGGCGATGCCGTCGACGATGGCCTGGAGCTGCCCGTTTTCGCCGGGCTGGAGTTCCACCTCGTAATAGATGCCGTCGATGGCGACGCGGAAGCGGTTTCCCTCGGCCCGTACGATTTCCCAGTTCAGAGGAAAGCCCTCTACGGTCATCCGGTCCCCGTCCAGGGTGATGGCGTACGTGCGGTCTTTCACCTTGAGGCGGAAATCTTTCACAGGGCATCCTCCTCGGTCATCCGGCGCGGAAGGAGCGCGCGCGGGTGGCTTCGAGCCGGCCGGCCCATTTCCACGGCTGGGCGACGGCCTGGGGGACCGGTTTAGCCGCTTCCGGCGGCTCGTAGGCAAGCGCGGCCGCGATAGCGGCGATCACCTGCCCGGGGACGTCGGTAAAGGTGCGACGCCAGCGGAGGAACTCGGGGGTGATCTGGGGAAAGAGGGCCATCGAGATCACGTCCTTCTCGGAGGTGGCCAGGTCCCCCAGCGCCTGACGGGCCTTTTCGAGCTCCGGTGGCAGGGTATCCGCCGGCCGGCCGTCGATCGGTTTCTCGTTTCCGGCGATCTTTTGCTGCACTTCGGGGTCGATGGGGGCGGGCGGGCGACCGTAGTACCCAAGGACGTACTGTCGTACCTCCTTGGGGACGACCTTGTAGCGCTCCCCCATCAGCACGTTGAGCACCGCCTGGGTGCCGACGATCTGGCTGGAGGGGGTCACAAGGGGCGGGTAGCCGAGATCGGCGCGCACGCGGGGTACTTCCTCCAGTACCTCGTCATAGCGGTCCAACGCGTTCTGCTCGCGCAGCTGCGCGTCCAGGTTCGAGAGCATGCCTCCGGGGATCTGGTAGGCGAGCACGCGTACGTCGACCGTGCGGAGTTGCCCTTCGTACTTCTGGTACTTTTCGCGCACCCGGGCAAAGTACTCGGCGATTTCGGCCAGAAGTCCGAGATCCAGTCCGGGGTCCCACGGGGTGCCCTGGAGGCAAGCGACGAGAGATTCGGTCGGGGGCTGGGAGGTGCTCAGGGCGAGGGCGGAGATGGCGGTATCGACGACATCGGCGCCCGCTTCGATCGCCTTGAGGAGGGTCGCGGTCCCCATCCCGCTCGTGTAGTGCGTGTGCACCTGCACCGGGGTCTGGGGGAGGGCCTCCTTCAGGCGGCGCACGAGTTCGTAGGCGGTGTAGGGCGCGAGCAGGCCGGCCATATCCTTGATGCAGATCGAATCGGCGCCCATATCGACCATCCGGCGGGCCATTTCCACGTAGGAGGGGATGTCGTGCACAGGGCTGATCGTGTAGGAGATGGCGCCCTGCACGTGCCGGCCGACCTTTTTGATCGCGGCAAAGGCGGTTTCCATGTTGCGCAGGTCGTTCAGTGCGTCGAACACACGGAAGATGTCGATCCCGACCTCGGCGGCGTGGTAGACGAACCGTTCCACAACGTCGTCCGCGTAGTGGCGGTACCCGACGACGTTCTGGCCGCGCAGGAGCATCTGGAACGGGGTATTGGGGATCGCCTGGCGAAGCAGGCGTACCCGTTCCCAGGGGTCCTCGCGCAGGAAGCGCATGCTGCTATCGAAGGTCGCGCCGCCCCACATCTCCAGGGAATGGAAGCCAACCTGGTCCAGCTTGGGGCCGATAGGCAGCATGTCCTCGACGCGCATACGGGTGGCCAGGAGGGACTGATGGGCATCGCGGAGGATCGTATCGGTGATCCGTACCGGTCTGGGGGGCATAGCCTCCTCCTCGTAAACGGCCGTTTGCAGCACATATTGATTCCCCGCACGGCCCGGCTGCGCCGTCCGCCGGGGTGGATACGGTTTATTATACCCGACCTGAAGGAAGATGGCAAAGCCGCTGGACGAACGTGGCACGACCTCCTGGCCCGCCGGCCTTCCCGGTGGTATACTATAGCCGTCAGCGACTGGCGGCTCGTGGCCGACAGGAGGAGCCTCCCATGAAATGCCCGAACTGCGAGAGCCAGGTGCCCGATTGGGCTTTCACCTGCCC
>JBDOIE010000073.1:0-13242 GCA_041082245.1 Chloroflexia bacterium
TGCGATGAAGTGAACGCGCGCGGCGAGTTCCTCACCGCCTATGCCGGCGAGCCGTACGACGACCACGGCCGGTTCCAGGCGCTCTTCGAGTACACGAGCATGATGGGCGAGTTGCTCAACATGGACGTCGTCAACGTCCCTACCTACGACGGCTACCAGGCCGCTGCTACCGCGCTCTCGATGGCCGCACGCATCACGGGGCGCCACGAAATCCTCCTGCCCCGGGCGATGTCGCCCGATAAACTCTCGAAGATCCGGGATTATGTCAAACCTGACCTGACCATCCGGCTCGTCGGATACGATCCACAAACGGGCGAGCTGGACATTGCGGCGCTGCGCGAGATGCTCTCCGAGCGCACCGCCGCGGTCTACTTCGAGAACCCTTCTTACCTTGGGATCATCGAGGGCCACGGTAGCGAGATCGCCGCCATGGCGCACGAGTGCGGCGCCCTGTGCGTCGTTTCGGTGGACCCGATCTCGCTGGGCATCCTGACCCCACCGGCCGATTACGGCGCCGACATCGTCTGCGGCGACATCCAGCCGCTCGGAATCCATATGCAGTACGGCGGCGGCCACGGCGGCTTTATCGCCACCCGGGACGAGGAACGGTTCGTGATGGAATATCCGTCGCGGCTGTTCGGTATCGCCCCCACAATTGTCCCCGGCGAGTACGGCTTTGGGGATGTCGCATACGAGCGCACCTCGTTCGCCCGCCGCGAGGAAGGGAAAGAGTGGGTCGGTACCGCGGCCGCGCTGTGGGGGATCACCGCCGGCGTATACCTCGCGCTGATGGGCCCCCAGGGGATGGCGGAGATCGGGGAGACGATCATGGCGCGCGCCTGCTACGCTGCCCGGATGCTGAACCGGCTGCCCGGGGTGCGAGCCCCTCGCTTCCGGTCCGCGCATTTCCAGGAGTTCGTGGTCGATTTCAACGACACGGGCAAGACGGTCGCAGAGATCCACCAGGCACTCCTGGAGCGAGGCATCTTCGGCGGCAAGGACCTCAGCCGGGAATTTCCCGAGCTGGGCCAAAGCGCGCTCTACTGTGTTACCGAGGTGCACACGCAGGCCGACATCCTGCGGCTGGTCGATGCGCTGAAGGAGGTCTTGCAGCGATGAGCGAGGACATCACCCGCCATCGGTATGTCGACGGCAAGCCGCGCTTGCGGCGCTTCCACCAGGCACGGTGGGACGAACCGATCATCTTCGAGCTGAGCCGCCCGGGACAGCGGGGAATCCTCGTTCCCCAGGTCGAGCCGGAAATCCGCGCCGAGGTGGGCGACATCCTGGCGACGCTGCCGCCCGGGATGAGGAGAGCGCAACCCCCCGCGCTCCCGGAACTGTCCCAGCCGCAGGTCGTCCGGCATTACTTCCGCCTCTCGCAGGAGACACTCGGCACCGACCTGAACATCGACGTCGGCCAGGGCACCTGCACGATGAAATACAGCCCGAAGGTGCACGAAGCACTGGCCCGCTCCCCGAAGGTGACCGAACTCCATCCGCTGCAGGACGAGAGCACGGTGCAGGGCATCCTGGAGATCCTCTACCGCTTCGAGCAGATCATGAAAGAGATCTCCGGGATGGACCGTTTCACGTTCCAGCCGCGGGCCGGGTCGGCCGCCATCTATACCATGGCATCGATCATCCGTGCCTATCACGCGTCGCGTGGCGAAGCAGAGCAGCGCGACGAGATCATCACGACCATCT
The DNA here is from genome assembly GCA_041082245.1 of Chloroflexia bacterium. GTDB lineage: Bacteria > Chloroflexota > Chloroflexia > DTKN01 > DTKN01 > DAOTVY01. The sequence continues at coordinate 1,708 of JBDOIE010000073.1, forward strand.
TCTCTCACCCTTCCGACGCCGCCTGTGCCCGCACGGCTGGCTTCAAGGTGATCACGCTCTACCCGGACGAGGACGGATACCCGGACTTTGAAGCGCTGAAAGCCGCTGTGTCGGAACGCACCGCCGGTCTGATGATCACCAACCCGGAGGACACCGGCATCTTCAACCCGCGCATCGCCGAGTTTGTACGGGTCGTCCACGAGGCGGGTGGTCTGTGCGCGTACGACCAGGCGAACGCGAACGGCATCCTCGGCATCACGCGCGCCCGAGAAGCCGGGTTCGACATGTGCCACTTTAACCTGCACAAGACCTTTTCCTCCCCCCACGGCTGCGGGGGGCCTGGTGGCGGGGCTATGGGCGTCACGCGCGAACTCGAGCGGTTCCTTCCCGTACCGGTGGTGGCCTATGATGGACAGCGGTACTACCTCGACTACGATCGTCCGGACAGCATCGGCAAGGTAGCGCCCTGGTACGGGGTGATCCCGGTCGTCGTGCGCGCGTACGCGTGGGTGATGAGCCTGGGGGCGGAGGGGCTGCGCGAGGTAGCCGAGATCGCGGTGCTCAACAACAACTACCTGATGCAGAAGGTGTTGCAGATCCCCGGAGCAAGCGCCCCCTATGCGAAAGGCCGCCGACGCATCGAACAGGTGCGCTACTCGTGGGAAGCGCTCTACAAGGAAACGGGTGTCCACTCCGAGGAGATCGGTCTGCGCGCGGCCGACTTTGGCGTTCACTACTGGACCAGCCACCACCCCTGGATCGTGCCGGAGCCGTGCACGCTGGAGCCGACCGAATCGTACTCCAAGGAGGAACTGGACGAATATGCGGCGATCCTGGAGTACGTCGCACGGGAGGCGAGGGAGGATCCCGAACGGCTGCACACCGCGCCGCACAACAGCACCATCCACCGCATCGACCACGCGCCGCTGGACGATCCGGAGCGCTGGGCGATGACGTGGCGGGCTTACCGGCGCAAGGTCGCTCGAGCAGAGCATACGGAGGAAGGGGCCTCGTGACGCGCAGACGCCTCGGGCTGATCGTCAACCCGGTGGCCGGCCTGGGTGGCCGCGTGGGCCTGAAGGGAAGCGACGGGGAGGAAATCCAGCGCCGTGCACGCGCTCTCGGCGCGATTGCGCCGGCGCCAGCGCGCGCTGCGGCAACCCTGGAACGGCTGCGGACGGCCATACCCGACCTGGAACTGCTCACCTACCCCGCCGAGATGGGGGAAGAGGTCGCGCGGGCCTGTGGGTTCGACCCGGCCGTCATCGGAGAGATCACCCCCGGCAAAACAACGGCCGCCGATACGCGGCGCGCAGCCCGGGAGATGGCGGATCTGGACGTCGCCCTGCTGCTATTCGCCGGCGGTGACGGCACCGCCCGGGATATCTTCGATGCGGTCGGCGAACGCCTCCCGGTGCTCGGAATCCCGTCAGGCGTCAAGATGCACTCGGCGGTGTTCGGGACCCATCCGGGCAGCACGGCGGAACTCGTGCGGCTGTTCCTTCAGGGCAAGACCGGGCTGCGCGAAGCGGAGGTGATGGACATCGACGAGGAGGCGCTGCGCCAGGGGCAGGTGCGGGCACGGCTGTACGGCTACCTGCGTATCCCGTACGATCGCCGCCTGGTGCAGAGCCTGAAGGCCCCGAGCGGTCCGGGCGAACGGGAAGCGATGCGGGCGATCGCTGCCGACCTCACCGAAGGGATGGAACCCGGCGTGTCGTACATCCTCGGCCCGGGCACCACCACCCGGGCGATCGCCGAACACCTCGGGTTGCCCAAGACGCTGCTGGGCGTGGACGTGTTCCGCGACCGGCAGATGGTCGCCCTCGACGTGAACGAGGCTTTCCTGCTGCGCCTGGTGGAAGCGGGCCCGGCCAGGGTGGTCGTCACGCCGGTCGGCGGGCAGGGGTACCTGTTCGGGCGTGGCAACCAGCAGCTCAGCCCGGCGGTGCTGCGGCGCATCGGCCGAGAGAACATCCTGGTGGTCAGCACGGCGCAGAAACTGCAGGCGCTGGGGGGCCGGCCGCTTCTCGTGGACACCGGAGACCCGGACGTCGACCGCTGGCTTTGCGGGTACTACCGGGTGATCACCGGTTACCGGGAGCGCGCGGTCTACCGGGTGTCGTGCTGAGCGAGCGAAAGAAGGAGGAAAAGCGTGGGAATGCTCGATGGGAAACGTGCCCTGATCAGCGGCGGTGCTTCGGGCATCGGGCGGGCAACCGCCCTTCTTTTCGCCCAGGAAGGTGCCGCGGTAGCCATCGTGGACCTGGACGATGTGCACGGGAAGGCAGTAGAACAGGAAATCCGCGAGCGTGGAGGAAAAGGACTCTTCATCCACGGCGACGTGAGCCGCCCGGACGATTGCCGCCGGGCGGTAGAAGAAACGGTCCGGACCTTCGGCGGGCTGGATATCCTCTTCAACAACGCTGGCATTATCCGGCGCGCGACCGTGGTGGACACCACCGAAGAGGAGTGGGACCGGGTGATCGCGGTGAACCTCCGCTCGGCTTTCCTGCTCTCCAAGTACGCTCTACCCTATATGATCGGGGCCGGCGGGGGCTCGATCATCCACAACGCATCGGGCTGGGGGCTGGTCGGTGGGCCCAGGGCCGCCGCCTACTGCGCCTCCAAGGGAGCGCTCGTGAACCTGACTCGCGCGATGGCGATCGACCACGGTGCGCAGAACATCCGCGTGAACTGCATTTGCCCGGGAGATACGGATACCCAGATGCTGCGCCACGAGGCGCGCCAGCTGGGGCAGGACGAAGAACGGTTTCTCGCCGAGGCGGCGGACCGGCCCCTGCGACGGATCGCACGGCCGGAGGAAATTGCCCGGGCCGTCCTCTTCCTGGCAAGCGACGCGGCTTCGTTCGTGACCGGAGCGGTGCTCGCCGTGGACGGCGGGGCTTCGGCAGACTAGGAGGAGTAGAATGCGTGGACTGGCGGGAAAACGCGTGCTGATCACTGGCGGAGCCAGGGGAATCGGGGCCGCAACGGCGGCGCGGTTCCTGGAAGAAGGCTCGCGCGTGGTGATCCTGGACCGCGATGCGGAGGGGTTGCGCCGTGCCAGGGCGGCCCTGCCGGGCCTGGAGGGCACGCTGAAAGCCGATGTCTCCGACGCACGGGCAGTTTGGCGCGCCTTCGCAGAGCTGGACGGGCTGTGGGGCGGGCTGGATGTGCTGATCAACAACGCCGGAATCAGCATCCGTCGCCCGTTTATGGAGATCTCGCCGGAAGAGTGGCGGCAGGTGATCGAAGTCAACCTGAACGGGATGTTCCTGGTGGCGCAGCAGGCAGCCCGGCGGATGCTGGCCGGCGGTGGCGGCGTGATCCTGAACATGGGCTCGACGAACGGGATCATGGGCTACCCTTACTATGCCCACTATAACGCCTCCAAGGCCGGGGTGATCGAGCTCACCCGCTCCATGGCGCTGGAGCTCGCGCCGTCGATCCGGGTGAACGCAATCTGCCCGGGGTTCATCCTCACGCCGATGCAGGAAGCGGAGTACACGCCCGAGATGCTGCGGGAATTCGAGCGGAAGGTTCCCCTCGCTCGGCTCGGCCGGCCGGAAGATGTGGCCGCCCTGTTCGCTTTCCTGGCCTCGGACGACGCCGCCTTCATCACCGGGCAGTGCTTTGTGATCGACGGCGGCGAGATCACAGGGGGACTGGCCAGCCAGGGCTGAGCCCGTTTTGACCGTCTTCCCTGCGTGTGCTACAATGCCTGTGCCCGGCGCGAATATCGCCTCCGGGGAACCGCGCCGGGCCGTTTGTCGCCCCTCGATGCGGAGGAACGCCTTGGCGAGAGTTGGCACGCGCGCTTCGCCGATCGTCGGGAAGCGCGAATTCCGCCTGGAGAAGGAATACCCCTACAACCGCAGCGGGCCGGTGCGCTGGATCGTCTCGCACCTGGCGCGCTACCCATATATCCCGCTCGTAGCCCTCGTCGTCACTGTGATCAACAACTACTGCTACAGCAACATCCAGGTGGTCATCGGCAGGGCGTTCGACCTGATCAACCGCACCGGATGGCCTACGGGCGCGTTGCTTGGGCTCGCGCTCAGTGTGCTCGGGCTGGCCGTCGGCCAGGGGTTGAGCGGTCTGGCGCGCAACTATTCCCTCGAGTTCCTGGCCCAGCGCATCGAACGGGACGCGCGAGACGAGCTGTATGTCAGCCTGCTCGGGAAAAGTCAGACCTTCCACAGCCGCCAGCGCATTGGCGACATCATGGCGCGGGTAACGAACGATGTTCACATGCTCAACATGATGTTCAGCCCGGGGCTGATGCTGATCATCGATTCCGCGTTCGGAACCGTCATGCCGGGGCTGCTCATCGCGCGCCTCCACCCCAGTCTGCTGCTCGTGCCGGGGTGCTTCCTTGCCTTGCTCGCGGTCACCCTCGTCGACTACAACCGGAGGTTGAACCCGGTTAGCCTGGCGCTGCGGGAGCAGTTCGGAACGATGAACGCCGGCCTGGCCGAGGCGATCGCCGGAATCGAGGTGGTCAAATCGAACGTCCGCCAGCATTACGAGTGGGACAAGTTCGTGCAGAACGCCCGACGGTACCGGGACCTCTTTGTCCAGCAGGGCGCCATCCAGGCGCGCTACCTGCCGGCTCTGGTGTTCAGCGTGGCCTGGGCCGGGGCGCTCCTCCACGGCCTGCTCTCCTGGCAAGCCGGCCGCATTACCCTGGGACAGGTGGTCGCGTTCATGGGCCTGATGGGCGCGCTGCGGTTTCCCACGTACATCTCCTTGTTCACCTTTAACCTGGTGCAGCTCGGCGTAGCCAGCGCGCGCCGTGTCCTGGAAACGATCAACACCGAGACCGAGCTCGACGAGAACCCTTCGGGGGTCGTCCGCCCGATCCGCGGAGAGGTGACCTTCGAACACGTCTCCTTCCAGTACGACGGGAAACCGGTGCTCCGGGACATCTCCTTCCACGTCGAGCCCGGGGAAACGGTCGCCATCGTGGGTGAAACCGGCTCGGGCAAGACCACGCTGACCCGCTTGATCAACCGCATCTTCGACGCCACGAGCGGCCGCGTGCTCATCGACGGCATCGACGTGCGGGACTGGAACCTGGAAGCGCTGCGCTCGCAGATTTCCACCATCGAGCAGGATGTGTTCCTCTTCTCGCGGAGCATCGCGGAAAACATCGCCTTCGGCTGTCCCGATGCATCCCGGGAAGCGATCGAACGCGCCGCGCGGGATGCCCAGGCGGAGGAGTTCATCCTCCGCTTCCCCGACGGGTACGAAACGGAGGTAGGGGAACGCGGCGTCACCCTCTCGGGCGGGCAGCGACAGCGCATCGCGATCGCGCGCGCCTTTCTCACCGACCCACGGATCCTGATCCTGGACGACAGCACGAGCGCGATCGATAGCGCTACCGAGGACCTCATCCAGCGCGCGATGCGCCGCATCAGCCGGCAGCGGACGACCTTCCTCATCACCCATCGCTTGAGCCAGATCCGCTGGGCGGATCGCATCCTCGTGCTGCGGCGTGGCCGGCTGGTCGACCAGGGAACGCACGCTGAATTGATGGAACGTTGCCCGGAGTACCGGAAGATCTTTGCGCGTTACGATTGAGGGATCGGCATGGGGTTCATCCTGGATGGCCTGGAAAGCGAAGCCTACGACCGAACCTACAGCGACCGGGAGCTCGTGCGGCGTATCCTGCGCTACTTCCGCCCCTACGCGCGCCAGATGGTCCTGGTGGCCATCCTCCTCACGCTCTACTCGGCAGGGGGATCGGTCGGGCCAATCCTGATCTCCTACGGGCTCGATCTTGTGCAGCGGGCTCACTCGCGGAGTGCGATCCCGTTGCTCGTGGGTGGCATCCTCCTTTTCGGAGTAGCGGGCTGGGCGCTGAACTACGGCCGGCAGCTCCTTTCGGCTCGCGTGATCGGCAACGTCGTGCTCGACCTCAGGGCCGACGTCTTTCGGGCAACGGTCGAGCACGACCTCTCGTTCTTCGACGAGCATCCCTCGGGCAAGATCGTCAGCCGTGTAACCTCGGACACGCAGGATTTTTCCGACGTGGTGTCGCTCACGATGGAGCTGATCGGCCAGGTGCTGCTCGTCCTGGTCCTCTTTATCTGGCTGATCCGTATCCACGTGTGGCTGACACTGCTGCTCGTGGCCATGGCGCCCCTCGCGGTGTGGCTGGCGCTGCGCTTCCGGCGCATCGCACGAGAGGTCACGCAGCACGCGCGCCGGGTGACGGCCAAGATCAATGCCCAGATCCAGGAGTCCATCAGCGGCATCATGGTCGCCAAGGCGTTTCGCCAGGAACAGGCGATCTACAACACCTTTGCAGCGAACAACCGGCAGGCCTACCTGGTGGGTCTGCGTCGGGGACTTACGTTGAACACGATTTTTCCTGTCGTCGGGATGGCCTCGGGACTCGGTACGGCGATGCTGGTGTACGCAGGAGGGCTTGCAGTCCGCAGCGGGGCCATCAGCCCGGGCACGTGGTACCTGTTCATGCAGTCCGTGGGCTTTTTCTGGTGGCCTATGCTGAGCATCGCCTCCTTCTGGAGCCAGTTCCAGGATGGTCTCTCGGCCGCGGAGCGCGTCTTTGCGCTGATCGACGCCCAGCCGAAGGTCGTCCAGCTGGCAAACGAGCCGGTCCCTCGGCTCGAAGGCCACATCGAGTTCCGCAACCTGGTCTTTTCCTACAACGACGGCGAGATCGTGCTGCCGGGGTTGACACTGGAGATCCGCCCAAAAGAGACGGTCGCCATCGTCGGCCACACGGGAGCGGGCAAGAGCAGCATCGCGCGCCTGATCGCGCGGTTTTACGAATTCCAGGGCGGGGAGCTCCTGGTGGACGGCCGGGACATCCGCCGGTTGAACCTGGACGAGTACCGGGCGCAGATCGGCTTTGTGCCCCAGGAGCCGTTCCTTTTCTCGGGTACGGTTCGGGAAAACATCCGGTATGGTAGACCCGGTGCGAGCGACGCGGAAGTTCTGGCCGCGGCACGACGGATCAGCAACGGCGAGTGGTTGGACGACCTGCCTTTCGGGCTGGACACAGATGTTGGGGAACGCGGCGCGAACCTGTCGATGGGGCAACGGCAGCTCGTTGCCCTGGCGCGCGTGCTGCTCAAGGACCCCGCGATCTTCTTGCTGGACGAGGCCACTGCAAGTGTCGATCCTTTCACCGAAGCGCAGATCCAGGAGGGCCTGGAAACGCTCATGCAGGACCGCACGGCGATCCTGATCGCGCACCGGCTTTCTACTGTGAAGCGTGCAGACAGGATCGTCGTGCTGGAACAGGGGAGGATCATCGAGGAAGGGACCCACGAATCGCTCCTCGCGAGCGGCGGCCACTATGCGAAGCTCTATGACACCTACTTCCGCCACCAGTCGCTCGAATACGTGGAGAAACCGATCGAGGTCTAGCGAGGTAGCTCCCCTCGGGCTGCCAACCCGCCTCTGGCTCCTATCGGCCGCCGCTGCCCGGTTTCCCTCTCAAGACGCGGAAAAAGCGCCTGCGAGCAGAAAACCCGCTCGCCGGCGCGAAAGCCGTTTCCTGTGCCGCCGCTCTTTCAGGGCGAGAGGGGCGTGATCGGAAGAATGGGCACAAGGGGCGTGATCGGGATCGGGATAAAGATCAGCCGCACCAGGGAGATCTCGAAAACCTGGGTCAAAGCCGTCTGGTGCCCGAACGTGAACGAGGCGATCGTCGAAGCGCCGGCGTTATAGGAAACCTCCTTGAGGACGTTCAGTTCGCCGGTCTGACTGGCCTCCCCGAGCAAATTACCTCCGCTATCGAACGCGCGCAGCCGGTAGTCTACGTGTGCGCCCATGAAACGAACGGTGACCCCTCGTGCGGGTACATCCAGGCGGATCCGCAGGGGTACCGCAGAACAGGCGTTGAGGTCGCTTGGCCGCGCTGTGGAGAGATAGGTCCCCTTGGCGTCCACCCGGATGACCGGCACCGCGTCCGAGCAGTAGCTGCCTTCCGGCGCGGCGCTGATGTGCAGCCCCCAGGCGCTGAACTCTTCACCGTTCAGGATCGTGGTATGGACAACCGCTGTGCCGTCAGGGAATTGCACGAAGGTAATCGGGTTCGGCACCGGTGCCGTAACCGCGAGCGTCTGGTTCCCCGTCCAGCGGCGGTTGCCCGCCTGGTCGAAGGCGTTGGCGCCGTAGGTCACCGTACCTGCGGGGTATGGGCCGCCCGAGTAGCTGCACGGCGACGCATAGCATGTGGCGACCGTGGTGCTGTTCACCACGATCTCGATCCGCTGCAGCGCCACGTCGTCAGAGGCACTGGCAGTGAAAACGACGACATCGTTCGTCGTCGGGTTCGCGGGGCTGGCGGTGATCTCCACCAGGGGAGGCGTGGTATCCGGCGGAGGCTGTGGAACCAGGGGATTCGAATCGATGCCGTCGAGCATACCGTCGCCATCCGTATCCGGGTTGTTGGGGTCCGTGTGCAGGGCGTTTTCCTCGGCAAGGGTCAGACCGTCGCCGTCCGCGTCCGTGCCCGAGAGGTCGACTGTGGGTGAGGGCGAGGGAAGGGTAGGACTGGTTGGCACCATAGGCATAGGCGTGGGCGCAGCGGTCGCCGGAGCCATGGTAGGACGGGCAACCATAGGGGTCGGCTGGAGCTGTCCCCTTGCAGACAGGGCGCGTGCGAGAAAGACGCCGGCAATCACCACGATAGCCGCCAATCCTGCAGCTACGAACGGCCAGATCGGCAGCTTCTTGGGGACGAGCTGCTCCCACTGCCCCTGTACCTGGCGCACCAGTTTGGGCATCTCCTCGGCTCGGGCGGTCACGGTGAAGGTGTAGGTCTTGCCGAGTTTGCCGACCGCCGCGACTTTGGGCTGTACGACCAGCTGGGCACTCCCTTCCTGGCCGGCCGGAAGGAGCACCCGGGGCGGATTGAAGGCGTAGCTGCAACTCTCTTCGGGGTCGGACGCTGTCAACTGGACGGTGAGGTCCGTGTTGCCGTTGTTAGCCAGATGTACGGTGTAAACCCCGGTCGTCCAGCCGGTCTGTTTCTGGGGATGGAGCGCAACGTCCAGTGTCGCCTGGGCAGCGATCGTGAGGGCAAAGGTCTCGGTCGTCCGCTCCGTAGGGTTTTCCTGGGAAGTGACCTGAATCCGAAGGTCGTAGGTGCCTGCGCGGGCTTCGGGGGTAGGCGGCGGCTGGATGGTGAGCCGCACCTGGTCCTGATCCTTGGGAAAGAGGGAGAGCTCAGAACGGGAAAGGCTCACCCAGGTCGGATCGACGCCCTCGACGGTAATCTTGTAACGGTCCACGATCTCGGCAAAGTTCTGGATGGTCAGAGTCACTTCGGCCTTGTCTCCGGGCTGGAGAAGGGCAGAAGGTGCCGATAGCACTACACGGATGAGTGCGGACATTGGCGACCTCCTCGAATACCGCGGGCCGAGAACGGGCTCTTGCCGGGAAGGCCATCGGCGAGGGAGAAACCAAGTAGATGGTCAAACCCCGCTTCACACAATAACACTATAACACAAGCCGTGCCCGGCTGCAAGCCGCTTACGCGCCAGCTTCCGACGAACTGTCCCACGGTAGCGAGCCGAGCACAGGGATTTTCCTTCGTAGGGGGCAGGTAGGGCAAGGGCATTGCCCCTGCCCTACCCAGTCCGCACCGTGAGCTTCCGACCTGGGCCAACAGGGCCCTTCGAAGCCCAAGAGATGGCGGCTATGGTCGCGAGCCTCAAAGGGTCAGGGGCTTGGCACAAGTCCATTTTCACGTTGCTGGAAATTGGAGGGTTATACACGGTCTCTATCGGCAGCGTCAGGGAGGAGGAATTGTCGGCGTTGGCGGGAGTGTCGGTGTCGGTGTGGGCGGAGGCACAGTGGTAGGCGTAGCGGTCGGACGGGGCCGCGTAGGTGTCGGCGGAGCAGGCGTTGAGGTCGGCGGGACGGGGCTGGGCACAGGCGTTGGGGTAGGCAGAATCGGGGTGCGAGTGGGCGGCCGGCGGGTGGGCGTGGGCGAAGGGGTTGCGGTGGGTATTGTCGGTACGGGAGTGGGAGAAGAGGACGGCGTCAACGTGGGGGTCATCGTTGCCCTCGCGGCGACCGGGGTTGCTGTAGGCGTCGGCGAGAGGGTCGCGGTGGCCGTGGGAGTCGGTGTGGTGGTAGAAGTAGCCGTAGCAGTAGGAGTAGCCGTCGGTACAGCGAGCGCGCCGTAGATCGCCCGGCCGGTGTACCCCAGCGCGGCCAGGGTCACGACAGCCAGCGCGATCAGACTGGCGCGCACCCAGAACCTTCGGCGTTTCCCGGCTTCCAGCTCCAGTTGGATCTGCTCCCGCAGCCTGTCGACATCGCGGTAGCCCCGCATCGACTCTGCAAGGTCCAAGGCCTCGGACCAGTTGCCTTCGGCAACGACTGCCTTAAGCCGTTCGTAGGCCTCCTGGAGCTGTTCCTCGGCCTTCAGACGCAACGCATCCGCATCCCGGTATCCAGAGAGCTGAGACGCGAGCTGGAAGGCTTCCGCCCACGATCCGCGGGCAACGGCGGACTGGAGCTTCGCATACGTGTCCTGGCGCCTCCTTTCCCAGGCCCAGGCGATCGCTGCTTTGGCCTGCAGCGCGGCGACATCGCGGTACCCCGGAATGCGTGCCGCCAGGTCCCGCACTTCCGCCCAGCGTCCCGCGTCGAAAGCAGCTCGAAGGAGCAGATAGGTCTCTTCCCGGCGACGTTCTTCGTCCAACGCAGCTTCTGCGCTCACCTTGAGCCTATCCGCATCCCGGTAACCGGATAGCTGCTGGGCAAGACGGCGGGCTTCTTCCCAGCGGCCTTCTTGCACGGCCTGCAGAAGTTCTTGGTATAGCCGTTCGGAATCTCCGCCTGTCTCCATCGCGCTCGGCCCTCCGGTCAGTCGCATCTCAGACAGTCTCGGATACTGGTTCCCCGCCCAGGTAACAGGACACGCAAGCGGTAGGGCGAGGTAACAAACCCTTGGGCCGTGTAGATGCGAACATAGTAGCGCCCTGCAGGAAGGTCTGCCTCGATCGACCAGCCATCGGAAGGGTCCCAGTCCCGGCCGATGACATTCAGACTTGCATCGTACAGGATGAGCTGTCCGTTGCTGCCGGGGACATAGTCCCACATATCGACCCGGGCAGGTCCTGCCACAGCCTGGAAGAAGTAAAAGTAGTCGCTCGAATCATCCGGCATGGCGGAGTAAATCCTCTGCGGGCAAAGCGGGCCGTTTGCTTGCTGTGGAGTATCGTTGTCCTCGATTTCCCAGGGACCGGGGAAACAGGGCCTATGGTAGCGGGTGATCAAGGGCAGGTACACGGTGCCCCAGGCGCGCACCTCCAGCCGCCCTACCGCCTCCCCACACCCGTTCGTCACCGTCACCACCACCGTGTAGCTCCCAGGAACCGTCCAGGAATAGGCCGCGCTCCGCCCTACCGCCCCGTTGCTCCACTCGTACCACAGCGGCTCCGTCACCGTCACCGGATACACGCTCGCCGTGTACACCCACTCCTCCCCTACCTCCACAAAGGTCGGCCCCTCCACCTCCACCCCCTCCGGCTCCTGGCA
>JBDOIE010000074.1:0-1030 GCA_041082245.1 Chloroflexia bacterium
ACCCGCTCCAGCCCAACCAGCGGATCGTCGAACTCCGGCGGAGCGGGCCATATGCTTTTGGGCCTGTCCTGCGCGCGCATCGCTGCTTTCTCCAGCAGATGCCTTTCTGTCGTCTGAGCCCACGATTCCACACTGTCAAGCGGCAGATTGATCGCCACCCCACCATACCAGGTCCAATTGCGCAAGCAGGATTCCACGGCCTGGTAGGACCGGGGCTGGGGATGAGCAAAGTAGCGCCACTCCAGATGCCCATCAGGATGGAACATCGGCTCCGCTACCAGGCAATCGCCTGAGCGCGGATCAGGGAGAAACACGCCAGTGGCCAGCAAAACACATTGCCATTGGCGTGCTCCTGTCTCCCGCATCCGGGCCAGCGATTCCCACAGCCGGTCCCCCACGCTAGCTACCATGTCCAGCCCGCGCTTGACCTGCACCAGAAGCGCGCCGTGCTGGACGTGGAGCAGCAACGTGCCGGGGGCGACCGGCGCGGGGAAGGGAGAGATGATGAGGTCCGCGCCGGTCGCCTCCTCCAGCGCAGGAGCGACAGGAAAAGCCTCGTACGGCTCGGAGGGGTCTCTGGCGATCATCGCGCCTTTCCTGCGATGGCCTGCTCGACCCAGGACTCGCCAACCCCGTATTCGGCAGCCAGCCGCTGGACGGATTTGCCAGCCGCCGCCCCTTTACGGATTTCCGCAGAGACGAGTCCCCAGGTCGCGGCAGTATAGCCGGGCGGGACATCAGAGGCTGGCTCAGGTGATCCGCTTGCCTCCCCCAGCGCTGCCGCTCGCGCGGCGTCTTCGCTGGGGAAGACCTCGCGGATGATGGCGACTTGGGGGAAGCGAGGATTGCCGTCAGCGTCCCGGTCGGTCATCCCCTGCTCTCCCTGCCGCTCGTGGTACGGGTCGTTTATGAAGCCGATTCGTACCCACCCCTCCCAGGGGAGAGAAGGGATGCCCGCATTTTGCAGGCTTTCGGCGACAACCTTAAAGGCTTCCGCACACGCGCTGACGACAAAGAATCTGTCGTCAGT
>JBDOIE010000101.1:0-1501 GCA_041082245.1 Chloroflexia bacterium
GGCTTTTGGCTTCAAGGCAACCGGCTACGATGCCCTGGTGATCCGCGGCCGCGCGCCACACCCAGTCTTTATCGACATCAGCCCCGAGAAAGTGGAGATCTGCGACGCCCGGCACCTCTGGGGCAAAAATACCCATGAAACAACCGACATCCTGACGGCCGAAAGTATCCCCGGCAATCCTTACCGCGCCCTGGTAATCGGACCGGCCGGGGAAAACCTCGTCCGTTACGCCGCCGTGGCCAACGAGAAAAATCGCGTATACGGTCGCTGCGGGCCCGGCGCCGTCTTCGGCAGCAAGAACCTCAAAGCCATACGGGTCCGCGGCAAGGAGCGCATCACCATCGCCGACGAGGCCCGCTACCGCGCCGGCCTGGACCAGGCCCTCTACCTGATGAAGCAGGCACCCATCACCAAGCGCCTCCTGCGCGAGCTCGGCACCTCGGGCCTCATCCTGCTCATCAACCTCATCAACATGCTGCCGCACCGAAACTTCCAGGACGTGGAGCACGACGAGGAAAAGCTCGAGCGCGTCAGCGGCGAATACATCGCCCATAACTACCTGGAAAAAGCCGGCTCCTGCTATCTCTGTCCCATCGGCTGCCAGCGCCACACCGCGGTCAAGGGGGATGGAGGCGCGGTCCGCAAGGGTGAGGGGCCCGAATATGAAACTGCGGTCATGACCGGCCCGGTCTGCGACATCTACGACATGGACGCCATCATCCGGGCCAACTACCTGGCCAACGAGCTCGGCCTCGACACCATATCCTTCGGCGGAACGGTGGCCTGCGCCATGGAGCTTTTTGAGCGCGGGTATCTCACGCCCGAACAAACCGGCGGCCTGGAGCTGCGCTTCGGCAGCTCCGACCTTCTGGAAAAGCTGGTCGAGCTCACCGCCCACCGCCAGGGCATCGGTGCGCTTCTCGCCGAGGGCGCCTACCGCCTCGCCGAAACCTGCGGCCACCCCGAAATCGCCATGCACGTCAAGAAGCTGGAAATGCCGGGCTACGACCCGCGCGCTTCCTACGCCCAGGCCCTCGGCTACATGACCTCGCCCACCGGCGCCTGCCACCTGCGCGGCGGCTATGCCGTGTCGCTGGCCTTCTTCGGTGGCACCCGCGAAATCCCGCGCTTCAGTCTCCTGCAGTCGCCCATCGCCATCCGCAACATGCAGAACACCGGCATCCTCCAGGACAGCCTGGGCATCTGCCGCTTCACCGGGTTTGCTTTCTCCATCGACCCCTGGGCCAGGATTGTGAGCGGAGTCACGGGCCAGGATTTTTCCACGGCCCGCCTGGAAGAAATCGGCAACCGCATCGCTGCCCTCGAGCGCCTGTTCAACCTGGAAGCCGGGCTCAACCCGGAAGAGGAGGACCTGCTTCCGGCCCGCTTTGCCGAGGTGCCCATCATGGCTGAAGGAAAGCCCCGGGCCATCACCCTCGAGAACCAGCTCCAGATGCGCCGCGATTATTACCGGGCCCGCGGCTGGAACGACGACGGCCGG
>JBDOIE010000158.1:0-1833 GCA_041082245.1 Chloroflexia bacterium
GACACTTTCCCATCGAGAAGAACGATCTGGTTCTCCCGGTCACGGCCGATGCCCGTCTCCTCCCCCAGCGGGTACCACCGCCCCGCACCTTCGCCCTCCCGCACCACCAGCCACGCCCGGGCCGCCGGAGGTCGTTCCACAATGGTCTCCCCCGCCGCCGCGGCAACAGGCGAAGGACGGGTCACGTCGGAAACCGGCCCCCAGCCCGGACGCGTCAGATCCCCGGGCGGCGCAGCCTGGGGAGCGAACCCGCCGCGCACCACGGTTTCCGCGCCCGGCTGCATCCGGTGAAGGTCCGGGGGAGGAGCAGGACGCACAGAAGCCGGGGCGCCCGGAGGCGGAATGCGCCCCTCCTTGATGCAGTAGGGACAGCGCCCCTCCCAGGAGGGGTCCAGGCGGATCTTATGGATCGGACAGTAGTCTTGAGCGTCCATCGCGACCTCCGACACCGAACTCAACCATCACGCATACCGATGAGGACTCATCAGCCACCGGTGGAATTCCCCCAGGCAAGGATGCATTCCCACAAACTGCCTACAAGCGCCAGGCAGGCTCCCGAAAACGCTCCCCAATAGCCGTAGCGCAGAGATATGGACCCGTTTACCCTTACGTCCTGAAAAGCCTGCAAAGTAGCTGGATGGTTCCAGAAGTTCGTCAACGAGAAAGAAAACCACAGAAACACACCAAGCGACAGCCCCGCCACCAGGAACCGGGTCAGAGGCAGCCCAAACCGCCTGTTCCAGTCCAGCAGGTAACCGATCGCGAGCGACAAAAGCATCCACACAGCACCGACAAGGACGGCCACAAGCACTTGCAACGGTATCCCAAGCGGCGGCAACACGTAATTTGGGTCAACGGACTGCAAAAAGTCCGCAAGCCGCTGATACCATCCTCCTCCCGTTAAAGCCGAACTCAGCATCTCCATGCCGCTGCTTTCGTCCGGCAGCCCGAGCACCGAAACCGAGAGCCAGGGCAGGAAAAAGGCGACCAGCATCGCAATACCGCCCAGAAAGACCATGCCCTGTCCCACAAGGGGGGCAGCCTTTTCCCCCGGTGCAACATGCCTTTCTGGGGCGGCTTCTTCCGGCGCAGGCTTGTATTTGCGCCCGCGCTCTGGCGGCGCCTCCGGAACTCCTACGATCGTGAGGGTGGTGTCGCCGAGCCGGATCCGATCCCCGGGCTGCAGCGGCGTGGGAGCGGAGATCTGGCGATCGTTCACAAAGGTGCCGTTCGAGCTCCCTTCGTCGCGAACGTAACATTGTGCTCCGTCGGTCCACACGGCCGCGTGGTAGCGCGAAACCAGCGGATCCTGCAACACGATATCGCTGCCTAGGTCGCGACCGATACGCACCCCGCTCGGCCCTACGGGTTTGCTGCGCGGTACGCCATCATACCCTACCCATTGCAAGTGAAACACCGTCGCTTGGGGTTGGACGGACGGCTCAGGGGCGTACAACACGGCCCCACAGAAGGGGCATTGGCTTTCCCCGGGCACCCAGGCCCGACCGCACGAAGGACACCGTGCCGCTTGCATGGGCCGCCTCCTCCCTCTGGTTCATCCGCCGCGTTCCCGGAAAACGAGTTCGCAGTTGCCCAGCCGAATTCGGTCCCCGTCTCGCAGTGGATACCACTGCGCGGGATACAACCGCGCCCCGTTGAGCCAGGTCCCGTATGGAGCTGCCAGATCCGCAAGGAGAAACCGACCGTAGTAATGCAGGATCTCGGCGTGCTCTGGCGAGACACTCGGGTCGTAAAGGGTCAGCGCGTTTCCCGGAGCACTGCCGATCCGGTACCGTCCCGTTCCCAGCACCAGCTTGGGCGCCGTAGCGAATC
>JBDOIE010000162.1:0-1389 GCA_041082245.1 Chloroflexia bacterium
AGCTCTGTCGGGTCCACCTGGAAGGTAAAGATCGGGAGCTCCGGCTCCAGGAAGATCTTCACCGCAGGGTCCCCGAGCACGTTGTACGTCTCCCAGTAGTAGCGCGCGCTGCTCGGGTAGGCCGCTTCCACCGCCGCCAGGCCGTCATCCGTCATCCCGGCGACATCCGCGTGGGGCGTGCCAGGGGCAAAGAGGGAATCGAACATCGCGCGCTCCAGGACGTCGTCCTCATTCCAGTACGAGTAGGTGGAGGAGCCCCAGTAGACGAGCGCCCCTTTGTTTTGCTGCAGCACCCAGGTCTCGCCAAAGACCTCGGGCTGGCCAAAGTTGCCGCTCAGGCAGGCGTGGCTTGCGACGAACGGGAACATCCCGTAGTTGGTCAAGTTCTGCACGTCCGTCGGCGTAAAGTTCATCTCCCAGCCGCTGTAGGAGCCGTGGCCCGAGTAGATGATCGCCCAGCGGCCGTCGTTGAACGCTTCCACCAGGTCGTCGTGCGTGGCCCCGTAGGTGATGCAGTAGAGCTTGTCGCCGCCCGGCTGGGGGTCGTTCGGGAAGCGGCCCCAGTAGCCGTTCGGTGCGGTGTATGTGTTGATGACATAATTATGCGTCCCTTCGGCGATCGGGTAGTTGCCGGTGTCGCAGGTCGCGGGAAAGGAGGCTTTCTTGAGCCAGGGCTCCTGCCCGGTCAGCTGGGCATAGGCGAGGTACTTATCGACCATCGCGGTCGCCTGGGGGACAGTGCGCACCGGGAAGCGCCCGCGGCCGATGTCCGGATGCCAGTCGCCCGCGCCGTCCATGGTGCCGTAATAGAGGTCGGTCGAGGTGCCGATCACCGGGCCGGTCCAGGTCGCGATGCTGTCCGTGTCCCCGACGAGGAGCACATAGCTCGGCGGAAGGGGCCAGGTGTGGTAGGCGTTCACGATGTACGCCTGGACGTTGCTCGCCGAGAGGCACCCTCCGATCTCCGAGCACCGCACCATGGTCACGTCAAAGCCACGGCTCTCGCGCAACTGCACGAACGGTACCATGGCGTCGTAGAAGGCGTCGGCCGTGATGATCAGGTAGCCGACAGGCGTCTCCGGGCCGAAGCGCCGCGCGGGCCGGCCCTGGTTGTAGTTCAGGATGCGCTGTGCGAGCCGCCCCTCGAAGGCCGGCGAAGCATAGCGCTCCGCGAGCGCCTCGGTGCGCGCCATATCGCTCCCCTCGAGGCGCAGCCGGAAGACAACCTCGCGGTACAGCCGCAACGTCCCCGTGGACGGGTCGTACGCCACGGGCCACACCTCCACGGGCAGCACCCGGTGGCCCCGCACGATATACGGCTCCCCCAGGGCAAGTGGAGAGGCAGGGAAGAGCGACCCACGGGCGTAGAACCCGCGGTCGATCTGGAAT
>JBDOIE010000183.1:0-3588 GCA_041082245.1 Chloroflexia bacterium
GGGAGGCGATTTCGCTGACCGTGGCGATGATCTGGCCAATGGCCTGGGTTTGCTCGGAGAGGGCAAGAATGCCAGTGGCGATGGTTTCCACCTTTTGGCGAATGTCCTGCATGCCGTCAATGGTGTCGGCCACGGCCTGCTGGCCAGTGTAAGAAACCTCAGCGGTGCGCCGGGCAAGCTCGGCGACGGCCTGGGCACGCTGGGCGGTCTGCTCGGCAATGGTGCGGACCTCGTCGATGGTGGTGGAGGCCTGGCCGATGGCGGCGGATTGTTCGGAGGCACCCGCCGCCAGCTGCGTCGTGGCAGCCAGAATCTCGGAAGCGGCGGAGGAGATGCTTTCAGTGCCCTGGCGAACCTGACGAGCGATCTCCTGGAGGTGGGCGACGGTCTCGTTGAGGCTCCGGCTCAGGTCGGTGAAGGGGTCATCCGGGCCGCGTTCGTAGACCGGCACGCGCACGGCGAGGTTACCACGAGCGACCTCGCCCATAGCAGCCTTGAACTTCTCGACCATCTCCAGTACGAATTGGCGTTGTTCTTTTTCCAACGCCGCGCGACGCTCGAGCTCCAAGTTCGCCCGATGCGCTTGTTCGAATTGAACCTCCTGGCCCAGCACGATCGTGCGGGTTTGCACGATCATTACAGTGGTCATGAAGGCCGCGAGAGACACGGCAGCGACGATCCCCGCCGTTTGCGGCAGGCGGGACTCAGGGAACCAGCCGCGGGCCAGTGTTAGCGACAGCGCGGTCCCGGCCAGGAAGACCAGCCCAGAGGCCGCACTTGCCCAGCGGCCCTGTCGGTCTCCCAAAAGGAGGAAACCCACAGTCGGCACGAGGCCAAAGGTGATGCCCGCTGCCGGTAACATATCCGGGAACAGCAGCACGGCCAGCACCAACACCACTGCTATACTGCCGACAATGATGTAGAACCCGAGCACTGTTTTTCCACGGCGGTGCAGGGCAGGGAAGAGGACTCCAGCCAGGGAAATCAGCATGCCTGCACCAGCCAGCATCAGCAACTGGACATACTTCTGGAAGACCAACCAGACAGCGATCAGCGCAACGATCGCGGGGGCAGCACCCCAGGCCATCATCCGGCTGACGCTCAAGGCGAACTGTGCGCGGCGGGTTTGGAGTAGATCCCGGATCCCGTCCTGCCCTTGAGTGACCGTCATTTTATCCTCCTGGCAAAGCTTTTTCCGTGCCGCTAGCGCCAGTTGTCTTTCCCCAGCTGGCGCCTTACGGCTAGGAGTAGCCGCCCAGCGGTCATCCCATCCGACCACGGCACAACGGTCTCAGGCGGCAATTTCTCCAGTAGCCGGGCGGCATTTTCCAGAGATTTGCGGGCACGAATTGTGTCGCCCCGTTCCTGGTAGAGGTTGGCCAAGCAGTAATGCGCTAGCCCAGCATCGCGCTCAAGGTACACGACCCGCTTCATCGCCGTCAACGCTTCGTCCGTACGGCCCTCCTGGCTGTGGATGAGCGAAAGAAGAAAGTAGGCCTCTGTGAGCAACGGATCGAGTTCGATGGCCTTCTCGCACCAGCGGCGGGCTTCTTCCCACAGGCCGGCGTTCGCGCGAATCCGGGCCACCAGCAGGTAAGCGCGGGCGCACCCGGGCGCCCTTTCCAAGAGTCGTTGGAGGTGCTCCAGCGCTTCCCCGGTGCGCCCCTGCTCCAGGGCAGCCAGCGCCTCCGCACAGGGATCCGCCGGGGGAGTCTTCTCTTCCGCCTTGGGCACCACCGGGGGCACTTCTCCGTCGGGGAAGTCAGGCCGGGGCCCAGCGGATCGAACAGGGGAGAGCCCGCGGACCGGGACCGCAGCGGGCATCGGTGCCGCGGCTTGCTCCCCCTTCGACAACCCGGGAAAGTCATAACGGGAAACGCTCCGACCCTTCTGGTAGAGCACTGCCCCGGGAAAGGTCCGCGCCTGAAAGCGAGCATAGGTCATCGGGGAAAGCTCTGAAGCTCCCACGATGAGCCAGCCTTCTTCTACCAGTGCCTCGTACAACCGATCGATGACCTGTCGCACCAATTCCGGCGTGAAATATATGGTCACGTTACGACAAAGGATCAGATCGAAAGCTACCGTATTGTTGGCCAGGGAGGGGTAAGCGTCTTCCACCAGGTTGAGATAGTTCCAGGTAACCATTCGGCGCACACGCTCAGCGATTTCCCATTCGCCGCCTCGACGGGTAAAATATCGTTCGCGGAGGCTCTCCCAACCTTTCTCGCGGAAGGACCACTCCCTGTACCGGCCGGCTCGGGCTTTAGCCAGTGCTTCCTGATTGATGTCGGTCGCCAGTATGGTGATGTTCCAGTCGTCGAGGTCAGGGAGAAGTTCGCAGAGCAGGATGGCGATCGAATACGGTTCCTCGCCACTAGAACAGCCAGCGCTCCAGATGCGTATCTGGCGCAAGAAGGAGCGCCGACGGGCGATGATCTCGGGCAACACGTACTGGCGCAGGGCCTCGAACTGGCCGCGATCGCGGAAGAAGTACGTCTCGCCCACGGTAACCTGGGCGATCAGTTGCTCCCAGAGCGGCCCGCTGGTAGGGGCTTCCTCAAGCAGACGGAAATAGGTCTCCAGACACGAACACCCGGTGCGAGCCCAGGCTTCACGCAGGCCGCGTTCGAGATCCGGCCGGCGCTTTTCGGGGAAATGGAGCCCGCTTCGCTGCAAGATCAGGGCGCGGAAGCGCTCATACGTCTCTTCGGGGAGAGGATCGCCGACGACCATGTCCCGGTCTTCATCCTTTCTTGCGTTGTCGGGACATCGCGCGTACGAGCGCCCGTTTCTCCCGCTGGGGGAGGATCGCGCCGGGATCAAGAATCGAGAGCACCCCTTCGGCCGTCGGGGCGATGGCCGCGAGGTAAAGCAGATGGGACGAAAGCTCTTCGGGCAGGATCTGCGCCGGATCCTGGAGCTGCTGCGGCAGCAGCTCCGCCACCCCCAGCACCGTGTCGACCACCAGACCGGCGAGGTGATCGTCCAGTTGGCTGATGAGAATAGGTGTACGCAGGGTATACGGATGTGGAGGCTGCTGCAGGCGCAATCGCATGTCGATCAGCGGGATGACCTGTCCATGGAAATTGATCACCCCGGGCACGATCTCCGGTGCATCCGGAAGCGGAGTGATGGCTACCATCTCCACGATCTGCCGGACGCTCTCGATCGGTAGAGCACAGTGGAGCTCTCCGACTCGAAAGGAGAGTACAGCCCCTCCAGAGGTCAGCAAAGTCCTGACGGCCTCAACCATAAGTCAAGCCTTTCTGGAACGGTTCCCGGCTATGCGGTAGCAAAGATGTTTCCCTCGAGTGCTCGCGCGCAGGGTAAGTGGTGGGTCATTGTATCACGAATCTGGCTTTTCGCAACTTCCCGCATAAGGCGCTGGTTGACATACCCTTATGCCATTTGCTATACTCGCTTTTGCCAAATCCCTTTGCGAATGTTTTCCTTCTAGGAAAGCCTCCCGTGCAGGAGGAGGTAGAACGCCCAGCAAGGCCTCGCGAGCCCCCGTACGGTCGTTGTGCTGCTTGTAGCGTGCACGAGGAGGGGTACGATGAGACGAGCGATACTTTCTGCACTGGCCGC
>JBDOIE010000204.1:0-1188 GCA_041082245.1 Chloroflexia bacterium
GTTCTGCATGTGCTCGAAGGGGAGGTCGGCCTGGCGCTGGGTCCGGAGCGGCGCGAGGCGCACGCGGGGACGTGGGTCTGGATGGCGCCGCAGCTCCCGCACAGCCTCGTGGCGCACACGGACGCCGTGGTTCTTCTGCTGCTGATCAAACAATCCCGGTGAGCTCGAACTCAGCGCACTCCGGTGGCGGACGGGAACCAATTGCGAAGGCACTTGCACAGCTTCTGGAATGCCGGGTCTTTGCAGGAGCGTAGCGACGCCGCTTGCGCCACGGAGCGGTAGAGGGCTGACGAGCGCGGCCGTTGCAGGCGCCGGAGGATCTTCTCGAGGGTTTCCTTGGGTTGAGCGGGCTTGCCTTCCTGCGCGGGTATCTGTCCCTCCTGCCGGAGCAGGTCCCACAGCGTTGTTCCTGACGAGGCGACCTCAAGCACCGTCGCGCATGCCCGCCAGTCGCCCCAGAACCAGAGCTCCAGCTCCGGGTCTATGACGACGACCGCCGAGCGCCCCCGCCACCCGTTTGCGTCGAGCTTCTCTTGGACCTGGGCCTCGATCTGAACTCGCGTGGCGCATTCTGCCCCCGAGCCCTCGCGGTCAAAGAGCACCAGCGCCCGCGAGGCACGCCGGAGAAAGGGCCGCAGAAACTCCTGGCATTCCAGGCGAACGCCGGGATCGCGGTAAGGATGCGCCCAAACTTCGTATTTCAAATCGTGGCGAATCCCGAGATCACGCGCCCGTGTGAGCAGGCTGCGAAGACCTTCTTGCATGTTCTTGTCCGGCACGAGCACGATCAAGTCGAGGTCAGGCCCCTGCGGCTTCACCCCAGGACTCCCGAAGCGAACAAGACCGCGAGGTTGACGTCGCGCCGCCAGTCGCGCAGCGCTGGGTGCAGATCCCCCCGCACGATGTCGGTCCCTCCCTCCTCGGTTCGAGCGAAGCAGAGTAATTGGGCGGGATCAGCCATCGCCACCAGCAGCGGCGAGTGTGTCGCGAGCAGGACTTGACCGCCGTAGACAGAGCTGAGCGACTGGAAAACTGCTTCCAGAGCCCGGGGATGCACGCCGTTCTCCGGTTCCTCTATCAGGTAAATGCCTGTGGCTTGGGGAAGGTAGGCCAGCAGGGTTAGCGCGAGCAGGCGCAGGGTTCCATCGGAAAGACCCCAGGAGGGAATGTGGACTCCACCGATGAACT
>JBDOIE010000221.1:0-3431 GCA_041082245.1 Chloroflexia bacterium
CCCCAGCAGCGCACGCCCTCCGACATCGCCACGGAGCGCTCGCAGAGCGGGGAAGAGGCGCGCGTCAAAGAGCGCTGGAATCCCGCGAATCCCCTCCGTTCGGCTCCAGACCGCCGGGGCGCCGCTCGCGCAATACCGCCCGATCAACCGGTCCAGGTGGTCCGGCGGCACAAACGGCATATCGCCCGCGAGGAACAGGACCGCTGCCCCGTGTCCGGGAGGCCCGTCCAGGGCACGGCGGATGGAGCTGGAAAGGCCTTCCGGCCACGAGGGATTGTGCAGGAAGCGGACCGGGCGGTCGGCGAGTGCGGCGCGCACTTCCGGTGCCCGCGCGCCCAGCACGACCCAGACCCTATCGGCCTGGGAACCGAGCGCTGCGTCCACCGCGTGGGCCACCAGCGGCTTTCCCGCCAAAGGCAGGAGAAGCTTGTTTTGCCCCATCCGCTCCGATCCGCCAGCGGCGAGCACCACAGCGTGCACTTTTCCGCCTGTGGAAAGACGGGGCCACACCTCGACCGGCAAGGCCGGATCGTCCAGGTCGGTCAGCAGCACGCGGGGAAACGCTCGCCTCCCGAGCAAGCGCCGGGCGACCTCGCGCCCGGCCGGGCGACGTCGCACGTCCGCCTGGGTCAGCACGGCCACGGCCCGTGCGCCTGGTGGCACACCTTTGCGACCGCCCTCGGGGTGCCCAAGGACGCCCGCGATCAGCGCGGGATCGATCCGCGTCCCCAGGAGGGTTCCCGTCAGGGCGGCCACGCGTTCCGGACGGTGGACGGTTCTCGCGTCCAGTGGCCGCCCGAGGGAAGAAAGGCCGGCCAGTACGAGCACGAGCGTGGTCGAAGGGGGGATCTGCGGCTCGTGTGCAGCGGGGGCTTTCAGCGGGAGATGGCGGGAACCGTCGGCTTCCACCACCAGAAGGTCCGGCTTCAGGAAATCGGCCAGCCGATCCACCTGTTCCCGGGAAAAGCCGCCGAGCTTCTGCTGGCGGCCGGCGGCGGTATCGTCC
Source organism: Chloroflexia bacterium (assembly GCA_041082245.1). Lineage (GTDB taxonomy): Bacteria > Chloroflexota > Chloroflexia > DTKN01 > DTKN01 > DAOTVY01. The sequence continues at coordinate 1,007 of JBDOIE010000221.1, forward strand.
CATTCGGGAAGCCAGCAGGCGGTTACACACAGCGCCCCGCTTTCGCGGAGCGTGTTCTCGTGCAAGGCTTCCATTCCCACCACGAGCCGAAGTCCCTCCGGCGGGAGGATGCGGGTCGTGGTGGTGAAAACGGCCGTCCAGCCACGCGCCCGAGCTTCTTCGATCAACCGCCTGGCCAGGCAGGTCTTTCCCCCTGCCCCCACCAGCGCGATACGCTCTCCCGCGCGAATGCCCAGCTCGGCGAACATCGCTCGTGCCCGCTCCCTGTTCCTTGCCGCCGCAACCTCGGAGAGGTTCCGCCGTGACGATCTATGGATCTTCTGGGAAACCAGCCGGCATGCCTATTATAGCCCAGAACAGGGGGAAAAACAAGTAGGGGCGCAACAGCGCCCCTATCCGCAGGTCGCAGAAGAAAAGAACCTAGTGGCGCCAGCGCCGGATCTTCTTTCGGCACGCCGGCCGCTTGCCGTGATTCGCCTTGGTGATCTTTTTCGGACGGTGCCTGCCCATCGCGTTTCTCCTGATTGCTGATGGACGTAAGTATACCACAGGGTGGACATATCGTCAAACAAACGGTTTGCGCAGGAATGGGCGCGGATATACAATAGGTTCCGCATTTTGGCGTTGGAGGTAGAGCTTGGGACGTCGCCCAAAGCGCGTGTACATCGTGCGCACGCCGGTGCCGCCTCCGGAACCGCTCCTGGAGGCCGGCCCTCCGCCGCCCGGCATCACCCCGCGGCGGTACGCCAGGATGCTCGCCACCCTTGCCCGGCGTCAGCCGGACCTCACCGTTGTCCTCGAGAACCTGTGCGACCCCGGGAATCTGGGCGCGGTGCTGCGGACCTGCGAAGCTGTAGGGATCGGGACGGTGCACCTGGTCTACACGGTGGAGGAACGACCGCGCATCGCGCCGCGGGCGGCCGGAAGCGCCCAACGCTGGCTGACGATCCACGAACATCGTTCCGTGGAGGAAGCGTATGCCGCGCTTCGGGGACAAGGGATGCGCATCTATGCAACCGCGCTGGCACAGGGAGCGTTGCAGCCCCACGAAATCGACTGGACGCAGCCCACGGCGATCGTTTTGGGAAACGAGAACCGCGGCGTTTCTCAGGAAGCGCTGGAGGCCGCAGACGGCCTGCTGTACATCCCGATGCGCGGGATGGTGCAGAGCGTGAACGTGAGCGTGGCCGCAGCGATGCTGCTCTACGAAGCGCAGCGCCAGCGGGCGGCCGCGGGCTTCTACGACGCCCCGCGCCTTCCCGAGCAGGAGTGGCGGGCACTGCTCGAGAAGTGGCTGAAACGCGAGCGGCGGACGCCGCCCGGCGAAGCCCCCGCCGGTTAACAGCACACCTTGCCCGAGAGATCGGCGCCCTGCCGGGCGCGTAGCGCGATCGGGAGCGCGCTCTGTGCAAGCCCCATACGGGCCCGTACCTGGGAAAGCGTCACCTGGGCCAGCGCGCGGGCGCGCTGGCTGCCCTCGCGCAGGATGTCCCAGAGTGTGTCCTCCCGGCCGGCCATCTCCTGACGGATGCGGCGGAACGGTTCGAGGCGTTCCACCAGCCGCTCGGCGACCGTGCGTTTGTGGCCGACGCACCCGATTTCCCCCCGTCGGCAGGCGTCCTCCACCAGCCCGGCCTCGGCCGGTGCTAGCGCGCGGTGGTACGCAAAGACCGGGCAGACTTCCGGATGGCCCGGGTCCGTGGGATGAATGCGCGCCGGGTCGGTCACCATGCCTGCTGCGGCTTCCCGGATCTCCTCGGGGGCGGCCGAGAGCACGATCGTGTTCCGGTAGCTCGAGTGCATGGTCCGGCCGTCCGTTCCGGGGAGGCGAGGGGTCGCGCTTAGCAGGGCCTGCGGCTCGGGGAAGGTAAAGCCGTAGAGGCTGTTGAAGCGGCGGGCGATCTCGCGGGTGAGCTCGATATGGGGAAGCTGGTCTTCGCCCACTGGAACGGCATCGGCCCGGTAGATCAGGATGTCCGCAGCCTGCAGCACCGGGTAGGCCAGGAGGCCGAGCGACGCCCGTTCGCTCAGCCCAAGCTGTTCCACAAGCTCCTTGTAGGTCGGGTTGCGCTCCAGGCGTGGCACGGTGACCAGCATGCCGAGCAGGAGGGCCAGCTCCGCGTGCTCCGGGACCGCGGACTGCAGGAGGATCGTGCTCCGGCGGGGGTCGATGCCGGCCGCCAGCCAGTCGAGCAGTACCTCGAGCACCTGCCGGGGCAACTGGCGCGGATGCTCATAGTCGGTGGTGAGTGCGTGATAGTCTGCGATGAGGAAAAAGCATTCGTATTCGTCCTGCAGGCGAGCCCAGTTCTCCAGGGTGCCCAGGAGATGTCCCAGGTGGCGCGGACCGGTCGGTCGGTGTCCTGTGAGGATACGCCCTTTCATCGCTTTCACCTCCTGGCCTCTTGTTGGCCCGGTAAAAGGA
>JBDOIE010000064.1:0-22610 GCA_041082245.1 Chloroflexia bacterium
ACAGCTTTGGCCGTCCTCGGTATACTGGAAATAGCGCCGAAGTGGCGGAACCGGCAGACGCGACGGTCTCAAAAACCGTTGAGGGTCGCCCCTCATGTGGGTTCGAGTCCCACCTTCGGCATCGCGCTAGGGCGGGCTGCCCTAGCGATTTGTTTTCTTGCCGAGTAACGATTCGGCCTTACCCCTCCCCCGTTGCTCGCGGCGGCACTACCTTTCCTCACTTGACTTTCGGTCAGGAGAAGGGAGGGAATCGCGGCAAAGCCGCTTGGGACAGGGTGCGGAAAGCAGAATAGATACCCAGAAGCGAATACAACCCTACATCGCCTTGCATATGAACATAGACTCGGTTATACTGAGACCAGGCAGCCCTTGGATGCGCTCGGGAGACCCACTATGGACGCGTGGGAGCGATTCGCCCGCTGGTACGATCTGGACCAGGGGGGATACGAGGACGATATTCCCTTCTACCTGGCCCTGGCCCAGCGCACGGGTTCCCCGATCCTCGAAGCCGGGTGCGGGACAGGCCGGCTGGTGCTGGCCCTCGCGCGCGCCGGCTACCGGGTGGTGGGCGTGGAGCAGCTGCCAGCCATGCTCGCGCGGGCAAAGGCAAAAGTCTTAGCCGCCGGCCCTCGCCTTGCCCGACGGGTAAGGCTGGTGCAGGCGGATCTCCGCAACCTCGCGCTCGAGCAGCGTTTCGTCCTGGCCATCCTCGCGGTGAACACGCTGATGCACCTTGCGGAAGCGGAGGAACAGGAAGAAGCGCTGCGGCGGTTGTTTGCACACCTTGCCCCCGGAGGGGTGCTCGCCCTGGACCTCTTCCCGCCGCACCCCGATTTCCTTGCCCCTGCCTCCGGTGAGCTCGTCCTGGAAAAAGTGCTTACGGATCCGGACACCGGCAACCCGGTGCTCAAGTTCGTCTCCCGCCAGGCCGACTATGCCCGCCAGCTCCTCACTACGACCTTTATCTACGATCGCATGGACGCCGCGGGAGGGGTGGAACGGACCGTGCAGACGTTCCCCCTGCGCTACCTGTACCGTCCCGAGGCCGAGCGGATGCTGCGCGCGGCCGGTTTCCAGATCGAGGGTGTATACGGGAGCTACGACCTGGACCCCTATGACGACCAGGGGGAGCGGATGCTCTTCCTGGCCCGCCGGCCCGAGGGATAATGTTGCGGGCGAAACCTTCTACCGAATACCGCGTCTGTCTGACGCAGGACGAGGTCGGCGATGACAGAAGCAGAAGAGCGGGCCTGGGTGGAAGCGGCTCGCCGTGGCGATGAGGATGCCTTCGCCCAGATCTTCTACCGTTACCAGGGAGCCCTCTACAGCCTGGCGCAGCACCTGGTGGGCAACCCCGACGAGGCGGAGGATGTCGTACAGCAGGCCTTTATCAAAGCGTATCGCGCGCTCCGCACGATGCGCGATCCGGGCAGCCTCGGCCCCTGGTTGCGGCGCATCGTTTTCACAACCGGGCTGGACCACCTGCGGCGGCGCAAGCGGCGTGGTGAACTTCCGCTGGACGACCGCTTGCGCCACCGGCTCTCGTCGACTTACGACCCGGAACGGGAAACCGTCCTGCATGAGCAACACGAACTGGTACAGCGCGCCTTACAGCGGATGTCGCCACGGTATCGCGCTTACATTCTGCTCCGGGAATTCGAAGGGCTCACCTACGAAGAGATCGGGCAGGTTACGGGCGAGCCGCTGACCACCGTACGGGTTGCGCTGTTCCGCGCGCGGGAACAGCTGCGCGGACTCCTCCGGCAGATGGCCGGGGAGGTGGAAGGATGAAGCATGAGGCTTGGAAGCTCCTGGTTTCCGCCTATCGGGACGGCGAACTGAGTCCCGAGGATCGGGCCCGGGTGGAGACGCACCTGGCAGACTGCCCCGAGTGCGCACGGGTGCTTGACGATTATCGGAAGATCGGTGAGGCCCTGCGAGCGCTCCCCCGGCGAGAGCCCTCCCGGGAGCTCTGGTTCCGGGTGCGGGCCGCGTTGCCGGGCCGCCGGCCGGCCCGCTCGCTCTGGGTGCGGCTGCTTCCGGTCGCCTCCGCGGCCGTCGTGCTGCTCGTTGCGCTGACGCTCTTCCTGTACCAGGGGCTGGGATCCCAGGCCCGGCTGCGGGAAGTGCGCGCGCCGCAGGGCCCGCCGGCCAATCCCCCTGCGGCGGGTTCGCCCCTGCCGATGCCGATGGTCGCGCCCCAGCCCACCTCCGCGCCTGAGCAGCCGGAGCTGGGTCGAGCGTACCTGGCCAAAGCGGGCTGTCCCGGGGAAGTACTGACGGTGGAGCTCGTAGAGCTCGCCAAGCGAAGCGACCAGACCCTGCCTTCCCCCCGTCTGGAGGGGACCCTATACGACGATGCCGGCCGCCCGTTGGTCGGCGCCACACTCGTGGTCACGGGTACCTCTGGGTGGCTGGGCAGCGCGGTAACCGGCGCCGACGGGCGCTTCACCCTGGCGCTGCCAGGGGCTGGGAGCTATCGGGTGGCGCTCGTCCTGGCCGCGCCGCGCGGGGTGGCACTGGAGGACAGCGGGTTGCCGCAGGCCGAGGGGGACCTTGGGGCCGTGCTGAACGATTGCCCTACCTCCGGTGTCACCCTGCCTCTGGTGGCCATAGAGGCGCGGGAAGTGGCGATCCTCTCCCTGCGTACGTCGGGATACTAGCGCTGCGAGCAGTCGGGCGCCTTTTGTATCCGGGTCGGCGAAGGCAGTGCCTTCGTCGACCCGGAAACGTGCTACCCACGCCGGGTGGGCGCAGGCTGCGCCTTTGCCCCCCGTAAACGTGCGTGGCACGGGGTTGCCGCGGTCCGAAACCCCTCGCTACTGCTTCTCGTACGGCTGCCCGTCGGCAGCTGGAGGTGTGGCCCTCCCCACGACGCCCGCCAGAACGACGATCGTGGCAAGATACGGTGCCATCAGCAGGAACTCGGACGGGATCGGCACCTTCAGGATCCCCAGCTTCATCTGGAGCGAAGAGGCAAAACCAAAGATGAGCGAGGAGCCGAAGGCGCCGAACGGCGTCCAGCGCCCGAAGATCATAGCGGCCAGCCCGATGAAGCCGCGGCCGGCCGTCATCACTTCGTCGAAGCGCCCGACCGAACCGAGGGTGAAATAGGCCCCGCCCAGGCCGGCGATCAGCCCTCCGATGAGCACGTTGATGTAGCGCGTGCGAAAGACGTTCACCCCCAGGGTATCCGCTGCCAGTGGGTGCTCGCCTACGGCGCGGCTGCGCAGCCCCCAGCGGGTGGAAAAGAGCACGACGTGGGTCACGATCACGAGGATGAGCATCAGGTAGATGATCAGGTTGTTCTGCAGGAACACCGGCCCGATCACCGGGATGCGCCCGAGGACCGGCGTCGCGATCAGCTGAAAGTTCTCCGAAGCGTTCAGGTCCTGCCGTTCCGCAAGCACGCGAGCGGAGAGGAAACTCGTGACCCCCACCGAAAAGATGTTGATCGCCGTACCCGCGATGATCTGGTTCACCTTGAAGCGAATGGCGAGCACCGCCAGGAGCGCCGCGAGCACCACCCCGGTGAGCATGCCGACCAGCAAGCCGAGGAGCAGGCTCTTGGTGGCGCTGGCGACGACCACCGAGGTAAAGGCACCCGAAAGCAGCATTCCTTCGATGGCGATGTTGATCACCGCGGAACGTTCGCACCAGATGCCGCTCAGCGCCCCGAGCGCGATCGGGGTTGCTGCTTCGAGCATCCCCTGCAGGAGCCCGGTAAAGTTGTATTCCTGTCCCCGGCTGGCCCATACCAGGAAGGCAAGGATGAAAAGGAAGAGGATACTCCCCAGGATGGCGTTCGTCTCCCGCGTGCGCCAGATTTGCCAGGCGGACAGGCTGAACACAAGCAGGAACACGGCCAGGAGAAAGATCCCGCTACTCAGCCCGTAGCGCAGGCCGAAGAGGATCGCCGCTGCGAGTGCTCCAACACCCAGCAGGGCACCCACCAGCGTTCTTCCGAGCGGTTTTTCCCGCACCGCCTGCCAGAGACCCATGCCCAAGGCGCCCGTCACAAGGAGGCCCACCAGGAGCGCGGTGGGAAAAACGGCGTTGGGCACGCTCCAGGCCACGCGACCACCGGCCGGGTTGAGAACGAAGGTGGAAACCTGTTCCGGGGAAATGGCGGGAAGGAACAACAGGCCGGTAAACAAGCCCAGGAAACAGAAGAAGGCTCCCATCGCCGCCGTGGGCAGCTCGAACAGCCAGGCAGCCATCACGAGTACCAGGCAGAGCTCACACAGCCAGGAGAGGAGGAGGACCGGTTCCCCCCGGGCGAGTGCCGCCAGGCCGAACCCGAGCGGAAGCAGGCCGACCGCCAGGTACACCCATCCGCCCACGCGGTGGATCGCGGCGCGCGCCGTCGGACGGATGCCCCAGGCCTGTCCCCAGAAGGCAAGCCCCAGAAGCGGGGGAAGGCTACCCGCAAGCAGCAGGCCCAGCGGCTTGACGGTATGCACCTGCAGCAGCCAGGGTCCGAGAAGGCGTGCCGAGGCCGGGCCAGCCAGCGCCCACAGCCCCCCCAGCGCCATCAGAGCGCCCGAGAGCAAGCCCCCTTCCGCGGACATCCAGCGCCGTACGCTGCGCAGCAGCGGTAGCGCCACCACAAGCGGCAGCAGATAGGCAAGGAGGGCGAACTCGATCAGCCTCAAGGGCCGCTGCAAGCCGAGGGAAAACAGGATCGCCGGGAGCCCAGGAACGGCGAGCACGCACCCCACGATGAGCAATCCCCAACCGGCAGCTGCCGGTAAGAACGCTTTTTTCTCCATGCCTTTCCTTTCCGAGCGACGACCCGCGATGTGCACGAGGATCGTTACGTCCTTATACCTAGCTTCCCCATCCGCGGGTAAAGACCGCTTCCTCCGCCTCGCGCACGGCGCGGATGCGGTAGATCACGCGCACCAGCTCAGGAGCTGCAACGAACATGATCACGAGCGCCTGGATGACAAAGATGATGTCGATCGGCACATCGGCGCGCGATTCCATCCCCTTCGCCCCGGACCGCAAGAAGCCCCAGAGGAAGGAGGAAAGCACTACCCCGGCCGGGTGGCTTTTACCCAGCAAAGCGAGCGCGATGCTGTCAAAGCCATAGCCGGAGGAGAAGGCCTGGGCCATAAAGTAGTTCACCCCGAGCACTTCGTTCGCCCCGGCAAGGCCGGCCAGCGCGCCGCTCAGCCCCATAGCCACGACAAAGTTGCGCGTCACGCTGATCCCTGCGTAGCGCGCTGCATCCGGATTGGCACCAACGGTGCGGATTTCGAACCCCAGCGTCGTCTTCCACAGGAACCACCAGACGAGCACCGCAACGCCGAGGGCGATGAAGAACCCGATATGGAAGCGCAACTCGGGGTTGAACCGGTAGAGCTTGGCTGTATCCTCGATGATCGGGCTCACGGGCGCGTAGCCGGGACGCTTCATCGGACCGGTCAGGAGGTAGTCGGTGAGGCGGAAGGCGATGTAGTTCATCATGATCGTGGTGATCACCTCGTGGGCCCCGCGCCAGGCCTTGAGCAAACCCGGGAGGGCGGCCCAGAGCGCGCCGGCCACTGCCCCGCCCAGCAACGCGAGCGGGACATGGAGATATGCCGGCAAGCCCTTAACGGCATAGCCCAGGTAAGCGGAGGCGATCGCCCCCATGAAGAGCTGACCTTCCACCCCGATGTTAAAGAGCCCGCAGCGGAACCCCAGCGCCACCGCCAGGCCGGCAAAGATGTAGGGGACACTCGCGGTCAGGCTCTCGCTGAGGTTGTAGGCACTGCCGAAGCCGCCGCGCAGGAGCGCCCAGTACGCGTTGCCGACCACTGCTCCGACTTTCGCGAAACCGCGGCCGATCCCTTCCCCGAAAGCCTGGTAGACCTCCATTTCGGAGAAGGCGATGAAGAGGGCGCTCACGATCAGCGCGCTCAGGAACGCGAGCGAGTACACGAGCAGCGTCTGCCCGACGCGTGCCCAGTTGATTCCGCGCGCCCGCGGGACAGGAACCGCACGGACCTCTGTGGTGCTGCCGCTCATGATAGCCTCCCGACGGCAGCCGGCACGAAGGCACGCTCTTCTTCCGGATGGATACCAGCCATCAGCAACCCCAACCGCTCTTTGGTCGCCTCTTCAGCCTTCAGGATCGCCAGGAACTGTCCGCGGTACATCACCGCAATCCGGTCGGCCAGAGAGAGGATCTCGTCGAGCTCCGTGGAAACGAGGAAAACCGCGCACCCCTCGTCCCGCTTCCGCACCAGCTGCTGGTGAATGTACTCGATCGAGCCGACATCGAGCCCCCGCGTGGGCTGTGCGGCGACCAGGAGACGGATGGGACGGGAAAGCTCCCGCGCCACGATCACCTTCTGCTGGTTGCCTCCGGACAGGTTGGAGGCCGGCACCAGGATGCTCGGGGTGCGGACGTCGAACTGCTCGACCAAATCGGACGCGACCCGCTGCACTTCCCGCTCCTGCATCAGGATCCACCGCGCGAACGGCGGTCGATAGTAGTTGCAGAGCACCAGGTTGTCCGCTACCGGGAAGCTGAGTACCAGTCCGTCGTGCTGGCGATCCTCGGGGATGTGCGCCACTCCGAGCTCGATGATCCGCCGGGGGTCGGCGTGCGTTGTCTCCTCGCCAAGGATCCAGATCTTACCGGACTCGACCGGCCGCAGCCCGGTCAATGCCTCCACAAGCTCCGTCTGCCCGTTCCCCTGCACACCGGCCACGCCAAAGATCTCGCCCGCCTGCACCTCGAACGAGACACCGTTGACCGCCAGGTTGCCCCGATCGTCCCGCACCCGGAGGTCCCGTACCTCCAGGACGGTTTCCTTCGGTTGCGCCGGCCCTTTTTCCACCGTCAGGATCACCTCGCGCCCCACCATCATCGCCGCCAGGGCGGCCTCCGTGGTCTCCCGGGGGGTCGTCGTCCCCACCACGCGGCCGGCGCGAAGCACGGTGATGCGGTCCGCGATCGCAAGCACCTCCTTCAGCTTGTGGGTGATAAAGATGATCGACTTGCCCTGGGCGACCAGGGAGCGGATGATCTCGAAGAGTTCCTCGACCTCCTGCGGGGTGAGGACAGCGGTCGGCTCGTCCAGGATGAGGATGTCCGCGGCACGGTACAGCACCTTGATGATCTCGACCCGCTGCTGCACGCCGACCGGCAGGTCCTTGATGTACGCATGGGGATCGACCTGCAGTCCGTACTGCTCCGAAATCTGCCGGACACGCTCTGCCACCTGGCGGCGGTTCAGGAAGGAGCGGAGCGTTTCCACGACGCCGTAATCGAGCGCGGTGCCGAAGAGCGAGAGCAGGAGCGTGCCCAGGATGTACCGGGCGACGGTCGGGTTCGCCCCGAAAAGGAAACCGAGTGCCGCAGGGGAGCTGGCGGACACCGCGGCCAGGGCCACCAAGCGGACGGCGTTGTCCGCTAGCAGGAACCAGCGCCATCCGCGCCGTAACGCCAGGGTCAGGAACACAAGCAACCCGTAGAGCAACGCCGCCCCGGCGAAGGCGATGGCGGACCCGACCAGCCAGGGGACGAGAAACGGCCCCCCACCGACGATCAGCCGGTTGAACAGTTGCAGGAGGGAAAGTACCCCCCCGGCGATGCCAGTAAAGGAGAAAAAGCCTTTCCACGAGTAGGGCTGCAGGAGCGATTCTACCCCGAGCATGACGTTTTCCGTTACCGTCATGACCGGGACCAGCATAAAGTGCTGGTGGACCATACCGATGCCCTGGGCGATGGCATCGTTCGGTCCGCGGATGCGGACAGGCTTGCCCCGTATAAAGATCTCCCCCTCGTCGGGGGTGTAGAGGCCGTACAGGATGTTCATCAGCGTCGTCTTCCCGGCCCCGTTCTCCCCCAGGAGGGCGTGGATCTCCCCTTCCTCGAGCGTCAGGTCGATGTGGTCGTTGGCCAGGACACCGGGGAAGGCCTTGGTAATGCCCTTCAGTTCCAGGATCGGTGCCATGCCACCCCCTTATCCGGGAAAGGGGCGGTGCAGACCCCACAGGCCTGCGCCGCCCCCTTCAGCGTTCCCGATCTGCCGGTCCGGCTACTGGCAGTCCGCCCAGCCGGTGTTGATCTTGCCCGCGATGATGTCGGCCTTGATCTGCTCCAGTTCGGCCTTCAGCTCGGCCGGCACGGCCTCCTCGAACTCGTGGAACGGGGCGATGCCGACCCCGTTGTTCTTCAGCGTGCCGACATACTTGCCACCCTTGAACGTGCCGTCCACGACTGTCTTGATCGTGTCAAAGACGGCCACGTCCATGTTCTTCAGGATGCTCGTCAGGTAGACTTCCTTGTATTCCGGAGCGGAGATGTACCAGTCGGTGTCCACGCCGATCATCATCATCCCGCGCTCCTTGCAGGCGGCGGCGGAGCCCAACCCCACAGGGCCGGCCACGGGAAGGATGATATCGGCACCTTCGTCCATGAGCGAGGTCGCGAAGCGGCGGCCGTCGTCCGTGCTCTCAAAGTTCCCGGTGAAGAGGCCGTCGCCGCACCCCTCCATCGCCGGATCGGTCTTCCAGCCGAGCACCTGGACGTTCGTGCCATGCTTTTCGTTGTAGTACTGCACGCCCTTCTCGAAGCCGACCATGAAGATCGTCACGGGCGGGATCTTGATGCCGCCGAAGGTACCGACCTTGCCGGTCTTGCTCATCCCGGCGGCGAGATACCCGGCCAGGAAGGCCGCCTCATCGGTGGAGAAGGTCAGGCCCAGGACGTTGGGCAGTTCCTTGTCGGATCCGCAGTCCTTGCCCGGCACCGCGCCCGGCCAGCAGTCCGGATAGGAGTAGTCGACGATCGCGAACTTCTGGTCGGGGTTCTGCTGCGCGGCCGTGGCTGTCGCCGTTCCGAGCAGGAAGCCGACGGTGATGATCAGGTCGTACTTCTGATCGACGAACTCTTTGATGTTGCGTTCATAGTCGGTCTGCTGCTGCGACTCCAGGTACTTGCCCTCGATCCCGAGCTGGGCAATCGCGTCCTGGACGCCCTTCCACGCGGTCGCGTTGAAGGAGCGGTCGTCGATGCCGCCCACGTCGGTCACCTGGCCGACCTTGATCTTCGGCACCGGAGTGGCCGTCGGCTGCGGGGGCTGGGTGGGCTGGGGTGGCTGGGTGGGCTGCGGGGGCTGGGTGGGCTGCGGCGTAGCAGCCGGACCGCAGGCGCTCAGGACCATGACGAGCACCAGGGTAACTGCCAGTACACTCAAGATTCCCTTGCGCATCTTCGGACCTCCTCAGAGTCTTTCTTACGGGAAAAGAAACTGCACAGGGCCTCTCCTACCACCTCCTTTCCGGCCAAGCGATGGCATCGCGTAACCGGACCGTTTCGCTTCCCATACCGTTGTACTCACCACCTGCCCCGCAGCGAAGCAGAAGAACCAGGGCTACTTTCATTATACAATATACTTCACGCCTCGCGCAAACGCAGCGACTCGCGCGCACCAATACGGCGGTACAGATCGACGATCTGATGGATCCCTCGGGCCCAGGAAAAATGCTCGACCGCCCGCTCGCGGAGCCGTTGTCCGAGGCTCCGTGCACGCTCCTCGTCGCGCAGGATCTCGGCCAGGCGTTGCGCCAGGCTCGCCGCGTTCCCATACTCCGCGTAGATCCCGAGGTCGCCGAGCATCTCCCGGTTCACGGGTGTATCGAAGGCGACCACCGGGAGCCCCATCGCCATATAGTCGCAGATCTTGCCGCTCCCCTCGGTCGCGGACATCTTCGGGGCCACGGCCACATCCCCCAGCGCGAGGAATCGGTGCCGCTCGATGTACGGAATGCGCCCCGGAAAGAGGGTGCGCTCCAGGATGCCCAGAGCGCGCGCCTGCGCTGCGTAACGGTCCACACCCGGGAAGCCCATGATGAGAAAATAGAGATCGGGCATCTCCTGGAGGAGCAAGCGCGCAGCCTCAAGCAGGAGATCTGTCCCCTGGTACGGCGCGAGCAACCCCAGGTAGACGACCACCTTCGCCTCGGCGGGGATGCCCAACCCGGCCCGAAGCCGCGCACGCTTCTCGCGCCATCCGGGGATGTCGTCCATCGGCTTCAGGTGCTCGGTATCGACCCCGTCGGGCACGGTGAACAGCCGCTCCGGAGGAAAGTGAAACGCTTCCCGCAGCACCCGCGCCGCGTTCCAGGAACTCGTCACCACCGCCCGGGGCAGGCGGTTGATCCAGCGCTCCAGCCAGAAGAAGAAGCGGTACCAGCGGCTGTCCGGGCTCAGGAAGTGGTGGTCGATCATCTCCGAGGTCAGGCTTCCCTGGAAGTCGAAGAGCACCGGGATACCCAGGAGGCGACCAACCAGGGAGCCGATCAGCGCTCCCTCGTGCAGGTGCGCATGGATGACGTCCGGCCGCTCGCGGATCGCCACCTCGAGCGTCCGCAGCCCCAGCATAACGTCCAGGTAGTACTTGTGGCGGCTGCTCCCCACGACCGGACGCTGGATCCAGGGAACGCCCAGACTGCGGCGGATATCCAGTCCCGGCAGGTCATCGCCGTTGTGATAGGTGCAGATGACCACGCGGTGCCCCAGGTATTGCAGGTGCGTGGTCTCGGACAGGATGCGGATGTGGCACCCGTAATCGGAAAAGAAGGAGGTCGGCGCGACCATCAGCACCTTGTACGGCAAGAGAACCTCCGTAAGCCCGTTCGGGCAGGCAACGGACGCTTACGCTGCCGCCAGGAAGCGCGCCGTCTTACGAAGCCGACCCTGTGCCGGAAGCGGCACGGATCGTCGCCCCGAGCTCGCGCTCCAGCGCAGGGACGATGCGCTTCTCCCGGATGCGGTTGACCTCCTCCTCGCGCAGCACGCGTTCCATCGCCTGGAAGGTCAGCCGGTACGCCAGGCTGACCTTCCCCTGGGGCAAAGGACTTCCCCGGTAGACGTCGAACAAATCGACCCCACGCAGCCACTCCCCCCCTGCACGGCGGATGACCTCGGCCACGCGTGCCGCTGCCACTCCCTCGTCCACCACCACGGCGATGTCCTGGAGGACGGCCGGGAAGCGGGAAAGTGGCCTGAAGCGGTGGGGCGCCGTGTGCGCCAGCAAGGAAAGCAGCCGGAACTCGGCCAGGGCGACCCGTCGCGCGGGCAGCTCGAACTGCTCGCGCACCCGGGGGTCGATCTCCCCGAACACGCCGACCCGCTCATCCCCAAGGACGAGCCAGGCCTGCCGGCCGGCCTGAAAGGTTGGATGGTCCGAGGGCTCGAAGCGCGCACCCTCGATCCCCAACCGTTCCAGGAGCGTTTCCACAATCCCCTTCAGGTCGAAAAAGTCCAGTTCGCCACTCTCCTTCCGGAGCCAGCTTTCCGGCTCCCGAGGGCCGCAAAGCGCCATCCCGACCATCGGGGGTTCCTCGGGGGTGTCCTCCCCTTCACGGGGCAGGTATACCCGCCCGATCTCAAAGATCGCCACCCGCTCGCTGTGCCGGAGGTTCAGTGCCAGCGCCTCCAGCAGGGAGTTCATCAGCGTCTGGCGCAGGTATTCCCGTTCCGGCGTCAGGGGGTTGGCCAGGCGGAGATAGCGCGAACCGTCCACCTCCGGTTCCCCGGGGGTGAGCCGTGCCACGCTGCGCAGGTTGGTGAGGGAATAAGTGATCACCTCGTCCAGGCCACAGCCGGCCAGGATATCCCGTACCTGTTCCTCCAGCTCCAGGAGCGGGTTCCCCCGTTGCGGGGGAAGGACGTCCCGCAGCAGCGTCGCCGGGATCCGGTCGTAGCCGTACATGCGCGCCACTTCTTCGATCAGGTCGGCCGGGATGGAGACGTCCAGACGGAAAGAGGGGACGTCCACACGCACGGCTTCCCCTTCGACGGTACAGCCGAAACCGAGCGGGCGCAGCAGGCCGGCCACTTCCTCGGCGGTCATCTCGATCCCGAGGATCCGCTCTACCTCGCGCGCCGGGAGCAGCACAGTGCGTGCCTGCCAGGGGCGCGGGTATACGTCGACCACCCCTTGGGCCGTCACCCCACCCGCAAGCTCCTCGAGCAACTCGCAAGCGCGCCGCAGCGCCCAGATCGTGCCCTCGGGGTCCACCCCGCGCTCGAAGCGGAACGAGGCCTCGCTGTTCAGGTGCAGCGCCTGCGCGGTGCGGCGGATGGCGATCGGATCGAAGTGGGCCGATTCGAGGAGCACATGGCGGGTAGCATCGGTGACCTCGCTTTCCAGCCCGCCCATCACGCCCGCAAGCGCGACAGGTCCCTCTCCGTCGCAAATGAGCAGGCGCTCCGGGTCGAGGGCGCGTTCCACGCCGTCCAGGGTGGTCATCCGTTCGCCCGGCCGGCCCCGCCGCACGACGATCGCCGGCGGACCGTCCGTCCCCGGCTTGGGGCGGAGCCGCTCATAGTCGAAGGCGTGCAGCGGCTGGCCCCACTCCAGCATCACATAGTTCGTGACGTCCACGACCACGTTGATCGGCCGCATGCCGGCGCGCAGCAGCCGTTGCTGCATCCAGAGGGGCGAAGGCCCCATGCGGATGTCGCGCACGATGGCCGCCGAATAGCGCGGGCACAGGTCGGGATCGAGGATCTCCACCGTCACCTGACCGGCGATCGGCGCACCTGCCTCGCGCGGAGAGGGCGTGGGCAGGCGAAGCGGTTTCCCCAGCAGCGCCGCCACCTCCCGCGCCACACCGATCATCGACAGGCACCGCCCCAGGTTCGGCGTCAGGTCGATGTGGAGCACGATATCCCCGAGATATTCGACAAGCGGCATACCGACCGGGGCATCGTCGGGCAGGATGACCACGCCCGTGTGGTCCTCGGAGAGGCCCAGCTCCTTCTCCGAGCAGATCATCCCCTCGGAGAGCACACCACGAATGCGCCCGGCTTTCAGCGTGACCATGCGAGGCTCCTCGCTGTGCCCGTCGCGCAACCGGGCGCCCACCTGCGCCACCACGACCTTCTGTCCCCGTTCCCCGACGCGGATATTGGGCGCCCCGCAGACCACGGTGAGCGGGGCCGGCCCGCCGTAATCCACATCCACCAGCGTAAGCCGATCCGCGTTCGGGTGCGGCCGAACGGCCAGCACCTGGCCGACCACGATACGTTCCCGGTCCCATTCTTCCCCGATGCGTTCGATCTCGGTGACTTCGAGGCCGGCCAGTGTAAGCCGGTGGGCCAGCTCCGCCACCGGGAAGTCCAGTTCTACATACTCCTGTAGCCACTTGAGCGGGACGTTCATCTCCGGGCTCCTATGTGTATCCGGCCGGGCAAAGCGCGCACCCGGTCGCTGTCCGGGCGGCGGTACCGATGGCCCGGGGGTAGACGCTTCCTGCATTCCTCAACGGCTTCGGAAGGGGTTGCATCGCCGTTCGCCTTTCCTGTCGCACGATACCTTCGCATCCGGCTGCAGTTCGGGGATCGAAGGGACCGGGCCCCTCGATCCCCCCGGAAAGGTGAACGGCTGGGGGGAGAAGCGAACCACGCGGTGCGGAAAGACCCACCAGTATCCCATATTCGTCCCTACGGAGACCTGTAATGATGTGCTTATGATAGCACAGGCCCCATCCGCTGTCAAAGACCGATGCGGCAAGCCAGGGCTTTCCTGTGCTGCGGCAGAGGGGCGGAACGTTGGCCGATCCTCCGAGGGCGCCGGCCTGTCGAAGGGTAGCGGTACGCGCAGCGAGCCGCGTATGGAAACCCGGAAGCCGGCCGACGCATCCGGTGGCGCGCCCACACCTCTACGCGGCGCGCCCGGGATCTCGAACCATCACGCCCAGCTTCTCCGTCTTAAGAAACCTGCGGCGAAGGCCTATATGCGGCAGCGAGGGAGGGGACCACACAGTTTCGGCGCGAGCGCCTGACACACCCCAGGTTCCCCTAACCGGCGCTCGAGCCCGCAGCCGCCATCGTTGTCCCAATCCCGTGGCTTCTTTGGGATTCGCTCCGTGCGTTAGGGCTTACCGGACCAACAGGGCCGGGCTGGTACGGAAGGATCGCCGGCGAGCGTCGCTCCTGGATGCGGGCTTCTGCAGGCACAGACAGGACCGAGGAGTGGTTTCCAGCGATCGAATGCAACGACCGTTCTGGTCCGGGAGGCAGAGCGACCGCGGACGCCCCGGTCAGGCGATGTGCACGAGCACCCGGCGGTTCCGGGGACCGTCGAATTCGCAGAAAAAGATCCCCTGCCAGGTGCCGAGCGCCGGCCGCCCTCCTACGATGGGCACGGTGACCGAGTGCCCCACCAGCGAGGCCTTGATGTGGGCAGCGGCGTTCCCCTCGGTATGGCGGTAACCGCCCCGCCAGGGGACCAGCCTTTCGAGCGCCTCCAGGATATCGGCGCGCACCGTGAGGTCGGCATCTTCGTTGATCGTCACGCCGGCCGTCGTGTGGGGACAGTAGACGGTCACACGCCCCTCCTGGACGCCGCTTTCGGCCACCAGCCGTTCGATCTCTGCGGTGATCTCGACCATCTCGCTGCGTTGATGCGTCGCAAGGGAAACGGTATGCACCATCGGACCGCACCCCTACACTTCCGGCCAATCGAACATAAGCACGCGCACCGTGGTACCGGCACGGGCCGCCGGGTAGGCGCTTTCCGGGATCACGGCAAGGCCGTTCGCGCGGACCATCGAGCTCAGGATACCGGAGCCCTGCGGTCCGGTCAGCCGCGCGGTGTAGCGGCCGTCCTCCTGCTCGACGATCGCGCGCAGGAACCGCGGCCGGTCGGGCTGGGCACGAGCATCCTCGAGCAGGGTCGCGGTGACCTCCGGGAGGCGCAACGCGCGCTGGCCCTGCATCTTCAGCAGCACCGGCCGCACAAAGAGGATGAACGAAACCATGGAGGAAACCGGGTTTCCCGGAAGCCCCAGCAGCGGGACGCCGTCGATCTCACCGAAGGCCATCGGCCGCCCCGGCTGCATCCGCACCCGCCAGAAGGAGATGCGCCCGCGGCTGGCCAGCACTTTCTTCACCAGGTCGTACTCCCCCACGGACACGCCGCCCGAGGTGAGAAAGAGGTCCACGCCTGCGGCCAGGCCCTCGTCGATCCGGGCGGAAAGGTCCTCGAAACGGTCCCGCGCGATCGGGAGTTTCAACGGCACCCCGCCGTACTTCAGCACCTGGGCATAGTTGGAGTAGGCGTTGCTGTTGCGGATCTTGCCCGGAGCGAGCGGTTCGCCGGGCTCCACCAGCTCGTCGCCCGTCGCCAGGATGGCCACCCGGGGCCTCCGCGTCACCCGCACCACCGGCCGGCCCAGGGCCGCCAGCAGCCCCACTTCCTGAGGCCGCAGCCGGGTGCCTCGCTCCAGCACCCGCTCCCCGCGCCGAACGTCCTCGCCGGCGGCACGGACGTTCGAGCCGGGCGCGACGGGCGAAAGGACCCGTACCCACCCGGGTTCTCGCGCCTCCGCCGGCCCGGCCTCGTCGGTCTGCTCGAAAGGGACCACCGTATCTGCACCCGGAGGCATCGGGGCGCCCGTCATGATCCGAACGGCCGTACCCGGTTCCACCGGGATCGTCGCCGGCATCCCGGCTGCAACCTCTCCGATCACCCGCAGGCGTACCGGCGCATCCCGCCGTGCCCCCGCGACCTCTTCCCCGCGGACGGCATAGCCGTCCATCGCCGAATTCTCGAAGGGAGGGATGTCCTCGCCGGCCACGATGTCCTCCGCCAGGACGCGGTCGAACGCCTGGAGCAGCGGCACCTCCTCGGCCTCCAGCGGGCGAAAGCGCGCCAGCACCGCTTCCAGCGCCTCCTCCACCGTGATCGGAGCCACTTCCTCAGACATCGCACCTCCTTGCGCCGTACACCTGTCCGCTCACAGCTTCTCCCGTACTGCCTGCACCTTTCCCTGGATCGAAAGCGGCTTGTCCCGCCGATCGTCGATCCGGATCGTTGTGGCTACCCGCAGCGCCCCCATCGCGAAAGGGCGTTCGTGCATCCGCCGCGCGACCTGGAGAAGGTCGTCCAGCTCGCCGACCACGACCGTGGACATCGGCCCCAGTTCGTACTCCAGGCCGGACGCATCCAGCACCCGCACGACTTCGGCCACGTACGCGCTGAGGCTCGTGCTCCCCGTCCCCAGGGGCACGACGCAGATCTCCATCATCGCCATCGCATCCCCTCCGGCGCTTAACCGTGCCAGGCAGCCTCGGGTCCCTGCTCCATCACCCGCATCAGTTCGTGCACCAGGCGCGCTTCGGGAACCGCGCCCTCGATGCGGATCGTCTCGTTGATGACCGTGAGCGGAACCCCGAAGACCTGATACTTGTTCGCGAGGTGCGGGAACTCGATCGCCTCGACCATATCCGCGCGGATGCGCTCGCTTGCGATCGCCAGTTTGTGGGCCAACCTGACCGCACGGGGGCAGTACGGTCAGGTTGGGGTGACGAACACCTGCAGGTGCACCGGACGGTCCAGCCGGGCGATTTCGGCAAGCGTTTTCTCGCTCAGGCCGTGTTCGCCACGCGAGACGTCGATGATGTCCTCCACGAAGGTCGTGAACTCGTATCCACCGGGAAAGCCGTAGTAGCGCACGCCGTAGTCGCGCGCCCCCACGATCGCGGTGGCGGGGATCTTGTCGATGCCGTAGGTTTCGGCAACCGCGGCGTCGGCGACGAAATCGTGTACCTCGACCGAAAGGCGTTCGTCCAGGGAGGCGACCTCCTCCACCAGTTCGCGCGTCTCCTTACAGTATTCGCACTCGAAATCCTGGGTAAAGACGACCAGGCGCACCGGATCCTGCAGCCGCTGAAACCACTGGCGGATCGTCTCCCGGTCCTTTTCTCCGATCATCGCCATCGCGCCACCTCCTTTCGCATCTCCAGCGAAGGGCAAACAAGCGCTGCTCCCGCAAGGGAGTATAGCACAGCGCTGAGCGAGGGTCAACCGACGCTGGCGTTGTAATCCTTCTGTAATCTGCGCGTGGCCGAATCTGCGCGGGGTTGTAGTAGACTAGTGTTAAATACGATGCGAGCTACGTTGGGAGGGCGCCGTGGGCGAGATGAGATTGCGTTTTCACCCGAACCGGAAAGGCGGGGTTCAGCTCTTCGGTCCGCTCGAGACCGAGATCATGAAGCAGGTGTGGGAGCACGAGCCGGTCACGGTGCGGCAGGTGCACCGCGCGCTCTCGCGGCACCGGGAGATCGCCTACACCACCGTGATGACCACGATGAGCCGCCTGGCGGAGAAGGGGATCCTGAAGCGCACCCGCCAGGGTATGGCCTACCTGTACCGGGCGGCGATGAGCCGCGCCGACTTTGACCGTATGGTCGTGAACGCCGTCCTTTCAGGGCTGATGGAGACGTTCGACCAGGCGGCTGTGGATTCCTTCATCGAGTACCTGGCGCAGGAGCGCCCCGAGCAGCTCGAGCTCCTGCGCAAGAGCCTGGCCTCGAAAACGGTGTAAGGGAAGTAGCCGGGTAGGAAGGGAGCCACCCGAAAGGGGCTAGCCCGCTGGATGCGGGTCATCTATTTCCACGGTTCCCCACAGGTCGTACTCGGAGGCCGCGGTCACGCGCACCGGCACGATGGTGCCGATCGGCGCTTCTCCCTGTGCAAAGACCAGTCCGTCCACTTCCGGAGCATCCCACCGGCTGCGTCCGACGACGAGGCGCGCCTTACGGTCGATCCCCTCGACCAGGACGGGGATGGTGCGGCCGACCTGGCGCTCTCCCCACCGCCGGGCGATCGCCTGCTGAAGGGACATCAGCTCCTCACGGCGGGCGAACGCGACCTCCTCCGGCACGGGGTCGGGCAGCACGGCGGCGGGGGTCCCTTCCTCCCGCGAGTAGACAAAGACGCCCACGCGCTCGAAGGCCTGCTCCTGAAGGAAGGCGCGCAGGGCAGCGAACTCCTCCTCCGTTTCGCCGGGGTAGCCCACGATGAAGGTGGTGCGCAGCACGAGGTCCGGGATGCGTTCGCGCAGGTGACGCAGGAGGGCGCGCACGCGCTCGACGTCGGACGGCCGGCCCATCCGTGCCAGCGTCGCCGGGTGGGCGTGCTGCAGGGGGATGTCCAGGTACGGACAGACCTGCGGGAAGCGGGCCATGGTTTCGATCAGGCGGGGTGTGATGTGCTGCGGGTAGGTATACATGATGCGCAACCAGGGAAGATCGGGAACGGCCGCAAGGAGCGCCTCGATCAGGCCGGGCAGGCCGTCCTTCTCTCCCAGGTCGCGCCCGTAGGCCGTGGTGTCCTGGGCCACCAGGACGATCTCCTGCACGCCCCGCGCGACCAGGGCGCGCGCTTCCTCCACCAGCACTTCCCGGGGTGCGCTCCGGTACGGTCCCTTGATGCGCGGGATGGTACAAAAGGCGCAGCGGGCATCGCACCCGTCGGCGATCTTCAGGTAGGCGCTGGCGCCGTGCACCGCGCTCAGCCCGGCTCCCGGGAACGGGAGAACGGGCGAAGGCACCGTGGAGCCATAGCCCCGTTCCGCGAGGAACTCTGCGATCCTGGGCAGGCGGTCCACCCCAAGGAGGGCATCTACCCCCGGGACCGCGCGCAGCTCGTCGCCGTGCAGGGCGACCATACATCCGGCCGCGACGAGCAGCTGCCCACGCCGCTTGCGGCGCGCAAGTTCCCGGAGGACCCGGAGCGATTCCTCACGCGCGGGCGCGATAAAGCCACAGGTGTTCGCGATGAGCACATCGGCAGCCGCCGGCCGTTCCACCAGCGTATACCCAGCCCGACGGAGCAGCGCCGCCATGCCCGCGCTGTCCACCTCGTTTTTCGGACAACCCAGGGTCACCAGGTAGACTTTCACCACGACTCCAGTTCCTGGAGCACCCCGGCCACGGCGGTCTCGAGGAGGCGCTTTCCCCACGCTTCCGAAGCCAGGTTCACGTCGGCCCCGGAGGAGCCGTCCGGATGGTACTCTGCCCACCGGAGCGCATTCCGCCAGAAAGGCGGGCGCACGGCGGGTTGGACCTCCACCGGGCCTTCCGGCACCACGCCAGGGTGAAGCGCCATCACGAGCGAAGTTTCCCCGGGCGTCCCGTGGCCCCCTTCCTTATCTCCGAACGCCTCGTCCAGCACCGCCTTCACCCCCGGGAGCGTCCACCAGTCGCACACCTTCACCTTCAGCGCGGTGTGGACGTCGTTCGCCTCAGCCACCGCGGCCATCAGCGAGGGCGTGTTGCCCCCGTGGCCGTTCAAAAGCAGGATCCGCCGGAAGCCGTGGCGGTCCAGGGACGCCAGGATGTCGTAGATGAGCAGCAGGTGGGTACTTGGGCGCAGGCTGATCGTGCCGGGGAAGGCCATATGGTGAAGGGACATGCCGTACGAGACTGCCGGCGCGACGAGCACCCCGGAACGCTTGCCGGCTTCCCGGGCGATGCCGGCCGGCACAAGGAAATCGGTGCCCAGCACAGCGCGCGGGCCGTGCTGTTCCGTGCTCCCGACCGGCACGATGATCCGGTCGTCCCGCTCAAGGTACTCGGCCACCTGTCTCCAGGTGCATTCGGCAAGGAGCATCGTTTCCTCCAAGCAGCGTTTACATACGGGCCCAGTCGCTCCGTTCGTACTCCGCGCGCACCCGCTCGTAGACGGCGATCGTCTGGCGCGCGATGGCGGGCCAGTTGTACCGTTCCAGCACCTCGCGGTAAGCGTTCTCCACCCGCTGGCGTGTCCACTCCGGGTGTTCCAGGGTATGCAGGATGCCCCAGGCCAGCGAGTCGGGGTCGCCCGGATAGACGGTGACCCCGGTCTCGCCGTGGCGGACGACCTCCGCGAGGCCCCCGGTCTCCGCCACCACCACCGGCGTGCGGGCGGCCATCGCCTCCAGCGCCACGATGCCGAACGGCTCGTAGAGGCTGGGGAAGACGGCGAGGCTTGCGACCTTGTAGAGGCGATCCCGCACGTCGTCCGGGACAAAGCCGCAGAAATAGATGCGCGCATAGACCCCCAGCTCCTGGGCGCGGCGGCGAAGGGCGTCGAGCAGGACGCCCGTCCCGGCGATGACGAACTTGGCCTTTTCGAAGCGCGCGAGCACGCGCGGTACAGCCTCCACGAGCACCGGTACTCCTTTTTCCTCCACGATCCGGCCCACGTTGAGGACGAGCGCCTCGTCCGGCGCAGCGTACTGTCGACGAAAGTCGCTCAGGTCCACCCCTTCGAGCAGCTGGAAGCGTGTGGGGTCGACCCCGTTGGGGATGACGTCGATCTTGTCTGCTGGGGCAGCAAAGTACTCCCGCACCTGCGCGGCCATATAGTGGCTGGCGCAGATGATCCGCCAGGCTTCGTAGGTCAGCCACCACTCGGTGCCGTGGATCGCCTGTGCCTGTGGCCCGCTGAGTGTCCCGCGGCCCCGCCCCTTCTCGGTCGCGTGGATGGTCGCGATCAAGGGGATGCGGTAGCGGTGCTTGCACTCCACGGCGGCGCGGGCGACGAGCCAGTCGTGGGCGTGGATGAGGTCGGGCCGGCCGATCTCCCGGATGAGCCGCTCCGCCCGCAGGGTCATCAGCGCGTTCGTCTCGGCAACGAAGGAGACAAAGTCGTACTCGTGCATCCGTGGGACGTCCACGCGGTGTACGAAGAGCCCCGGCCATCCTTCCTCGAAGGAGCCTCCGTACAGGCGCGGCGTGATCAGGTGTACCTCGATCCCCTGCCCGACGAGGGCCGGCACGAGTTCCATGACGTGCTTGCCGAGGCCGCCGATGATGTGGGGCGGGTACTCCCAGGAGAGCATCAACACGCGCATGCCCTACCTCCGGAGCCAGGAGGAACCTCAGTCCCAGAACGCATACCGCAGGATGCAGAAGATCGCCTGGATACCGTCCGTCCAGCGCAGTTTCTTCCCCTCGGCGTACGTGCGCCCGTAGTAGGAAATCGGGGTCTCGTAGATGCGGCACCCCAAACGGGCGATTTTCGCGGTCACTTCGGGCTCGAAGCCGAACCGGTTAGAGCGCAGGCGGATGCGCTCCAGTACCTCGCGGCGAAAGACCTTGTAGCCCGTTTCCATATCGGTGAGGTTCAGGTTCGTGAACATGTTGGAGAGCGTCGTGATCAGTTTGTTGCCCACATAATGCCAGAAGAAGAGCACCCGGTGCGGGCCACCGAGGAAGCGCGACCCGTACACCACGTCTGCGTGCCCCTCGAGGATGGGGCGGAGCAGCGCCGGATAGTCCACCGGATCGTACTCCAGATCGGCGTCCTGGACGATCACGATCTCCCCGGTCGCCTGCGCGAAACCCCGCCGCAGGGCGGCCCCTTTGCCCATGTTCCGGGGCTGCCTGAAGATACAGACCCCGTCTCTACCAGCGTAGTGCGTCAGGATCTCCGAGGTACCATCGGTCGAGCAATCGTCGACCACGATGATCTCCTTTTCCAGGCCCAGCGTATCGGCACGCAGCACCTTCTCGAGAAGCGGCCCGACCCGTCGCTCCTCGTTGTAGACCGGGATGACGATGCTCACGCGGCGAAACGTGCTTGCCATCGCGCGTCTCCCCAGCGAGGTTCACTCCAGCGGCAGGTCGTAGATGCGCCAGGTCTTGTAATGGCGCCCTCCCATAAACTCCGAGGCACGGATCACGAGCTCGTTATCTTCCAGCAACATAGAGGTCTCGTAGAGCTGATAGCCCCGCTTCATCGCGTACTCCTTTGTTTCCGCGTAGAGCAGGGCATCGATCCCCAGGCGGCGGAAGCCGGGGCGGATGCCGAAGAAGATGAGCCGCACGCGGGGGATGCGGCGGCGCATCCGGAGCAGGCGCAGGAGCCGCACAAAGTCCGAATCGCCGTACCAGCGCCAGCGGGGGCGGAGGGCGTAGTACGGATCGGGGAAGGCGCCCAGCACGGCGGCGGGTTCCCCCTTCACGTAGGCGAAACGCACCAGCCCCGGGTCCACGATCGGCCGCAGCGCTTCCACGAGGGAATCGGCCTCTTCGTCGGTGATCGGCAAGAAACCCCAGTTCTGCGACCAGGCCTCGTTGTAGATGCGGATGATCAGGTGGACCTCCTCGGCCAGCCGCCGCAGTTCCACGGGACGGGTCTCGATGTCCCGCCGGCGGCGTACCATGTCGACCACCTGCTGGAGCCGCGGATTCATCGGGGTTTGCACCTCGGCGATATAGGCATAGTAGTCCTTCGCTTTGCGGAAGCCGTAGCGCTCCAGGAATTCCCCGTAGTACGGGGGATTGTGTGTCAGGTCCACGGTCGGTGGGTATTCAAACCCTTCCACAAGGACGCCCTGGCGCTCATGGGTGACGTTCGAGTACTCGCCCGGCCCCCGCATGACCGTCATGCCCCGCGCTCTTAACCAATCGCGCGCCCGGTCGAGCAAGGCGCGCGCCACCTCGAAATCCTGGATGACCTCGAAGAACCCGAAAAAGCCGATCCGCGTGCCGTAATACTCGTTGAACCGATGGTTTACGGCAGCCGAAATACGCCCCACCGGTTCCTTGCCCCGCCATGCCAGGAAATGGGTGACCTCCGCGTGGCGGTGATAGGCGTGCTGCGGCGTGAGGAGGCCCTTCATGCCCAGGAGCCGGTTGCCGAGGAGGTCTGCCCGCAGCGGGGGCGTCCAGTTCGGGTCGCCCCGGTAAAGCCGCCAGGGGAGGTCGACAAAGTGGCGCAGTCGAGGACTTCCAAGGGGGATCTCTTCGATCGCAAACGGGCGCTCGGACATCTCAGGCCTCCTCGGGATCAGATCGCGGTCGAAGGCCATCATATCACGAAGCG
>JBDOIE010000211.1:0-1415 GCA_041082245.1 Chloroflexia bacterium
GCTTGCGCCGGCTGGCCGAGACCCCGCTGAGCGGCGCGGAGCGCTTCGACGACCTCTATCTGGGCCTGCGCACGCTCTTCCAGGTGCTGCGCGATGAGAGGATGGCGCCGGCCCTGGGGTTGTCGCCCCTCAACGGCGAGCTCTTCGACATCGAACGGACGCGCCACCTGGAGGCCGCCTCCCTCAACAACCGCGATCTGCTGAACGCCATCGGCCAGCTCTCCTACTTCACCCCAGAGCAGGAGCGGGTGCGCCGGCGGGTGAACTACGCCGCCCTCGATGTGGAGGAGCTGGGCAGCGTCTACGAGAGCCTGCTCGACGAATACCCGGTGATTGAGGGAGTAGGGAGTAGGGAGGTAGGGAGTAGGGAGGTAGGAGGTCGGCCCCTATTCGCTA
Organism: Chloroflexia bacterium; assembly: GCA_041082245.1. GTDB lineage: Bacteria > Chloroflexota > Chloroflexia > DTKN01 > DTKN01 > DAOTVY01. The sequence goes on from JBDOIE010000211.1 coordinate 397, forward strand.
CTGCCTACTCCCTACTCCCCAAGTTCTCCTTCGTCCAGGGCACGGAGCGCAAGACCACCGGGTCGTACTACACCGCGCGCGAGCTGGTCAAGGAGACGCTCGACTCGGCGCTGGATCCCGTGATCAGGGAGATAGTGAGTAGGGAGATAGCGAGTAGGGAGGTGGGAGGTGGAAGAAAAGCCCATTCGGTCGTATCGGGATCTGGTGGTGTGGCAGAAAGGGATGGATCTCGCCGCAGAGTGCTACCGGCTGACGAAGGACTTCCCCAGGGAAGAACTGTACGGCATGACCTCGCAGATTCGGAGAGCCGCGACATCGGTGCCGGCCAACATCGCGGAGGGGCACGGCCGGGAGCATCGAGTGGAGTACATCCGCTTCCTGCAGATGGCCCAAGGTTCACTCAAGGAACTGGAGACGCATCTACTGCTCGCGGCTCGCGTTCAGTTGACGACAGAGGCCAGGATTCAGCCAATCCTGACGCAATGCGACGAAGTGGGAAGGATGCTGCACAGCCTGATTCGGAGCTTGCAGCAGGGAGTAGGGAGATAGGCAGTAGGGAGATAGGCAGTAGGGAGATAGGCAATAGGGAGATAGGGGCTGACCCTACTCCCTACTCGCTACTCACTACCTCCCTCCTCTCCATCCGCGTCTGCGACCCCGCCTGCGGCTCCGGCCACTTCCTGCTGGCGGCCGCGCGGCGGATCGGCCGGGCGCTGGCGCAGGTGGCCACGGGCGAGGACGAGCCGTCGCCCGAGGCGGTGCGCCGCTGGACGCGCGAGGCCATCATCCACTGCATCTACGGCGTGGACAAAAACCCGCTGGCCGTCGACCTGTGCAAGGTGGCGCTGTGGATCGAGGGGCACATGCCCGGCAAGCCGCTCACCTTCCTGGACGCGCACATCAAGTGCGGCGACTCGCTGGTCGGCGTGTTCGATCTGAGCGTGCTGGACGACGGCATCCCCGACGAGGCGTTCAGCCCGGTGGCCGGCGACGACAAAGCCGTGGCGCGCGAGTTGAAA
>JBDOIE010000085.1:0-8667 GCA_041082245.1 Chloroflexia bacterium
CCCCAGCGCCTTTTGACAAAGGGGCCTTCCCGATGGTATGATGCCGCTATCGAATGTCCATCTAGCCCGCGGGAGGAAGCTATGGACAACCCGCAGCTGCTTCTGGGCATCCTGGGTGCCCTGCTTTGCCTGTTCGGCTTTTCGCTCTATATGGGCAGCCTGAAGCTGGTCGGCATGGTGCTGGGGGGAACGTTCGGCGCCTTGGCCGGCCTCGTCGGCGCCTACATCGGGCACATCGAGGACCGCACCACGGTGCTGATCATCGCCCTCGGCGCGGCGCTGCTCGGGGCAGCCATCGGCTGGCGCTTCCTCCGAAGCCTCAACCGCTTCCTTATCCTGCTGATCGGCGCCGGACTCGGGTACGTTATGGGCCGCTACGTCCTGGATTCTGGCGCCGGCGGTATGTGGGGCGAACCATGGGTACCCTTCGCCCTCGCCCTCGCCGGGGGCATCGCCGCCGCGCTCTTTTACCGCTACATCATCATCCTCGCGACCGTGACGCTTGGAGCCTTCCTGATCTTCCAGGCCTCCGGAAGCACTTACCTGATGGCAGCAGCTTTCCTGATCGGCCTGCTCGTGCAGGTGGGTTTCTTCCGCCGCCTGGGCCTGGCGCACAGGGCTCGGGGTAGGGACTGATGGGAAAACCGATCGTCGCGATCGTCGGCCGGCCGAACGTGGGAAAATCCACCCTCTTCAACCGGCTCCTGGGAAAACGCCACGCGATCATCGAGGACCTCCCGGGCACCACCCGCGACCGCCTCTACGGCGAGTGCAGCTGGGGCGAGGCCTCGTTCGTCCTGGTCGATACCGGAGGGCTCCTCCTTTCCGACGAGGAGATCGCGACCCTGCCGACCGCAGAGATCGTGCGGCGCACGCGCGAGCAAGCGCTCCTGGCCATCGACGAGGCCGATGCCATCCTTTTCCTCGTGGACACGGAAGCTGGCCTTACCCCAGGTGACGAGGAGATCGCCCAGCTCCTGCGCCAGACCGCAAAGCCGGTCTTGCTCGTAGCCAACAAGGCCGATAACGAACAGCGCCGACTGCAGGCCTTCGAGTTCTATCGCCTGGGCATCGGCGATCCTCACCCGATTTCCTCCCTCCACGGTCGCGGCGTCGCCGAACTGCTGGATACCCTGGTCTCCTTCCTGCTGCCAGCCGAAGAAGAAAAGCCCGCCGGCGAAGCCGTGCGTATCGCCATCGTCGGCCGGCCGAACGTTGGCAAGTCGCAGCTGCTCAACACGTTGCTCGGCCAGGAAAGGGCCATCGTCAGCACGATCCCCGGCACCACCCGCGATGCCCTCGATACGCCCCTGCGCTGGGGAGACCGGGAAATCGTCCTGATCGATACCGCCGGCATCCGCCGCAAAGGCAAGATCGGCACCGGCGTAGAACGGTACAGTGTGATGCGTGCCCTCCGGGCGATCGAGCGCGCGGATGTGGCTTTGCTGCTGCTCGACGCGACCGAGGGAGTAACGGAGCAGGACGCCCATATCGCCGGATTCGTGGTCCAGGCCTACCGCGGGATCGTGCTCCTCCTGAACAAGTGGGACCTCGTCCCCAAGGACCACCGCACCCACGATACCTACGTCCAGGAGGTCCGTTCCCGCCTGCGTTTCCTGGACTATGCGCCCATCCTTTCGGTTTCCGCTCTGACCGGGCAGCGGGTGGCCAAGGCCATCGAGACGGCGCTCTTTGTGGACCAGGAGCGCCGGAAGCGCGTCCCTACGGCGCTGCTGAACGACCTCGTGCGGGACGCTGTGGAGGCACACGCCCCGCCCTCTAAAGTGCGGGGCCGGCACGTGCGCATCTACTACGCGACCCAGGCAGCGGTAGCCCCACCGACCTTTGTCTTTTTCGTGAACAATCCGGACTGGCTCCATTTTTCCTACCACCGCTACCTGGAGAATCGCATCCGCCAGGTCTTCGGGTTTACCGGGGTGCCGTTGAAACTCGTCTTCCGCGCCCGCGAGAGAGAGGAGCCGTGAAGCGGGCTTTTCCGCGTGTGGAAGCGGCGCGGAGGAACGGCTTGCCCTGAGGAGGAAAATCGGATGTCCACGTCCTACCATGCACGCGTTGTCTCCCTGATCACGGCCGACGACCTGCGCCGCGAGATGGCACGTATCGGGGTATCGGCAAAGGGCACCGCGATTATGGAGCCGAAAGGCATATTCCGCGCGATCGAGATCCAGGGCGTCCCCGCACCTCAGGCGAACATCATCAAACAGGAGATGCTCTCCAAGGGAGGGGAGGCCGCCCTGAACTGGACCTCCTACCGCGCAGAGAAGGGGGCCACGAGCGATGTCCTCTTGCTGGGGACGCTACGCCACTACCGGGCCCTGATCGCCAAACTGCGGGCTCAGCCCCGTTCCCTGGGACTTGCTCCCCTGGCCGAGGAACTCGAATCGCTCCTCCGACGTTATGACGGCGAAACGCTGGGCGAAACGCAGATCGGCGGCCGTACCTTCCGCTGGGGCAGCCGCACCTTCGTGATGGGCATCCTGAACGTCACCCCGGATTCCTTCTCCGGCGACGGTTTGCTGCGCACCGGCAGGCCCCTCCTGGAAGCCGCCCTCGCCCTGGCCCGGCAATTCGCCGAGGAGGGCGCAGATCTGCTGGACGTGGGCGGGGAATCCACCCGACCGGGAGCCCAAAAGGTCTCCGCCGAAGAGGAGATGGAGCGGGTCGTCCCGGTGATCGAACGGCTTCGGCAGGAGATCCCGCTTCCCATTTCCGTCGATACCTACAAGGCAGAGGTCGCACGGGCCGCCCTACAGGCCGGTGCCCATCTGGTCAACGATATCTGGGGCCTCCGCAATCCCGAAGGCGACGGGTGGAACGAAGCGCTTGCCGGGGTCGTACGCGATGCCGGCGTGCCGATCGTCCTGATGCACAACCGGCGCGCGCAGCCAACCGTCGGCGACCTCGGCGGACATTACCGCGAGGTTCACTACCGCGACCTCATGGGAGAGATCTTTACGGACCTCGAGGAAAGCGTCGCCTTTGCCGTCGCGCAGGGCATCCCCTGGGAGCGTATCCTTGTGGATCCCGGCATCGGCTTCGGCAAGACGCCCGCACAGAACCTGGAGGTGATGCGCCGCCTGAGCGAACTGCGCAGCCTGGGCCGGCCGATCCTCCTGGGTACTTCGCGCAAGTCGTTCATCGGGCTGACCTTGAACCTCCCTCCCCAGGAGCGGCTCGAAGGGACGCTGGCTACCCTGGCTTTGGGGATCGCCGGAGGGGCCGATATCGTCCGCGTGCACGACGTACGTGCGGCGGTGCGGGCGGTGCGCATCAGCGATGCGATCGTGCGTCCCTTAAGGCAGGCGGAATAGCAGCACGCGCCCGTTCCCGGCATCGCTTACGTACACCTGCCCGCCTGTGTCCACCGCAATGCCCGTGGGTAGATGGAACGAGGCGAGATCCGTTCCATATCCGCCCCACACCGCCAGCACCTCCCCCGTAGCCCGGACCATCGCGACATAATTACGCTCCGGCACGGTGAAGTAGATCTGCCCGCCGGGATCGACAGCGATGTACGGCTTGTTCTCCCGGGAGTCGCTTTCCCAGCCTGTAACGGGGATGACCGCCACCGGGATGGACGATACCTTTCCGTCGGGCCCGGGAGCAAACACCTGTACGCGCAGGTTCCAGGTGTCGGCCACATACACCCGCCCTGAGCCGTCCACCGCGATTCCCACAGGCTCCAGGAACTGTCCCGGGGCCGACCCGGTTGTTCCCCACTGGTACAGATACTCGGCACGGACGCCGCCGGCACCGTCGCTTTCCACCCGGTAGACGAGCACCCGTTCGTTGCCCGTGTCGGTCACGTAGACGTTCCCTTCCCGGTCCACCGCGACTCCGCGTGGCCCGTAGAAGCCGAAGGGGCGCGTTTCGCGCAACGCGGCGTCCATCCCCACATCGATCAACCGACCTTCGCCCCAGGCGCCCAGGAAGTTGCCGTTGGCATCCAGCACCTGGATGCGGTGGTTCCAGGTATCGGCCACGTACACGCGTCCCACGGAATCTACCGCGACTCCCCACGGTTCGTTGAACTGGCCCGCACCCAGGGGAAGCGGCCCGGCCCCGTCGGGGTCCAGGCATCCGAGCCCGGTCTCCAGGACGCACGCACTGCCCCAGGTGCTCGGCTGACCCTGGAGGTCGAAGCGCACGATGCGGTGGTTCCCGCTGTCGGCGACGTAGAGGTTCCCGGTCCCGTCCACGGCGATCCCGCGGGGGAAGGAGAGCTGCCCGGGGCCGCTTCCCGCGCTGCCGAAGAACGCGATCGCCTGTCGCTGCGTCAGCTTCTCGAGGTAGGGATCGGGCGCCGCCTCTGCCGCCGCCGCCCCGGGGACGAGTTCGTTGCGCACGTACAGGTAAAAGTCCTGGCTCCCCAGGGCGTAGGGAAGCTTCCGCTTGGTCAGGTATTGCCAGAGGTTGCTCAACCCTTCGGCCCGGTAGGTGCTCAGCCGTAACCAGGGCTCCGTGGGGTAGCCGAGTTCCGTCAGCCCCACGGCCCAGAGCCTCCAGCGTTTGTAGGTCTCGAACTCGGGGAACCACCATCGGTGTTTGTAACGCCAGCCGGTGTAGGCGTTCTGCAGGTAGGGACGCAGGGCCGGTTCGTTATCCGCGAGCACCAGCACCACATCGGCATCCGGCGGCGGGCCGTAGCTCCCGTCGAAGTAGAGCAACGGAAATTCGCGCAGGTACCAGTTGAACGGCCATTCCAGCCCCTGCGAGGTGTCGATGGCGATCTGCAACCCATGCCCGCCCGTGGGGTCCCGCTCGGTGCGCACCTTGCGCGTGCGATCGATCGAGATCCGCTCGATCTGCCGTACCACCCAGGGTACATCGGGGGCGGTCTGGGTGTAAACGAGCATCTCTACGGGGACGTCCCCGTGGTAGTAGTTCGTCAGGAAGGTGCTCCGCACCGTGTACAGGGCGAGCAGAAGGAAGCCCACCAGCGCCAGCGACTGCCCCAGGTGCCGGCCTTCGGCGCGGTAGACTTTCCACGTGAGCGCCGCGATCATCGCGACCAGAATGAGCCCGAGCACCGCTGCCTGGAGCACCAGGTACTGGTCCTCAAGGCTCCCGCCGGCACCGGGCTGCATCCGGAGCAAGGCGTTTCCCATCCCGCGCAGGGCGAGGAGGATGAGGAGGAGCAACGGTCCCACGGCCCAGTCCCCGCTGCGCCACAGCGGCCGCCACGCAATCCACCCAAGGAACCGGTCGAGCGCGATCGCCGCGAGAAAGACGAACGGCAACGCCACGTGCACCAGCAGCCAGGGCATCTTTTCGCCGGCCCAGGAGAAGAGGACCAGCGCAAAGAGCGCCCAGTGGACGAGAAAGGCCTGGAACAGAGTCCCGACCGGCTCTCCAGCCTCCGTGCTCCGCGTGCGCCGCTGCAGCCGCGAGATGACGATCCCGGCGCCGGCCAGGCCGGCCGTAAGCGTCACCGGTTCGTAGAGCGCGAGCAGCAGCAGGTAGTAGAACCACGGCTGGTCCCCCCGGCGCACGTTCTGCTGGGCCGCCCAGTGCTGGAGGCCCTGCACCAGCCCGTCTACGAATCCGCGAGGGTTCGTGAGAAACGTAGTGAAGAATAGTCCAAAGACCAGTACAAAGATCCCCAACGCGGCCAGCAGTGTTTGGGGTTGCGCCGCCAGGGTTTCCACCGCCCTCCGCACCGGGGAAGTTCCGCCGGGAAACGGACGCGCACAAAGCGACGAAGGGCCGACGTACGCCAGCGCCAGGAGCGCGAGCGCAACCAGCGTCACGTGCACCGCCGGTGCACCTCCCCCGGTGGCGACCAGCCGTAGCTCGAGGAGCCACGCGGCAGCCAGCACGACGATCGCTACCACGCGGGCTTCCCGCCGGAAGCGTTCCCCTTGCCGGTCGAGCACGTAGGCGAGGGCCAGGAAGACCAGGAGGATGAACGCGGTGATGAAGGTTACCTCCATCGCGGCAAAGGAGAGGGCGAGTGCCGCCGCGGCCCAGAAGAGCTCGCGCGCACGTTGTGCCTCCAGGTAGCGGAAAAGAAAAACGACCACGGCCAGCGTCAGGGTTGCCACGAAGGCGTCGTGTCGCGCAAAGCGGGAGAAATAGACAAAGGAAGGGGAAAGCGCCAGCAGTCCTGCCGCAATCAACCACCCGTAACGGCCCAGGTATCGGCGCAGCGGGTAGCAGAGGACGACCAGCAGCACGCCAAAGAGCGCTTCCGGCGCCCGGGCAATTACCTCGCTCACGCCGAAGAGGAAGTAGAAGAAGGCGGTGATGTGGTAGAGGAAAGGCCCATGGAACACCGGGTTGTAGCGGTACAGCTCCTGCCCCGTATAGAACCGCCACGAGTACCATGCGTGGATCGCCTCGTCGTGGTGCATCGCGCGCACCCCGAGGTGCGAGAACCGCAGCACCGCCGCGAGCACGACGAACAGGACAAAGAGCAACAGCTGCGGATCGAGCCGCGTGAGATCGATCCGGCGGTCCAACCAGTGCACGCGTTCCGATCGATCCTCATCGGGTTTTCCGTATACCTGGCTCATGGACACCTCTAGTCCGTCTCGCTCTACCGCCGCGGCAGGGCGTCGCTGACCCACTCGAGCGGCGCCAGGAGATCCCGGCGCACATACACGGCGAACTCGCGCGCGCCCAGCGGGGCCGGCGGCTCGCGGAAGAAGTAGTACCGCCACACCTTCATCTGGCCGGAGGCGGTCCCCAGGGCGCGCAGCACGTCCCACCAGGTGGCCTGACGTCCCCCAGGGAGGAGATGCGGGGCCGCCCATTGCAGGAAGGCACGCGGGCTGCGCATCACCTCCTCGGGGAACCACCAGTTGAAGGCGTAATAGCGGAAGGCAACGAACTTGCCTTCCAGGTACGCCTTGGCGCTGTCCTCCTGCTCCCCGTAGGAACGGTAAACGAGCGCCATCCCCGCCTCTTCCACCGGCCGCTCGAACGGAGGCGCGACCGTCGGTTTGTACCATTTCTGGGTATAGTTGCGGAAATACCATTCCAGCGGCCAGGCGACCTCGCTATCGTACAGGAAAGGCATCTCGGTTCCGCCGGTCGTCAGCGTGGAAAGGACGCGCAGTTCCTCCATCACCCACTGCACGTCCGAGGAGGTCTGCACATACACCAGCATTTCGACAGGGGTGTCGTTGAGGATGTAGGTGAGGCGCCACGCGGCCGAGACGCTGCACAGGCAAAGCAGGGCGAACAGGAGGAGCAGGGCGCTGCGGAACACCACGCGGCCCAGCAGCACGGCACGCGCTGCGGTCAAAGCCAGGAACAGCGCGAGCGGAACGTAGAGCCACGGCCACAGGTTCGTCCCTTTCTGGTACGAGAGGACGGAACCCTGAATTCCCACGGCTACGGCCGTAACCCCGCCGAGGGCCAGGAATAGCCCTTCGCCCTGCACACCGGCCGTCCTCCGAAGCGCCCATAAGGCCCCCACGAAGAGGGCGGCGGTGACCACATAAGCCATAAGCAACGCGATATGGGATCGCGCCGCGCCTCCCCCCATCTCCCGGAGCGCCAGCAACGCCTCCCGCACGAGCGGCCGGCCGGCCCACGCGAGCAGCCCAGCAGCGCCCACAAGCAGCAGCGCATCGGCGGCCACCGTTCGGGCTCGGGAAGGCACTCCCTCGGGCTTCCAGGCGATTGCCCTCCCCACCCAGGCCGCTGCCAGAAGCACGAAGGGGAGCGTGGGATGTACGTTGAGCCACGGGACCTGCTCCCCGGCAAGCGAGTAAACCACGAGCCCCAGCGGTGCCCACCAGGCAAGGAGCCCCAGTGCCGGGCCTGTCGGCGCCCCGAGCGGGGCCGCCGGGGGATCCCACTCGCCCGGCCCACGCGCCTTCTCGTGGACGGGAGAGCGGGTAAGCTCTTTCCAGAGGTGGGCCACCAACCCCGCCCCGCCGAAAAGGAAAGAGACCGTCTCGTAGACCGGGATCAGGAAGAGATAGTACTGGGGACCTATGTGGATGCGTTTTTCCGTCTGTTGAGACATCCAGAACCCCAGTGCCTGCACGAGTCCCGTGGCCCACCCGGTCATACTGCCGAAGAACGAGGTGTGGAGCAGGAAAAAGATCCCCCAGAACAGGCCGGCTGCGACGAGCCAGCGCCGGGCATCCCAGAGCAGCCCGATCAGGGCCGAAAGGGCGAACATCCCCCCGATCGCCAGCAGTCCGAGCATGACAGCATAGGAGGGGACCACCGCCCCGGATTCGTAGTCGATCGGCGGCAGGCCACGCAGCCGCACCAGGAAATCGAGGGGGATGGCGGAAAGGAGCGGAAGCACGGTCGTTCCGAGTACGACCAGCAGGTCGAGCGTGGGGCTCGTCCGTCGGGTCCGCCAGCCTTCCACCCAGCACCATGCGAGGAGGCCGAACGCGCCCAGCACCGCAAGCAGCAGCGGGACCCACCCCAGAATGCTCATCGTGAGGGGCCCCACGGTAAACGAAGGCAGGGGGAGCGGCCGGCCCGAGAGCGCCTTCCACAGGTCTTCCAGCCCCGCGGGGAGCAGCCCGAAGAGGAGAAGCAGCGACGGCAGTCCGAAACGCTGCCAGATCAGCCGGCCGGCCAGGAAGAGGAGAAAGATCGCGGCGGTGATGTAGGCCGTTTCCTTGGCACAGAAGTGCAGGCAGGATGCCAGGACCGCACCGTACAGCCATCCGT
>JBDOIE010000103.1:0-1154 GCA_041082245.1 Chloroflexia bacterium
CGGTAGGCGCCGGAAGCGCGCTCGAACTCCTCGGCTGCCTGCGAATATGCCCCGGTCTCCCGGTAGCAGTAGGCTAGCCGCTCGGCCACGAGGTCGTCGATGGAAGTGCCTGCCTCCCGGTAGTGGAGATAAAAGGGTACGGCCGCCACGCAGGCGCCCGCCTGGCGCAAGGCATCGGCCAGCACAAACTCGGCACGCAGCCGTTCGCCTGAAGGAAGGAGCGTCAGTGCTGGGGAAAGCACCTGGGTCGCAGAAAGCGGCTCCCCAAGTTCGAGGAGCGCGTGAGCCATCCCGAGCGCCGCCCGGCCGGCGGTCTCCGTGCCATGAGCCAGCCCCACAACCTCCCGGTACAGGCGAAGGGCGGCCTCGAGCTCTCCTTCGCCCCGCCATATGTCCGCCTGCCGCAGCAGGGCACTGGCATCCGGCGCCCGGGAAGAAGGAACCGGTGTTGGCTGTGCTGCACGCCACAGCACGTTGTTCGAGAGGGAAGATGTAGGAAACGGTGCGACCGTAAGGAAGCCGAGAAGCCCCAGGAGCAGCAGGGCTGGGCCTTTGCGCATCGGCCTCATCCTGTAGGCACGGCCACCGTTGCGGATCGATTGCCGCCGTCGCCTCCGGCTGGCTTCTGGGGAACGGCGAACCACCGCTCGTCCACCTCGATCCCGCGCTGGCGGAGCTTTTCCACCACACGGGAGGTAACCCCGGTGGGTTCCAGCCGGCCGATCACCTCCTTCTCGCGCACGGCCTCTACCCGGAAGACGAAGAGATCCTGCAGGCCGATTTCCCGGCCCTGCAGCCCGGTCACTTCCGTGATCTGCACCACGCGCCGCTTCCCGTCCGGCATACGTCGCAGGTGGACAAAAAGGTCGATCGCCAGGGCGATCTGCTCACGGATGGCGCGGACCGGCAGCTCAAAACCTGCGAGCAAGACCATCGTCTCCAGGCGCAGCAGCGCCTCCCGGGGATCGTTCGCGTGCAGCGTGGTGAGGGAAGCGCCGGTGCTCATGGCCTGGAGCATATCGAGGGCTTCACCACCCCGCACCTCCCCCACAATGATCCGATCCGGCCGCATCCGCAACGCGTTGATCACCAGATCCCGGATCGTCACCTCCCCCTTCCCCTCGATGTTCGGCGGCCGCGCCTCCAGCCCCACC
>JBDOIE010000127.1:0-1114 GCA_041082245.1 Chloroflexia bacterium
GGTGGGGCTGGAGGCGCGGCCGCCGAACATCGAGGGGAAGGGGGAGGTGACGATCCGGGATCTGGTGATCAACGCGTTGCGGATGCGGCCGGATCGGATCATTGTGGGGGAGGTGCGGGGTGGTGAAGCCCTCGATATGCTCCAGGCGATGAACACCGGCCACGAGGGCTCGATGACCACGCTGCACGCGAACGATCCCCGGGAGGCGCTGCTGCGCCTGGAGACGATGGTCCTCCTTGCCGGGACCGAACTTCCTACCTGGGCTATCCAGGAGCAGGTCGCAGAGGCCATCCAGATCCTGGTGCAGATGGACCGCTCGGTCGATGGGAAGCGCCGGGTCGTGCAGATCCTCGAGCTCGGAGAACGTCGGGAGGAGGACCTGGAGCTCCGTCCGCTGTTCGTCTGGAATCCGGAAACGGATCGCCTGGAGCCCACGGGGACGGTGCCGCGCGTCCTCGAGCGGCTGAGGGAACGCGGAGTAGAAGTGCCGCAGGAGCTGTTCCAGGGGGACGGAGCGCCCGGTGTGCAGGCTTTTGTGCGGCAGTACCTGCAGTTGCCTCCACCGGCCGCATCGCGCCCCTCGCTTCCCGGCAGGCTGGACTGGCCCACCCTTTACCGGCTCGCGGACCAGGCGAAGAATTGGCTCGTGCAGCGGGTTGGACCGGATTTCGAGGTCGAACGCGGGGAGGAAAGCGCGTCCATCCTCGACGAGGCGGTGGATCAGGTGCTGCGGCAGGAGGGGTTGACGCTGTCGCGGGTGGACCGGAAGATGCTGCAGAGCCTGGTGGAGTCGGAGGTGCTGGGGTACGGGCCGCTGGATCCGCTTCTGGCGGACGGGGAGATTACGGAGATCATGGTGAACGGGCCGGATTTGGTGTACGTAGAGCGGCGGGGGCGGATCGAGGAGACGGCGGTGGTGTTTCGGGATCGGGAGCACCTGATGCGGATCATCGAGCGGATCTTGTCTCCGCTGGGGCGGCGGGTGGACGAGAGCAGTCCGATGATCGATGCGCGGTTGCCGGACGGGTCGCGGGTGAACGTGATCATTCCGCCGTTGTCGCTGCTGGGGCCGGTGATGACGATCCGGAAGTTCGAGCGGGAGCCGTTCCGGATG
>JBDOIE010000141.1:0-2696 GCA_041082245.1 Chloroflexia bacterium
CCGACTTTCGTCCCTGCTCGCGCCGTCGCGCTCGCAGTCAGGCGGGCTTGTGCCGTTGCACTCGACAGCCGATGTCCGACCGGCCTGAGCCCACCATCGCGCGCCTCCGTTACCGTTTGGGAGGCGACCGCCCCAGTCAAACTGCCCACCACGCGGGGTCCCGGCCCCGGCTCACGGGGCCCGGTTAGACGCCAAGAAGGCGCAGGGTGGTATTTCAAGGACGCCTCCACCGGAGCTGGCGCCCCGGCTTCGCAGGCTCCCACCTATCCTACACAGCGCCTTCCTGGCGCCACCGCGAAGCTGCAGTAAAGGTTCATAGGGTCTTTCCGTCTGACCGCGGGTACCCCGCATCTTCACGGGGAGTTCAATTTCGCCGGGTCCATGCCGGAGACAGCGGGGAGGTCGTTACGCCATTCGTGCAGGTCGGAACTTACCCGACAAGGAATTTCGCTACCTTAGGACCGTTATAGTTACGGCCGCCGTTTACCGGGGCTTCGGTTCGGAGCTTGCACCCCTCCCCTTGACCTTCCGGCACCGGGCAGGCGTCAGACCCTATACGTCCTCTCTCGAGTTCGCAGAGCCCTGTGTTTTTAGTAAACAGTCGCCACCCCCTGGTCTGTGCCACCCCGACCCGGTTGCCCGGACCGAGGTCCCGCTTCTCCCGAAGTTACGCGGGCAATTTGCCGAGTTCCTTCGACGCCGTTCGCTCGCTCGCCTGGGTATGCTCGACCAGTCCACCTGTGTCGGTTTCGGGTACGGTCCATCTGCCGGGGCTGTTTCCTGGACGCCTCCGGCCGCGCCCCCAATCCAGTAAGGGGACACGACGCTTCGGCGCCGTCACCTCCGGCGGGCCCAGGAATCTTGACCTGGTTCCCATCGGCTACGGCTCTCGCCCTCGCCTTAGGGGCCGGCTCACCCTGCGCGGACGAACCTTGCGCAGGAACCCTTGGACTTCCGGCGGGAGGGAATCTCACCCTCCTTGCGCTACTCGTGTCAGCATAGGCACTTCCGATACCTCCACCGACCCTCCCGGATCGGCTTCACGGGCCTACGGAACGCTCCGCTACCGCTCCCCCGCGAAGGGAGAGCCCGCGGCTTCGGTGCGTGGCTTGAGCCCCGTTCCATCTTCGGCGCAGGACAGCATCGACCAGTGAGCTGTTACGCTTTCTTTAAAGGATGGCTGCTTCTAAGCCAACCTCCTGGCTGTCTGGGCCGTCCCACATCCTTTCCCACTTAGCCACGACTTGGGGACCTTGGCCGGCGGTCTGGGCTGTTTCCCTCTCGACGACGGACCTTAGCACCCGCCGTCTGTCTGCCGCGCTGGCTGCTCGGGTATTCGGAGTTTGGTTGGGTTTGGTAGGGATCGCTCCCCCCTAGCCCATCCAGTGCTCTACCCCCCGAGGGCATACGCGACGCGCTACCTCAATAGCTTTCGCGGAGAACCAGCTATCTCCGGGTTTGCTTGGCCTTTCACCCCTAGCCACAACTCGTCCCCGACCTTTTCAACGGGCGTGGGTTCGGTCCTCCAGTGGGTGTCACCCCACCTTCAACCTGGTCATGGCTAGATCACCCGGGTTCGGGTCTACGGCCCGCGACTTGCGCCCCTTTCGGACTCGCTTTCGCTGCGCCTCCGCCTGCCGGCTCGAGCTCGCCGCGAACCGTAACTCGCTGACCCATTATGCAAAAGGTACGCCGTCACCCACCCCCCGAGGCGAACCCCGGGGTCGGGCTCCGACTGCTTGTAGGCATCCGGTTTCAGGGTCTCTTTCACCCCCCTCGTCGGGGTGCTTTTCACCTTTCCCTCACGGTACTGGTGCACTATCGGTCGCCGAGGAGTACTTAGGCTTGGAGGGTGGTCCCCCCGTCTTCGGACAGGATTCCACGTGTCCCGCCCTACTCGAGGATCGCGCGCGGCTCTACCCGTACGGGCCTGTCACCCTCTGCGGAGCGCCGTTCCAGACGCTTCCGGTTCACCACGCGCGACCACTGGCCTGGTCCCGGTTCGCTCGCCGCTACTTCGGGAGTCTCGGTTGATGTCCTTTCCTCCGGGTACTGAGATGGTTCAGTTCCCCGGGTTCGCCCCGTGAGCCTATGAATTCGGCCCACGGTACCGCACGAAGCGGTGGGTTGCCCCATTCGGAAATCCGCGGATCACCGGGTGCTCGCCCCTCCCCGCGGCTTATCGCAGCGTGCCACGTCCTTCATCGCCTCTCGGCGCCAAGGCATCCACCAGATGCCCTTCTCTCGCTCGCCCCGCCCCAGCCCCGGAACCCCGAAGGATCCCGAGAACCGGAACGCCCGAGCATACCCTGCCAACGGTCGACCACGACCGGGACGAACCCGGCCGCAGCCGCACCCGACCGCACGCGCCCGAAGACGCGCACGGTCGCTCTCGACCCTCTTCACGATGTCCAAGAAAACCCTCGTCCACCACCCGATCCCGGAGGATCGGGCTGGTGGGCCCGGGCCGAATCGAACGGCCGACCTCACCCTTATCAGGGGTGCGCTCTAACCAGCTGAGCTACGGGCCCGGAGTCCGCCTGCCGGCGGACAACCGGTAGGGATGTGCAGACGGCGGCGAGAGCGCCGCTCAACGTCCCTTAGAAAGGAGGTGATCCAGCCGCAGGTTCCCCTACGGCTACCTTGTTACGACTTCACCCCAGTCGCCGACCCGACCGTGGACGGCTGCCTCCCTT
>JBDOIE010000145.1:0-7342 GCA_041082245.1 Chloroflexia bacterium
CGGGGCGTGTCCTCGCGCAGAGCACGGCGGAGGATCGCGGTGGCAGATACATCTTCCAGGTACGGCACGCTTTCGAGTGCGGCGCAACGCACCGCCTCGTCGCCGTCCTCGCACCGCTCCAGCAGCCGCTCGAGGCACTCCGGGTAAGCGAAGTAGCCGGCAATGCGTGTGGCCGACTCGCGCACCCGAGGATCAGGATCGAGGAGCAACTCCCGCACACGCCCGGCCATCTCCGGATGTCCCAGGGAGTTCAGGGCGGCGATCGCGGCGCGGCGCAGCGCCGCGTTCGGATGCCCGAGGAGGCCCAGCAACGGCTCGAACGCTCGACGGTCGCCGATCTGCGCCAGGGCTCCTGCAGCATCGATCGCGAGCTCTGTGTCCCCGGAAAGCGCCTCCACCAGCGCCGGCACCGCCGCAGGGTCCCCGATACGCCCCAGGGCGACCGCCGCGGCTCGGCGCGTTGCGGGTTCCTCCGCGTGGAGTTGCTCCACCAGCAGCGCCGTGACCCGCGGACCGTACCGCACGAGCGCCTGCACGACCTCCTTCTGTACGCTTGGTTCGCCCAGCAGCTGCACGAGCGCCCGTTCGACTTCCGGCCCCTCCAGCCAACCGAGCACCAGCGCCAGAGCACGCAGGTCTTCGCCCTGCGCGCTGCGGATCTCTTCGAGCAACGGTTGCACAACCTGGCCCTCGAACGCGCCCCGCGCCAGGTCCGCAACGAGCACGCCTTCCCCGTACCCCGCCTCGTAGCGGTCGTAGAGCGCCGCCAGCGCACGGGCGACCGTCCGCACCGGGGCGCCCGGTTCGCTCAAGAGCGCCACAAGTGGCCCCACCACGCCCGCATCTCCCAGGCAGCCGAGCGCGTCCGCCGCCGGGGCGCAAAGCGCTTTGTCCCGCAGCAGCGGAACCAGGCGCGGAGCGACCGCCGGATCCCCGATCTGTGCCAGGGCATCCAGTGCCGGGAAGGCCAGGAAAAAGTCGCGCGTCTCGACGATCTGAAGCAGCTGCTCCACGGCCTCGGCGGCACGGAGCTTCCCGAGCGCCTCGATGGCATGGTACCGGACGTTTGCATCCGGGTCCTCCAGCGCCCGTAGAAGGGCCGGGATGGCTCGCCGGTCGCGCCGTTCGCCGAGCGCGAGCGCAGCATAGATGCGCAGATCGACATCCGGCGCCTCCAGGAGCCGGACGAGCGGTTCGGTGACATCGGCGTCGGTTCGGGTCAGCACATGCAGCACGCTCGTGAGCACGGTCAGGTCCTGGTGTCCTTCCCGCAGCAGCCCAAGCAGGGTTTGCACCGTCTCGTCGTCCCCCCCGATCGCCAGTTGTTCGACCGCCGCCCGGCGCACGGCCCAGCGCTCCTCGCCGAGCGCTTTGACCAGCGCCTCGACCGGCTCGCCCTGCGGTCTCCCCTCGTGTTCCGCCTCCAGACGCGCGGTCACATCCTCCAGGAGGACGATCGTCCCACGGATCCTGCCTCCGTCCCGCAGAGGCACGATCGTGACCCGCTGCTGCATATAACGAAAGCGCCGGGAAGGAGCCTGCGGCGGGCACGGGATCAGGTAGCGGTGAAGTGCAGGGGCGAGGACCTCTACCACCCCTTCGGCAACCACCCGGCGAAAGTGCACCAGCAATCCCCGCGCCTCGATCTCGGGAAAGAGTGCGGCAAGCGGCCGTCCGACGGCTTCTTCCGCCCGCATGCCGGTCGCGCGCACCAGCCATTCGTTCCACGAACGGATGACGAGCTCCTCGTCCGTCGTGAAGAGGCCGGCCTCAAGCCCCGATACCACGGTGTCCTGTTCCAAGGCTCTCCCTCACGCCTCCAGGAAATCGATCGTCTCGTTCAGGATGCGCGCCCGCTCCAGAAGCGCGCTTCCCGTCAGGTGTACCTCGCGTCCTGCCCGGCTGTTTTGCTCCATGGTGCGGCGTGCATCCCCCAGCGCCTGCTGGATGGTCGCTGCGGCCGCCGAATGCTCCCGGTTGGCGCGCGTGATCAGGGCGATCTGCTTGGAAATGTCCTGGACCGCGGTGCGGATATCCTGTGCCGCACGACTCTGCTCCGACATCGCCCGCGCCAACTGGTCCGACTGCTTCCGCATGCTTTCTACCGCCTTGACGATCTCTGCCGCGCCTGTCGCCTGCTCGCGCATCGCCCGGTCGATCCCGAGGATCAGGCGGGACAGCCGCTCGTTCTCCTGGGAGATCTGGTTCCCAGCCGTCGATTGCTCGGCCAGGGCGCGGCTGGTAGAGGCAGCTCCCCGGCGGATCGATTCGACCGCCTGGTGGATCTGCTGCGCCGCCCGCTCCTGGTCCTGCATCGCCTGGCGCACCTGGGCCGAGAGTTTCGACGTCTGCTGGGCCGCCTTCATGATCTCGCGCGTCGCCTTGTTCTGCTCCGCCATCGCGGTAGCCACCTGCTGGGCGATGCGGCGCATCTGGGCAACGTTCTGCGCGACCGATTGCGCCACCTGTGTCTGTTCCGCGGTCGCAGTCGAGGCCATACGGGCCTGGTTTGCGGTGGTGTTCACGTGGTTCACCAGGTTCTGCGCTGCGCCGAGTTGCTCGTCCGTGGCGCGCGCGATCTGCGCGACGAGCTGGGTGGTCTCCTGCACGCCCGCCAGGATCTTCTCCAGGCCCGACTGCCCCTCTTCCGCCAGGCGCCCGCTTTCCTCCGTGGCCCGCACGCCGTCGTTAGCGGAGGCGATCGCTTCCTGTACGACCTCCTGAAGCGCCCGGATGATCCCCGCGATGTCTGCCGTGGCCCGCGCGGTGCGGTCGGCCAGGTTCCGGATCTCTTCGGCAACCACCGCAAAGCCCCGGCCGGCCTCCCCCGCCCGCGCCGCTTCGATCGAGGCGTTCAGGGACAGGAGGTTCGTGCGCTCCGAGATCACGTTGATCGTGTCCACGATGCTGCCGATCTCCGCAGCCCGCTTGCCCATCTCCCGCATCACCGCCGCCGTCTGGAGCATGACCTCCCGCACGCGCGCCATACCCTGGATGGAGCGCTGGGCTGCGGTGGCTCCTTCCTGAGCGTCGCGCGCCATGCGGCGTGTGATCTCGTCCGCCTGCCGGGCCATCGCGGCCACTGCGTGGACCGAACGATCCAGCTGCGTCGCACTCGCCGCCGATCCGGCCGCCGCTTCCGCGATCGCCTCGGCGTTCTGGGCCACACTGGCGATCGAACGCGCAAGCTCCTCGACGGAGGACGCAGACTGGTCGACCAGGCCGGCCAGGTTCTCCGTAGTCGCGGTGACTTCTTCGATCGAGGCGGCCATCTCGTTGATCGAAGCGGAGGTTTCTTCCGCTGCGGAGGCTAGTTCGTCAGCGTTCCCGGCTACTGCCTGGATGGAGCGGGTGATCTCTTCGATCGCAGCGGCCGTCTCGTTGATCGAAGAAGCGAGCACCTCCGTGTCGCGGCTGACGCTCTGTATGGAGGCAGCCATCTCGTTCATCGAGGCGCTCACTTCCGCGGCGGAGGTCGCCATCTCCTGCACCGTCTGGGTGACCTGCTGGATCGAGCTGGACATCTGCTGGATCGAGGCAGCGGTCTGGTTGACCCCGGCCGCAAGGTCCGAGGAACCGGCGGTCAGCTGTTCGATCGAGGCAGCGATCTCGTTGATGGAAGCGGCGATTTCCTCGGTAGAAGTAGCGACCGATTCCGCCTGAACCGCTGTCTCCTTCAGCGAAGCCACCAGTTCGTTGGCGCTTCCGAAGGCTTCCTCCAGCGCCCGGCCCTGGTCTTCGCTGTTCCGCAGGAGGCCCTCCAGCCCCTGAGTGAGGGTATCCCCCAGTCGCACGATCTGTTCCGTCTGGCTGCGTACACGTGCCAGGGGATCCGGCCGGCGCGCGGGGCGCTTCCGCTCTACAATCTCTTCCTCGTCCATGATCTCGGGAAGTGCGGCTGCATCCGGGTTCTTGCGTCGATTTGCCATCTTCTGACCTCCTCGAGCCCCTGCGGGATCTAGGCCCCACCGGGCGGGGCAGGAACCGTTTCCGCAATGTCCACCAGGGCCTCCACGTTCAGCACCAGCACCATGCGGGAGCCCAGCATCGCGATGCCCTCCAGGAAACGGCCGCTCGTGTCCGAAATCGCCTCGGGCGGCGGCTGGATCGCCTCTTCGGGGATCGAGAGGAACTCCCGCGCGCTATCGACGATCAACCCGACCACACGGGAGCCGACCTGCACCACGATCAGACGCGTGCGCAGGTCGTAAGGGGCCTTCTCCAGGCCGAAACGCGCTCGCAGGCTGACCGCTGGGATTACCTGTCCCCGTGAAAAGACGACTCCCTCCACAAAGGGCGGGGCATTCGGCACCGGCGTCACATGCTCGAGCATCTCCATCTGCTGCACGTACCGGCTCCGGATGCCGTAGGTCGTGCCTGCAAGGTCGAAAAGGATGAAGGTGTCGGCCTGTGCCGTGTCATCGATCATCTTCCGTCCTCCTCTGCGCGGGCCGGCTTTCCGCCCAATCCGTATGCCGCCACCGGGCGAGGGCGCCGACGTCGAGGATCAGCACCGCCCGGCCATCGCCCAGGTCGGTCGCGCCCGCGATGCCCGGGACGCGCACGAGCGGATCGCTCAGCGCGTGTACCACGATCTCCCGTTTGCTCAACACCCGGTCCACCACCAGGCCTACCGTGCCCGGGCCGCTCCCAACCACGAGCGCGTACGACGCTTCGGGCGACGATTCCTCCAGCCGGAAAAAGCGCGCAAGGCGGAACAACGGCAACGGGCCCCCGCGGTAGGAAGCGATCTCATCTTCGCCCACGCGGCGAACTTCTTCCGGGCGCACTTCGATGATCTCGCGCACTGAAGGCTGGGGCACGGCGTAGGTCTGTCCCCCAACCCGTACGAGCAGCGCATCGACGATCGCCAGGGTCAACGGGAGGTGGATGAAGAAGCGTGTCCCGCGACCCGGCCAGGTCTCCACGGAAAGCGTTCCCCCGAGGTCCTGCACCGTCGTGCGCCCGACGGCCATCCCCACCCCACGTCCGCTTGCGACATCCGCATCCAGGCGTGTGGAGAACCCGGGGGCACAGAGGATATCGAGCAGGTTGTGCAGGCCGACGGACGCGCCCTCGGGGAGCAGCCCCTGGGCTTGGGCGCGCGCCGCAACCTCCTCGAGGTCGATACCCCGGCCGTCGTCCTCGACCGCGATGGCCACAAGGTCCCCCACGGTGGAGGCGCTCAGGCGGATCGTGCCCTCGGCCGGCTTGCCCTGCGCCACACGTTCCTGGGGCGTCTCCAATCCATGGCTCACCGCGTTCCGCACCAGGTGGAGGAGTGGGTCCATCATCCGTTCCACGATGTACTTGTCGATCTCCGTCTCTGGCCCGCTTAGCTCAAGCCGTACCTGTTTCCCGGTATCGCGCGCCAGGTCGCGGACGACAAACCGCATACGGTCGAACACCTCCCCGATGGGCACCATCCGCACGCGCATCACCGCTTCCCGGAGGTCGCGCAGGTGGCGGGCCATGGTACTCTGGATCTCCTGAAGGGATCGCCACGCCCCGGTCGGGAGTGCCCGCTCCACGCGGCGAAGTTCGTCCTCCAGCCGCGAGCGGTCGATCACCAGTTCCCCCACGAGACGCATCAGTTCGTCCAGCCGTGCGAGATCCACCCGGACGACGTTCGACGGGGCGAGGGAGAGCGTCGGCGGAGGGGGAGCAGCAGAGGGTGGGGCCGGACGCGCCTCCGCTGCGGCCGGCGCTTCCGGCAGCGGATAGGGCCGACAGGAAAGGCCGTCGCGCTCCCACTCCGCAACCTGCGCTTCGCCGATCGGCCCCACGACCAGGAACTCGAAAGAGATCGCGCCCTCGGCATCGACCCGGGGGGCCGCATGCACGATTTCGCCGGCCTCGCGCAGTCGGGCGCGCACGGCGTTCACGTTGATCCCCCGTTCCGCAAGGGCCGGCGACGGGCGAAACTCCACCCAGTAGGCGCAGCCGCCGGATTGTAGCGCGGCGAGCAGTTTTTCGCGCTCCCGCTCCGGGAGTTCCGGGAAGCCGCCGGGGACGCCGGAGAGCCGCTGGGGCGCCGGCGGAGGTTGGGACGGCGGGGGCGCCGCAGCCGGGAGGATTTCCTCCAGGCGCGAGATGGCCGGCGCCACCTCCGGGATCGGCGCACGCTCGCGGAAGGCACCGATCACCTGCTCCAGGGTACGGGTCGCGGCCACAGCGGCATCCATACCGGCCTGGGTGAGCACCGCCTCCCCCCGGCGCAACGCGCGAAGGTAACTTTCCAGGACATGGGCCAGCCGCTCCGCCTCCTGCAGGCCCACCATGCCCGAAAGTCCCTTGATCGAGTGAAAGGCACGAAAGAGGCTCTCCAGCCGCTCTCGGTCCAGAGCCGCCTCGCCGATGGAGGATTCGAGCGCCAGCAGATCGCGGCGCACGGTGGCCAGATGCTCGTCGCATTCGGCGAAATAGTCGTCCAAAAAGGCAGCGGAAAAGGGTTCCGGCTCGGACATCAGCCGCTCCTTTCGTGCTGCTTCCCCGCCTGCCTATCCGAGCAATTCCTGAACTTGACGTGCGAGGTCGTCGGGCACGAAGGGTTTGGTCACATAGCGCGACGCCCCAGCGGCCAGAGCCTCTTCCCGGCTTCCTTCGCTTCCTCGCGTGGTCAGCACCAGGATGGGAAGGCCGCGGTAGCCCTCCTGACTCCGCACAAAACGCAGGACGTCGAGCCCGTGCATATCCGGCATGTTCAGGTCCAGGATCACGAGGTCGACGCGCTGCACGGTCAGTTGTTCGATCGCCTCGAGGCCGGAGCTCGCTTCGACAAATCGCGCTTCGGGAATCCGGGCCAGTACAGCCATCACCATCCGCCGCATGGTCGGGGAATCGTCCGCTACCAGGATCGTGGGCATCCGTTGCCTTCCCAAGCCAGCAAGTTCCTGACCTGCCGCCCTCGTGCCGGCAGGTCCCTAACCTGCCGCACCGGACCAACACATACGCGGAACCCTAGTTTAATTTTATTTTACCATAACCGGAGCCTAAAGGCAATCCCGCCGACCAGGTTCGCCAGAATGACGCGCCCCTATTCTCGATGTGGAGAACAATCCAAACCTTCGGTAGCGACATCATTGGACTCGAAAGGCGTATGCGGCGGCAACCGCGACCCTGCGCAAGGCAACCGCTGGCTCGGCAGAGCCTCGGGGAGCGTGGTCGCGGACAACGGTGGTGCCTTAGGAGAAACCGGTCCTTCGGCCAGCGCAGTGCGCCGACCGGGCCATACGGTTGCGCCGCGATCTCGGCTTGCGCCGGGGGACGCGGTCGGGTATACTGGCATCCGGAAAAAGCCTTCCTCCGTGGAGATCTGGCATGGATGCGTGGGAGCGATTCG
>JBDOIE010000146.1:0-27112 GCA_041082245.1 Chloroflexia bacterium
CGCTTGATCGACCCCCGGGACGGGCGCATCCTCGAGAGCACCTGGACGGGCGCAGACGGCGAGTACCTCTTCTCGATGCTGGCCAACGAGTACTACATCGTCCAGGTGGACGAAACTACCTTGCCGGCCGGCTTTGCCCCCACAAACGTCGAGCTCCCCGGCGGCGACTACCACGCGGTTTATGTGAACAACGTCTGCGGCAGCGACTGCATCCAGCGCGACGGCCGCACCTACGAGCACATTTTCTACATCAACCTGGACGATCGCCAGGACTATCGGGCGGCCGACTTTGGCTTCCGGCCGGCCGGCGCCGCGATCGGCGACCTGGTCTGGTCGGATGCCGACCAGGACGGCGTCCAGGACCCCGGCGAACCCGGAATCGCGGGGGTGCTCGTGGAGCTGCTGGACGAAGCGGGCAATCCGCTCGGCCCTACGGCTACGACGACCGCTACCGGGTGGTACCTCTTCTCGGGCCTGAGCGCCGGCACCTACCGCGTGCGGGTGGCCCAGAGCAACTTCGAGCCGGGCGGCCCCCTCGAAGGGTATGCCCCCACCTCCGGTCCCCATAGCCAGCCCAGCCCGACCCCTCCTATCGCTTTGTTGGCCGACGAAACCTACCTGCGCGCGGATTTCGGCTTCTACCGGGACGGTCTGGGGACGATCGGCGATACGGTCTGGTTCGACGCCGATAACGACGGCCGTCAGGATGCGGGCGAAACCGGCATCCCCAACGTCACGCTCGGGCTATACCTCGATCTGGACGCGGACGGCGAGCTCGACCCGGACGAGCCGGCCGTCGCCCAGGCGCTTACGGATGCCGACGGCCATTACATCTTCGCCGGCCTCCGTCTGGAACAGTTCTACCTCGTGCACGTCACCGACCGCAACGGGGTGCTGGACGGGTTCGAGATCACGACGTACGACTTTACACTGAACCGCTACAACGACCCCTACCCGGTCCACCTGACCGCGGCGTCCCCCGTGAACCTGAACGCCGACTTTGGCTACAACCGCGACGGCGCCATCGGCGATACTGTGTGGTTCGATGCCGACCGGGACGGGGTGCAGGACCCCGGCGAGATCGGGGTCGCCAACGTGCGCGTGAACCTGACGGGCAGGACCACCGGCACCGCTTATACCGCGCCGGACGGTACGTATCTCTTCCCCGACCTGCCGGCCGGCGACTACTCGGTGAGCATCGTGATCCCGCCCGGATACAGCCTCTCCCCGGGCACGCCGAACCCGCACACCTGCTCCCTCACCGGAAACGAAAGCTACCTCCGGGCCGACTTTGGCCTGTACCGGAGCGACCTCTACCAGATCGGCGATACCGTTTTCCACGACCGCAACGCGAACGGCTTCCAGGAACCGGGCGAGGAAGGTCTGGCAGGGGTCACCCTTGCCCTCTTCCGCGATAGCGATGGGGACGGAAACCTCGACCCCACCGAACCGCTCCTGGGCACCACGGTCACCGACGCGGACGGCCACTACACCTTCTACGGGGTAACGGACGGCACCTATTTCGTCGTCGTCACCGACAAGAACGGGGTGCTCAACGGCTATCGGCAGACGGCAGGACTTTCCCCATTCCCGGTCACGGTGAGCGGCACTAGCCGTCTGGACATCGATTTCGGCTACGTCCGGGCGCCCGAGACCGGCACGATCGGCGACCGCGTGTGGTACGACGCCGACGGCCAGGGGGACGAGGACATCACCGAAGGCGGGATCGCGAACGTGCTCCTCGGCCTCTACCGCGACGGCAACAACAACGGAACGTTCGAACCGGGGGTTGACCCGCTGGTAGCGACGACCACAACCGCCAGCGACGGGGGTTACCGCTTCGAGGGGCTGGCCGCTGGTGCCTACTTTGTGCGGGTGGAGGATGCCAACTTTGCCGGGGGCCCTCTGGAAGGGATGTACGGGACGAACGAGCCGGACAACCTGGCCGGAGTGATCCTCCTGGGGGAGGGGCAGAGCTACCTGGACGCCGACTTTGGCTACCGCGGGAACGCCTACGCGATCGGCGACTATCTCTGGAGCGACGCCGATAGCGACGGCATCCAGGATCCGGGCGAACCGGGGATCGGCGGGGTGCTCCTGGAGCTGCTCGACGGCAACGGGAACCCGACGGGGCAAACGCGCACCACCCGCGCCGACGGCTCCTACCTGTTCTCTAACCTGGGGGCCGGAAGCTACATGGTGCGTGTTGCGGCAACCAACTTCCTCCCCGGCGGTCCTCTGGACGGCTATTCGGTGACTTTTGGTCCCCAGAGCGAGGGCTCGGATACGAGCCGCGTGGTCACCTTTGTGAACGACGGCAACCCGGCCAACGACACCTTCTCCGACGTCGATTTCGGCTACAACCGCCCGAACCTGGGCGCGATCGGCAACCTGGTCTGGTTCGATAGCGACGGGGACGGCGCGCGCGACTCGGGCGAGCCCGGGCTGGCCAACGTGACCGTGGATCTCGTGCAGGACACGGACGGCAACGGGGTCTGGGATGCCGGCGAACCGTTCATCGCCTCCTGTGCCACGGACGCAAACGGGAACTATGGCTTCGTCGGGCTGCGCCTGGACGACGGCGGCGGGGATGGCGATGCGGATTACCTGGTCGTGGTGACGGACAGGCACGGGGTGCTCGCCGGGATGACCAAGAGCTCCGGGATCCCGCACCAGGACAACCAGAGCCAGGAGAACCCGTACGCGGTAGCGCTCTCCTCGGGCAACTCGACCGTGGTGCACGCCGACTTTGGCTACTACGGGCCCCTGGGAGCTGTAGGGGACCGCATCTGGCACGACGTAGACCACGACGGCCGGCAGGACGCGGGGGAAAGCGGCATCCAGGGCGTGGTGGTGCGCCTGTATCTAGATGTCGATGGCGACGGGGCGATCGACCCGGGGGTCGATAACCTGTTGCGGACGACGACCACGGATGCTTACGGCCGCTACCTCTTCACGGGCCTGCCGCTGCAGCACTACATCGTCCAGCTGGCCGATGGCAACTTTGCCGCCGGCGGGGTGCTGGAGGGGTTCGAGGCCACCGTCCAGAACGGAAGCGGCATCCCCGATGACGAGGACAGCGACGGGGATCCAGTGCTGCATACGGCCTCTGTGTATCTGACAGCTTCCAACCGCAACGATGTGACGATCGACTTTGGTTTCTACGCCCCTGCTCCGAGCTATGCGATCGGGAACCTGGTCTGGTCCGACCTGGACAACGATGGGCACTGGGACATGGCGGAGCCTGGGCTGGACGGGGTCACGCTCGCCCTGTACCGCGACCTGGACGGTGATGGCATCCTCGATGCGAGCGATCCCGTCCTTGGCCGCACGGTTACCACGGGCGGCGGGAGCTATCTCTTCACCAACCTGCCGAACGGCCGCTACATCGTGCGGGTCACGGATGAGCAGAACGTGCTGTCCGGCTACACCCTGACGGACGGCGTGGACCATGTGGACAACGAGAGCCAGGTCAACCCGTACCCGGTGACGGTGGACGGGGCGAACGTACCCTATGCCGACTTTGGCTTCTACGACGGCGGGATCCCGACCGCGGTGCGGCTGATCGATTTCCGCGCCGACGGCCGGCCGGGCGAGGTGTGGCTGACCTGGGAGACGGCGATCGAGATCGACAACCTCGGCTTCAACCTGTACCGGCGCGAGGTCGGGCGGGGGACGTTCGTGCGGGTGAACGAGGTGCTGATCCCCTCGGAGGTCCCGGGTGGCGGGAGCGGGGCGGTCTACATGTACATCGATCGTCCGGTGGCCGGCGGCACGGCCTACGAGTACCTCCTCTCCGACGTCGATTTCAACGGTGTGGAGACGTTCCACGGCCCGGTGGAAGCGTTCGTGCCCTACAGCGTGTACCTGCCGTTCATCGCGCGCTAGCACGCATGACAAAGCGGGCGCGGGGACGACCCGCGCCCGCTTTCTCTTTCCGGCAAAGGGCCTAGCCCAGCGCTTCGACGATCCGGAAGGGGTCGCTCGAGATGACGCTTGCCGCGTACAGCTCCATCGCCCCGATGTCGCTCGTGCGGCTGTTCGGATCGCCCCGGTCGACGATGCGTGCCACCACGCCCGGAAGCGCGCTCCAGTCCTCCGCAACCTCCTCGAGCGGGTGCAGATAGAGGGCCAGGTTGAAACTCCGCACGCCGAGCCGACGTACGTAGGCCTCGAGCACGGCAAAGAGCGCGTCGACGAAATCCTCGCCCTCGCCCGGTGCCACGAGCAAGAATTCCTTCTCCTTGATGGGGGTGAGATAGGCGATGGCCTCTGCCTGGCCGAAGGCGCGCGCGAGGCCCAGCGCACGATGGACCCGCACCAGGTCCGCAAAATAGTCCTGGCCGTATGCGGCAGCATAGCGGAGCGTCGCCTGGCGCAACGCCTCCACCCGGGCGTAGGGCATCCCACGGCTCAGCGTGGTCTGGGCGTGCCCGTGGAGGATAGAGGCGCCGCTTTTCCACAGGCAGTTCCACATAAAGAAATAGTACACGGCCTCGGGGTCGGCCGCATGGGCGGCTTCGGCCCAGCGGCGGCCGGTACGCAGATAGTCGGCGATCGCTTCACGGGTGAAGCGGAGCGGATGGTGCTCGTCGAAGACGATCACCCCGTGAAAGCCGTCGTACTTGGCGATGTTGCTGGCGGTGATGCTGTAGGTGCCGCGGATGCGCCCGAAGGAATCCTCCGGAGTGCCCTCGAGCGGCCGGCAGAACGGGTCCCCGCGGTTCGATTCGATGGTGGCCTCGATGTCGGTCTCCCCACGGGGCACCTCGATCGGCCGGCGGGAGCGCAATTCGTTGTACAGCGCGCCTTCCAGGGTAACCCGGTTGGTTACTTTCACGATCTTTTGCCGGCGGACGGCGTCTACCGAGCCGAAGTACTTGGTGATCCAGTCGTACATGCTCTCCGGCGGCACGACCTCGCCGAAGGTTGTGCTTACATGGAAGATACGCCCGAAGATCGCCCGGTCTTCGGGCGGCAGCGCGGCGACGAGGTTCTCCAGGTCCAGGATCGTTCTGGCTGCGGACACGGTGGCTTCTCCTGCCCGGATCAACGCCCGGCTCCGATCTGGTAGGCTTCCCGCGGCGGGCGGACCATCCGCGAGGCCCGCGCCCGGTGGTAGAGGTCGACGTACTTGCGCGCCGAGGCATCCCAGGAATAGTCCGCGGACATCACCTTGAGCATAAGCCGGCGCCACGTGTCCTTGTAGCGGTAATTCTCGATGGCGCGCACGATGGCGGCAAAGAGCGCAAAGCCGTCGTAGGCTTTGAAGGAAAAGCCGTTTCCGGCGCCCGTCTCGGGATCAAAGTCCTGCACGGTGTCCGCCAGGCCTCCGGTTGCGCGCACGATCGGGATCGAGCCGTAGCGCATTGCGATCAACTGCCCGAGGCCGCACGGCTCGAAGCGCGAGGGCATCAGGAACATGTCGCTTCCTGCGTAGATCTTTTGTGCAAGCGGCGCGTTGAAGGTCAGAAAGACCTGCACCCGGTCCGGGTAGCGCTGGTGGATCTGGGTAAAGAGGTCGTGGTAACGCTGCTCGCCGGTCCCCAGGAGGACGAACTGGAGGCGGGTGTGCTGCACCAGGGGGTCGATGATCTGGGCGATCAGGTCGAACCCTTTCTGGTCCGTGAGGCGGGAGATGGCGCCGATCAGCGGCGCGTGGGGGTCTTCCTGGAGGCCCGCCTCGCGCTGCAAAGCGCGTTTGCACTCGGCCTTGCCCGAAAGGTCATGCAGGTCATAGTGCGCGGCGATGTACGGATCGGTTGCAGGGTTCTGCACCTCGGGGTCGATCCCGTTCAGCACGCCGAAGAGGCGATCCCGCCGGTCGCGCAGGAGCGGATCGAGCCGTTCCCCGTACTCCGGGGTGAGGATCTCCTGGGCGTAGGTTTCGCTTACGGTGTTGATGATGTCGGCGAAGTAGATCCCACGGGCCATCAGGTCGACCACGTTGTCCAGGTCGGGGATCTCCGGGTGCACGATAAAGCCGTACTGATCGATCCCCGCGACCTCGAGTACCCGGTAGCCAAAGATCCCCTGGTAGGCCAGGTTGTGGATCGTGTACAGGGTTGCGGTATCCGCAAAGAAGGGGTCATCCTTGTAGATTGTCTTCAGCCAGTTCGGGACGATCGCCGTGTGCCAGTCGTTGCAGTGGATGACGTGGGGGGCCCAGTTCAGCCGCTTGCACCCTTCCAGCATCGCCCGGCAGAAAAAGATAAAGCGCTCGGCGTCGTCGGGGTGCATGTAGATCCCCTCGCGGTCGTAAAAGTGCGCGTTTTCCACGAAGTAGACTGGCACATCCTCGCCGATGCGCCCCTCGAGCAGCCCTGCGTCCAGGGTCTGGTCGTCGAGCGGCACCGGGAAGGGCTCGAGGACTACCTTGAGCCCGAACTGTTTGGGGTCGATGTGGCGGTAGCGCGGCATTGCCACGCGGACGTCCACGCCCAGTTTCTTGAGCGCCTTGGGGAGGGAACCGGCCACATCGGCGAGCCCGCCGGTCTTGGCGAAGGGAACGACCTCCGCCGAGAGGTATAGCACGCGCAACGGTTCCTTTTCCTGCATGGAACCCTCCATTTCTCGGGATTCAGACGCACAATGACGCCGGGATGCACCCGCCGGACCCCGGCGCCCTGGTCCTTTGTGGTTTTATGATAGCATACCTGGGGGGCTTGTGCAAACATCGACGACAGTGTGTCGTGGGGCGCGTTTGCAGGGATGGCGCCCTTGGTGTACAATAGAATATGCACCAAACCGATCGCGGAGGCCATCGGTTGTCCGCAGAAAGGGGGCCTACGATGGCCGGTTCACGCAACGACGAGCAAACGATCGAAGGGCGGCTGACCCGAGAGCGTGCGGAGCTGAAACGGACGATCCGCCGGCTGGAGCTGTTGACCGAGCAGTTGCGCAGCGACCGGGGCGGTGGGGACGGCGGGGTCAGCAACCATATGGCCGAAGGGGCCAGCAGCACGTTCGACCAGGAGCGCAACCTCGCCCTCCTGGGGAACCTGCGCCGGACGCTGGAGCAGGTCGAGGCCGCTCTGAAGCGCCTGAGCGCAGGGACCTACGGGCTGTGCGAGATCTGCGGCGAGCCGATCGACCGGGCCCGGCTGGAGGCACTTCCTTACGCAGCCCAGTGTGTAAACTGCCAGCGACGTCTGGAACGAGGGTAGGATTTGGTCGGAAAATCGACAAACCGTGCCCCTTTCTGGCCCTGGCTGGTTGCGTTGCTCACCTTCCTGGCGGATCAGGTGAGCAAGTTTTTCGTCATACGCTACCTGGGACCTGATGCTCCACGGCATAGCGTCCCGGTCATCGGGTCTTTCCTGCGCCTGAGTTACCTGGAGAACACCGGCGTCTCGTTCGGCCAGCTGCGCGACTGGTCGCCTCTGATCACCTTCTTCACCCTTGCCGTGGTCATCGGGCTGGCGGTGGGGTATCGTCGCCTCCTCACCTCGAGCCGCTGGGCGAACCTGGCGCTGGGGCTTATCATCGGGGGCGCCTGGGGGAACTTGACCGACCGCCTGCGCACCGCTTTCCGGGTCGGCCTGCAGCGGGCCTACGTGGTCGACTTTGTCGACGTCCGCTACTACGCGGTTTTCAACCTGGCCGACGCGGCGATCACCATCGGCGGCATCCTGTACGGGGCCTATCTGCTCTTCTTCCGGAGCCGCTCGGAGGAGGAAAAGCCGTGGGCGCAGGAAGCGGGCCGGCCGAGCGCCGATTGACCTTCTTCGTCTCGGAAGGCGAGGCCGGGCATCGCGTCGATCGGGTTGCCGCTGTGCATATCCCCGACCTTTCCCGCTCCCGGATACAGCAGCTGATCGAAGCCGGGCTGGTAACGCTCAACGGGCAGCCCGTACGGCCTGGTCGGTCAGTACGGCCAGGCGACCGGCTGGACGTCCGCATCCCTCCCCCGGAGCCTACCGACCTTGTCCCGGAGCCGATCCCGCTGCGGGTCGTCTACGAGGATGCCGATGTGATCGTGATCGACAAGCCGGCCGGGCTGGTTGTGCACCCCGCTCCCGGGCACCCACGCGGCACGCTAGTCAACGCGTTGCTTGCGCGTTACCCGGAGCTCTCGGTGGGCGGGTCGCTCCGCCCGGGCATCGTGCACCGGCTGGACCGGGACACTTCGGGCCTCATGGTGATCGGCCGGCACGACACCGCCCACCGCTTCCTCCAGGAGCAGATGAAGCAAGGGGAGGTCCATAAGGCCTATCTGGTGCTCGTGGATGGGCACCTTCCGGAGCGCACGGGGACGATCGACGCCCCCATCGGCCGCCACCCCCGCCGGCGCAAGGAGATGGCCGTCGTCCCCAACGGCCGGCCCGCACGCACCCTTTACCGCGTGCTCGAGGAGCTCGGCCCGTACAGCCTGGTCGAGGCAACGCTGGCCACCGGCCGCACCCATCAGATCCGTGTGCACTTTGCGCATATTGGCCATCCGGTACTGGGCGACCCCACCTACGGGCGACGCGCGGGGGCGCTCGGGCTTCCCCGTCAGTTCCTGCACGCCTTCCGGCTGGGGTTCCGCCTTCCATCGGATGGGGCTTATCGGGAGTTCGAGTCGCCGCTTCCGGAGGAACTCGCGGTCGTGCTGAACCGCCTGCGGCAGCGGTACGGCGGCATGGGGCGGGAAGCGGGACGATGAGCACGGAAGGTTTTCTCGAACGGCTTCGCCGCCACCCCTCTTACCGCGGGCAGATCGTGCATGTAGAGCACCTGCCGCCGCGGCCAGCGCGTTTTGCCCGGCGGAAGGAAGCGTTGCACCCCGCACTGGAGCAAGCGCTCGCCGAGCAGGGCATTACCCGCCTGTACTGTCACCAGGCGGAGGCGTTGCGCCTCGTACGCCAGGGGAAGCACATCGTCGTCACCACGCCCACCGCGAGCGGGAAGACGTTGTGTTACAACCTCCCCGTGCTGGACACCCTTCTTCGGGAGCCAAAGGCGCGGGCGCTGTACCTTTTTCCCACCAAAGCGCTGGCTCAGGACCAGCTCCGGGTACTGGAAGAGTTCACCGGCGGCTTCTCCTCCCCGGTGCGCTTTGGCTGTTACGACGGGGATACCCCGCCGGAGATGCGGGCGCGGCTCCGCCGGCGGGCGCAGATCCTCCTCACGAACCCGGACATGCTGCATCTGGGGATCCTCCCCAACCACACGCTCTGGAGCCACTTCCTCTCCTCCCTTCGCTTTGTCGTGCTCGACGAAGCGCACGTCTACCGGGGGATCTTCGGGTCGCATGTAGCGGGTATCTTGCGCCGGCTTCGCCGCCTCTGCCGCCTCTACGGCAGCGAGCCGATCTTTATCGCCGCCTCGGCCACCATGGCGAACCCCGCCGAGCACCTTTCCACGCTCACCGGGTTGCCAGTGGAAGTCGTACAGCAGGACGGGGCGCCAGCCGGAAGCCGGGATTTCGTGCTGTGGAACCCGCCGCTTCTCTCCGAGGCGACCGGGGAACGGCGCTCGGGCGTTGCGGAAGCGGCTTTCCTGTTCTCGGAGCTCGTTTCGTGCGGCATCCGCACGCTGGCCTTTGCCCGGGCCCGGGTGGTGGCGGAGCTTGTGCTGCGCATGGCGCGCGAAGCGCTGAGCCGCACGCACCCCCAGCACGCGGAGCGGATCCGCGCCTACCGCGCGGGATACCTTCCCGAGGAGCGGCGGGCGATCGAGCGGGGCCTGTTCCACGGGGAGCTGATCGGTGTCACCGCGACGAACGCGCTGGAACTGGGGATCGACGTCGGCGACTTGGATGCGACCGTGCTCACGGGCTACCCGGGCTCGATCGCCTCGACCTGGCAGCAGGCCGGCCGCAGCGGCCGCGGGACCGGCCATGCCCTCTCCTTCCTCATCGGGGAGGACAATCCTCTGGACCAGTATTTCATGCGCCACCCGGAGGCGCTTTTCGGCCGGCCGCACGAGCAGGCCCGTTGTAACCCGGAAAACCCCTACGTGCTTGCCGACCAGCTCCTCTGCGCGGCTTACGAAGCCCCCCTTTCCCCGGAGGACGAGACCTTCTTCGGGCCGCGGATGGGAGAGGTGGCCTGGGAGCTGGTGGACGAGGGGCAGCTTGCCGCGCGGGGCGGCCGCTGGTTCTACGTCGGCGGAGTGCGCTACCCGGCGGAACAGGTGAGCATCCGTTCTTCCTCGCGCGAAAGCCTGGACCTGCTCGATGAGGATGGAAAACTCCTCGAGACGATCGAGGCCGTGAGCGCTCCGTACCGCGTCCATCCCGGGGCGATCTACCTCCATCAGGGCGAAAGCTACCGGGTGGTGCACCTGGACCTGGAGGGCGGGGTGGCACGCCTGACCCCGGTAGAGGCCGACTATTACACCGAGCCGATGGACGTGACGGATGTGCGCATCGTGCGCTCCCTGCATCATCGCACCGTGGGCCGGACGGAGGCGTACCTGGGCATCGTACGGGTGACCCAGCAGGTGATCGGCTACCGGAAGATCGCCCATTATGGACAGCGGGTGCTCGGGGAGTACCTGCTGGATCTCCCGGCATACACCTTCGAGACGGTCGCCCTCTGGTTCGACGTCCCGGAGGAAGTGTGCCGCGAGGTGGTGGCGCGGGAAATGGACCTTCCCGGAGGCCTGCATGCCGTGGAGCACGCCGCGATCGGCCTGCTTCCGCTCTACGCGATGTGCGACCGGATGGACATCGGGGGGCTGTCGACTCCCAACCACGTGGACACCGGACGAGCGCAGGTCTTTATCTACGATGCTGTCCCGGGAGGCGTGGGGATCGCGGAGCGCGGCTTCCAGGTGCTTGCCGAACTGTGGGAAACGACGCTGGAAACGGTGCGCACCTGCCCCTGCGAGGACGGATGCCCCAGCTGCATCCACAGCCCGAAGTGCGGGAGCAGGAACCGGCCGCTGGACAAGGAGGCCGCGGTGTTCATCTTGGAAAGGCTTGTGCACGCCGACCGCCGCCGGGGGCGCGGAAAAGGAGGAAGCCGATGAGGGCGATGGTGTTACGGCGCCTGAGCCGCCTGGAGGAGAACCCCACCCCGCTGGAAATGGCCGACCTTCCCGTTCCGGAGCCGGCCGCGGACCAGATCCGCATCCGGATTTCCTGCTGCGGGGTATGCCATACCGAGCTGGACGAGATCGAAGGGCGGACGCCTCCGCCCCGGTTGCCGGTGGTGCTCGGGCATCAGGTGGTCGGCCGGGTGGACGCGACCGGCCGCGAGGCCCGGCGCTTTCGGGAAGGTGACCGGGTGGGCGTCGCCTGGATCTATTCTGCCTGCGGGCGGTGCCGCTTCTGTCGCTCGGGCCGGGAGAACCTCTGCCCCGAGTTTCGCGCCACCGGCCGGGACGCGGACGGAGGCTATGCGGAATACATGGTGGTGCCGGAAGCGTTCGCCTATCCGATCCCGGAAGGCTTTTCGGACGTGCAGGCGGCGCCGCTGCTCTGTGCAGGCGCGATCGGCTACCGTTCGCTCCGCCTGAGTGGGTTGGAGGAGGGGATGCGGATGGGCCTCACCGGTTTCGGGGCTTCGGCGCACCTCGTGCTGCAGATGGTGCGCCACCGGTACCCGGGCGTCCCGGTTTACGTCTTTGCGCGGAGCGAAAAAGAGCGCGCTTTTGCCCTGGAACTGGGAGCCGCCTGGGCCGGGGATACGACGGACCAGGCCCCCGAGCCGCTGGATGCCATCATCGACACGACCCCGGTGTGGAAGCCCGTGGTCGAGGCGCTGCGCAACCTGGCGCCAGGGGGCCGGCTGGTGATCAACGCGATCCGCAAAGAGGACGTGGATCGGGAGTACCTGCTGCGACTGGAATATCCTACACACCTCTGGATGGAAAAAGAGGTACGGAGCGTCGCGAACGTCACCCGGCGGGATGTGGAGGAGTTTCTGGAACTCGCGGCCGAAATGCACCTGCGGCCCGAGGTGCAGGAGTATCCGCTGGAGGAAGCCAACCGGGCGCTCCTCGAGCTGAAAGGGCGCGGGGTGCGCGGGGCGAAGGTGCTGCGGATCGGCGGGTAGGGGCGGGCGCAGGCCCGCGCATGTATGGAGGGAGAAATGCTTCATGGCTGGCGGCTATCCCCGGAAAGCGATGCCGAGTTCGCGGGGCCGGTGACCCAGCTCCTGCAGACGACCCTGCGGAACCTGGTGCTCACCACCGGCGGGGTCTACCTGGCCTGGCACCTGGTGGCCACCGTCACCTGGCCGGACAGGGCGGGCTGGAAGACCTGGCTGGTCACGCCCATAGTGCTCCTGAGCTGTGGTCTGGCCCTACGGCTCCTCCCCAAGCGGATGCTCGTCGCCCAGGTCGTCTGGCAACTCGGGCTGGCGGGGGCGATCACCCTGGCGCTGTACGTCTTTCAGCGGCCGGAGATCGCCTTTTTCTACGCGCTCCTTCCCCTGATGGCGGTGATCGCCGCCGGTCCCTGGGCCGGCCTGCTGGCCGAAGGGGCGGTGGTAGGGCTCGCCTGGGGAGTTTCCGGCTGGCCCTTCCCTCCTCTCCCGGCCGGTTACCCTGCGGGAATCGCCGTCTGCGGGGCGTTCACCGGGCTCCTGGGCTGGGCCGCAGCGCATACCTTCCTCACGGCGATGCAGTGGTACCTCTCGAGCAGCCAGCAGGCGAGGGAAAACATGGAGGAGGCCCGCCGGCATCGGGCGCAGCTGGCCCGGCTGGTGAAGGACCTGGACCGTGCCTACTACCGCCTGGAACGGACCAACGCCGCGCTGGTGGCCGCCTGGAAGGCTGCGGACGAGGCCGAGCGCTTCAAGACCGAGTTCGTGACCAACGTGAGCCACGAGCTGCGCACCCCGTTGAACCTGATCATCGGTTTCAGCGAGATGATGATGACCTCGCCCGAAAGCTACGAGGGCGTCCAGCTCCCCGGCCCCTACCGCAGCGACCTGAACGCGATCCACCACAGCGCGCAGCATCTCCTGGCGCTCGTGGACGATGTGCTGGACCTCGCGCGGATCGAAGCGGGCAAGATCGCGCTCTCGCGCGAGGAGGTCGATCTCTCCACGCTGGTGAACGAGGCGACCGAGATGGTGCGCGACTACATCGCCGCCAAGGGATTGGAGCTGAAGGTCGAGATCGCTCCGGACTTGCCGCGGCTCTGGGTCGATCCGCTGCGCATCCGCCAGGTGCTGCTGAACCTGCTCGTGAACGCGACCCGCTTCACGGAACGGGGCTACATCCGGCTGGAGGCTTCCCGGCAGGGAGACGAGGTGGTGGTGCGGGTGACGGACACCGGGCGGGGCATTCCTCCGGAAGATTTGCCCAAGATTTTTGAGGAATTCCGTACCACCGAGCAGCCGATCTCCGCCTGGCACAGCGGCACGGGCCTGGGCCTGCCCATCAGCAAAAAGTTCGTCGAGCTGCACAAAGGACGGATGGGGGTCGAGAGCACCTACATGCAGGGCTCCACCTTCTGGTTCACCCTTCCCTGCAAGCCGGTGCTGGAGGAACGGCCAGGGGCGATGCCCTCGCCACGTCCCCGGCCGTTCGTTCGGCCGAGCGTGCCCGAGCGGGTCCTTGTGCTCGTTCATGATGACCCTCAGCTGGCGCCTCTGCTGCAACGCTATCTGGACGGCTACCGGGTCGTCGCCGCGGCGGATATGAAGGAGGGGGTCGCCCTTGCCGAGGAGCTGAAGGCGGTAGCGCTGGTGACAGATGCCGCGCAGAGCGTACCTCTCCCGGACGGCATCCCGGTGCTGAACTGCCCGCTTCCCAGCGGGCGGCGCACGGCCGCGGCGCTCGGCGCCACCGACCTCCTGGTCAAGCCGGTATGTCGCAAAGAGCTTCTGGCCGCGATCGAGCGGGTGGGCCGGCCGGTGCGGCGGGTGCTGATCGCGGACGACGATCCGGAAGTCGTACGCCTGTTCCGGCGAATGCTCTCTACCTATGTCCCCATCCAGGCGTGCCTGGAGGCCTATAACGGCGAGGAGGCGCTCCGTCTGCTGCGCAGCGAGAAACCGGACCTGGTGCTATTGGACCTGGTGATGCCGGAAGTGGACGGCCGGCGGGTGCTAGAGCAGATGGCCGCCGATCCCGAACTGGCCGATATTCCAGCAATCATCGTCTCCGTGAAAGGCCGGGATCAGGCGAGCGTCTGTCTGACCGGTCCGGTGCAGATTTCCAGGGCTGGGGGCTTTCAGCTGGGGGAAATCGTGCGCATGCTGGAGGCGATCCTCAGCGTGCTCCTTCCGGGGTGGAGCCTGCGCGGTTCCACGGAGCCAGAGCCCGCAGGAGCGCCTGCTGGGTCACCGGTTTCGTGAGATACGCCTCCGCGCCCAGCGCCAGCGCCAGTTGAGGTTCGTTCAACACCGAGCACACGATGACCGGGATCTCCCGGGTGTCCGGACTGTTCTTGAGCGCCATGAGGAGTTCCCAGCCGTCCTCGCGGGGCATCATCACGTCCAGGGTGATCACGTCGGGGCGGGTCTCGGCGATCGCTTTGCGGGCTTCCTGGCCGCTCGCCGCGCCGATCACCACCCAGCCGTGGCCTGCAAGATAGCGGCGGAAGAGATCGACAAAGCCCAGGTTATCGTCCACCACGAGCAGCACCCGGGGGCTCGCGGGAGCCCAGGCGAGCTGTACTTCCCAGGAGTCGGCGGTCTGCTCGATGTGGAGGGAGCCGCCCATAGCGGCCACAAGGTGCTGGCAGATCCGGAGGCTGGGATCCTCTTGTGGGTCGGTGGCAGCCGGATGCGAAGGGACGGTTGCTCCCCGGGCGGTTATGCGGATCCCGGCTTCGCCTGGCTTTACAAAGGAAGCGATCTCAAGCACGCCCTCGCGGGCTATTTGCAGGGTGTATGTGACCGCGATCAGGACCGCTTGCCGCAGCATCACGCGGTCCACGCCGGGCACGGTGAGCCGGTGCTGAGTATCGAAGCGGACGGTCACCCCTTCAGGAGGCACGAGAGGAGCTACCACGGGACGCAGCTCTTCCAGGAGTTCGCCCACATCCACATCTTCCCACCTGGCCTGGGCACACAGTCGCTCGGTCTCCTCCTGGGCGACCTCCTCGAGGGAAGCGGGAGCGCTTTCTGGGCCGGAAGGGGAACGCGGGCCGATCTTCTGATACCGCTCCCAGAGCAGATCGACCAGCTCGTCCAGCACCCGCGCCTGGTCCCGGAAGAACTGGCTCTTGCCCAGGGAGAGGCGGGCCATCGCCTCCTGGGGGCTGAGCCCTTCGATGAAACGCAGCTCCAGGATACGGTAGGCGCGCCAGTCGGGGGACTGGGCAGGCACGCCCGCCCCTGGCCGCATCGCGCGGATGCTTTCGAGCAGCACGCGGCGCAGGTTCTGGCTTCGCTGAACCGGAGAGAGTACTTCTTCTTCGATCAGGATCTCCGCGAGCGGGTGGCGCTGCAAGTAGGCGGAATCGTACAGTCGGCCGAGCGCTTCGTGCACCCACCTGGCGAACGTTTCGCGAGAAGGCGGCAACGTCGACAAATTTGGGACTCCTGGCGGAGCAGGAAGGGAGTAACTCCCTGTTCGCGGCTCCGCCGAAAAGGTATAATGTAAAATATAGAAAGGTCGCGTCAGGTCCGAGTATAGCATCGGGTAAAGCACTCCGTCAAGGGAACGGGGCTGCGGCCAGCCAGGGTCCTTCGAGGAGGTGCATAGGCGAAGAGCCAGGAGAAATGTGCCCGTAGGAAGGAAACAAGGAGGGAAAAGATGTCCCGGAAATTATGGCTTCCTGTGTTGCTGATCGTGGCCTTGCTGATCGCCGGGTGCGGGCCGCGACCCACTCCGACAGCTACCACTGCGCCAGGGGCCACTGCCGCGCCCGCACCTACCACCGCGCCGGCGCCCACCGCCACCCCGGCGGGTCCCAGCGGCGAGCTGGAAATCTTCAGCTGGTGGACGGCGGGTGGGGAGGCCGAGGGTCTGGCGGCCTTGCTGAAGGTCTTCCAGCAGCGCTATCCCAACGTGAAGGTCATCAACGCCACCGTGGCCGGCGGCGCGGGCGTCGATGCCCGGGCTGTGCTGGCTACCCGGATGCAGGGCGGCAATCCCCCGGGTTCGTTTCAGGTCCACGCCGGCCATGAGCTGATCGACACCTACGTGGTGGCCGGCCAGATGGAACCGGTGACCTTCCTCTACCAGGAAGAGGGTTGGCTGGATGTGTACCCCAAGGACCTGGTCGAGATCCTCTCCTACAACGGCGAGATCTGGTCTGTGCCGGTCAACATCCACCGCGCGAACGTGTTGTGGTACAATAAGGCCATCTTCGAGCAGAACAACCTGAAGCCGCCTACCACGATGGAGGAGTTCTTCGCTGTCGCCGAACAGCTGAAGGCGGCCGGGATCACCCCGCTGGCGCTGGGTGAGACCTGGACGGTCGTCCACCTCTTCGAGACGGTGCTCCTGGGGACGCTGGGGCCGGAAGGCTACAGTGGCCTGTGGACCGGGAAGACGGACTGGAAGGGCGCCAAGGTGACGGAAGCCCTGAACAACTTTGACCGCATGCTGAACTATGTGAACCAGGACTACGCAGCCCTCTCCTGGGACCAGGCGACCCAACTCGTGATCGACGGCAAGGCGGCGATGAACATCATGGGCGACTGGGCCGAGGGCTATTTCAAGGCCCAGGGATGGACTCCGGGCAAGGAGTTCGGTTGGGCTCCCTCCCCGGGCAGCGCCGGGGCGTTCGATGCGCTGTCGGACAGCTTCGGCCTCCCCAAGAACGCACCCAACCGCGATGCGGTGATCGCCTGGCTGCGGGTGTGCGGCTCCCGCGAGGGCCAGGATGCCTTCAACCCGATCAAGGGCTCCATCCCGGCCCGCACGGATGCGGATCGCAGCCTGTACGACGCCTATCTCCAGTCGGCGATGGATGACTTTGCCAAGGACACCATCGTGCCCAGCCTGATGCACGGCGCGGCCGTGGCGCCCAGCTGGCAGCAGGACATCATCGATGCGGTCGGGCTGTTCCTGGCCAACCGCAATGTGGCGACGTTCCAGAACGCGCTGGCTCAGGCCTGTGTAAGCGCTGGCGTGTGCAAGTAGTTCTGCAAGGGGAGGTGGCCCACCGGGCCACCTCCCCCCGAGACTGTCTCCATGCGCATTCGCAAGGATCACCTGCTGGCCGTAGCCCTGATTTCCCCGTCCGCCCTGGCGATCGCCATCTTTGTCTACGGATTCATCGGGTGGACAGCCCGGGCATCCGTTTCTGCCTGGAAGGGGCTCATTCCCGACTATACCTTCGTGGGGCTGTCCAACTTTATCGATCTGTTCCGCAACCCTCGTTTCCAGATCGACCTGCGGAATACGGCGATCTTTACCGTCCTGTTCCTTGCCGCATGCCTGACGATCGGCCTGGTGCTGGCGATCCTCCTGGACCAGCGCCCGCGAGGGGAAGGGATCTTCCGCAACATCTACCTCTTCCCGATGGCGGTGTCGTTCATCTCCACCGGCGTGGTATGGCGCTGGCTGCTGAACCCGGCAACGACGCTCGACCGCCTGAGCGGGCTCAACCTGCTTTTCCACAAGGCCGGCCTGGATTTCCTGATCTCGCGATGGTACACCCATCCGAAATTGGGCATCGCCGCGATCGTGATCCCGGCGACCTGGCAGATGTCCGGGTTCACGATGGCGCTCTACCTGGCCGGCCTGCGGAGTATTCCGGAGGAGCTGCGCGAGGCTGCCCGCGTCGATGGCGCAAGCGAATGGCAGATCTACCGGGACATCGTCTTCCCCATGCTCAAACCGGTGACGTTGAGCGCTGTGATCATCCTGGGGCATATTTCGCTCAAGATTTTTGACCTGGTGATGGCGATCACGCAGGAAGGAGGGCAGGGGTATTCAGCGGACGTACCCGCGCTGAACATGTACTACACCGCCTTCCGCGCCTTGCGTTTCGGCCAGGGTTCGGCCATCGCGATCATCATCCTGCTGACCGTGGCTGTCCTGGTCATACCCTACCTGATCCATACGATCCGCACGGAGGTGGAGCGATGAGGCGTCGGCTGGGCCGGGCCGTGCTCTACCTGTTGCTGATCGGTGCCGCAGTCTGGTACCTGATGCCGATCTACGTACTCCTGGCCACAGGGTTCAAAAGCTTCCAGGAGGTCAACCTGGCGACCATGTGGGACTTGCCAAAGGGGATCCACCTGGACAACTTTGCCGCTGCGTTCGAGAAACTGGCCCCCAACCTGCGTAACAGCCTTTCCCTCACCGTGACCTCGTCCATCCTTTCCGCGATCCTGGGCTCCTT
Source organism: Chloroflexia bacterium (assembly GCA_041082245.1). Classification (GTDB taxonomy): domain Bacteria; phylum Chloroflexota; class Chloroflexia; order DTKN01; family DTKN01; genus DAOTVY01. The sequence goes on from JBDOIE010000146.1 coordinate 18,188, forward strand.
GAACGGCTACATCCTCTCCAAATGGCGTTTCCGGGGCGCAGATTTCCTCTTTACAGCGATGCTTTTCGGGATGTTCATCCCCTACCAGAGCATCCTTGTGCCGCTGGTGCGCTTTTCGCAGATCCTCCGCCTGTACGGTGGGCTGTGGGCAGTGGTGCTGGCACACGTGGTGTACGGGATCCCGATTACGACGCTGATTTTCCGCAACTACTATGCCACCGTGGTCCCCGGGGAAGTGGTGGAAGCGGCCAAGATCGACGGGGCCGGCCTCCTGGGCACCTACTGGCACATCATGCTCCCACTGGCGATCCCCGGCTTTGTGGTGGTATTGATCTGGCAGTTCACCTCGATCTGGAACGAGTTCCTCTTCGCGGTGTGCCTGACGGCTCCGCGTTACTGGCCGGTCACCGTGGCCCTCCAGAACCTGGCCGGAAGCCAGATCGTGGAGTGGAACGTGCAGATGGCCGGGGCCTTCCTCGCTGCCCTCCCTACGCTCGTGGTGTACATCCTTCTGGGCCGCTTCTTCCTGCGCGGGCTGATGGCCGGAGCGCTGAAGGGCTAGGCGCTCGCTACACCTCTACCCCGAAGAGCGTGCGCAGGAGAAAGCCGATCCCGAAACTTACGCCCGCTACCGCGAGGCTGAGCAGCGCCATTTCCAGGAAACGGTGGCGGAATGAGACATCCCGGGCCACGGCAACGTAGTAATTGAACAGCGCGACGATGCCGATGGCGACGCACAACGTGGCCGCCAGACAGAACGCGTAATGCCGCAGGAACAGATAGGGGAGGATAAGCAGCACGACCGTGGCCAGGTAGGTGATCCCGGTATAGACGGCCGCTTTGAGCGGTTCGCGCTCCGTTTTCTCGGTACGGGTGGAGAGGTACTCGGAGGCGGCCATCGAAAGGGCCGCCGCGATGCCCGTGACCGCGCCGGTCATGGCGATGAGGCGCGTGTTCTGAAGGGCCAGGCTCAACCCTGCAAGCGCGCCGGTGAGTTCGACCAGCGCGTCGTTCAGCCCCAGGACGATCGAACCGGTGTAGCGCAGCCGCTCTTCGTCCAGCAGGGCGATCAGGGCTTCCTCGTGCTGCTCTTCTTCATAGGCGATCGTTTCCGCTTCAGGGAGGGCGGGGACGATCGCGCGGTATTGCTGTTGCGCGCTGTCCTCGCCCCGCTCCATCAGCTTCACCGCGAAGGTAAAGCCAAAGATGCGCGCCAGAAGGCAGTAGAAAGCGACCCGGATCCAATCCGGCCGCGCTTCGTGCCCGGTATGCTCACGCCAGTAGCCGGCATGCCGCAGCTCGTCTGCGGCAATCTGCTCCAGGATCGCGCGATTCTCCGGGGATTTCTGCCTCTGCGCCAACCGGGTGTAGATATGGTGCTCCGTGAGCTCCGCACGCTGGTACATCCGCAGTGCGTGTTGCTCGGAAGCGGTGAGATCGCGTCCTTTCATCGGCATAGCCCTCCGGTTCAATCTACCGCTATGGTACCGCAAGAGGGCCCCTGGGTCAACCCGCAGTTCTGTTCCAGTTTCCAAGAGCGAAAACAAGCCCGTAACCATGAGACCCGCGAGCGTAGCCGCCATCCTTCGGGCTTCGAAAGCCCCTACTGGCCCAGATCGGAAACCCATGGTGCGGGGCTGGGTAGGCCAGGGCATTGCCCGTGCCTACCCAGCGCCCCTTCGAGCGAAAATCGCTATGCTCGCCTCGCTACCATGGGACAGTTCGTTGGAAACTGGAGGTAGTTCCGCCGTTTGCAAGGGTAGGCCAACTGCTAGCAGTTGGCCTACTTGTTGGCCTACCGGAGGACGGGCTCGGTGTGGAGGTTAGCCTCCGGCGGCGTTGGGTGCGGATCCTTCTCCTGGACGCCCTTTTTGCCTTCCGATAGGCCGAAGCCTGGCCGCCGCTGTGGGTCCAGTGGGGGTGCGCTGCCTCGCCGGCGCCTCCGCCGGTCGAGTAGGGGCGGGTCCTTGCCTCCGTATCGGGACCCCGAAAGCACCGGTGGCAAGCAGGCTTCGGGCGAAGATCCACCGACGTTCCGGCCTTTGTTGGAACACAGGAGAGCCCAGGCAACCAAGCAGGTGTGTTTGACAAACCGACCGTTGTGATGTACCATAAGAACGAAACGGCGATGAGGCTCGCCGGGTAGCATGTCTACCCACCGTCGCGTGGCGACTGATAGCCTCTACCTGCGGTCCAGGACCGCGTGGTAGAGGCTTTTTCACTGTGAGGGGTACGTTTGACGCCACACTTCGCCGATTGGCAATTGAAAGAGACCCTGGCTCGGCCTGGATGTCCGCTGTGCCACCTGGCCCGGGAGGCTGTCCGTCGCTTCCTGGCCCACCTGCTCTACGAAAGCGTCAACGATCCGGGTGTGCAGCACGCGCTCGCGTCGTCCCGCGGGTTCTGCACCCTGCATGCCTGGCAGCTCAGGGAAGTCGGGGACGCGCTCGGGACAGCCATCCTGTACCGGGATGTGTTGAGGAAACTGCTGGAGTCGCTCGAAAAGCGTGCTCCGCGATCCTGGTTTGGGCCTGCGCTACGAACGATCCTTCTGCCCCAAGCGCCCTGCCCGGCTTGCCGCGTGCGGGAGGAGGCGGAAGGCATCTACGCGGAAACGCTCCTCAAGCACCTGAACCAGCCGGAGGTGCGGGACGGCCTGGTGCGCGCAGGAGGGCTGTGTCTCCCCCATCTGCGGCGCACACTCGAGGCGGTTTCCCAGCCGGAGCAGGCCCGGCAGCTCCTGACGCTGCAACAGCAAGCCTGGACGCAGCTGCTGGCCCAGCTCGACGAGTTCATCCGGAAGCAGGACTACCGTTTCCTTGAGGAAGCCATCGGGCCGGAAGGCGACTCCTGGATCCGGGCGCTGACCCAGGTATCTGGTGGGCCCGGCGTCTGGTAGGCATTGGATAGCGGGTGGGCGATGACCAGCGAACACAGGTTCCTGCTGGCGGAGGCGGAACTGCAGGCGGCGTTCCGCCTGGAGGGGTGCCCGATCTGTCGCATTCGGGAAGAAACGGAACGGCGTTACCTGTTCCATCTGCTGTGGGAAAACGTGAACGACCTTGCGACCCGCGAGCGCCTGGTACGTAGCTACGGCTTTTGCCCGGCCCATACCTGGATACTGTTCCGGATAGAAAAGGATTCGTTCGGAGACCACCTGGGCAGCGCGATCTTTTACCAGGACCTGGCGGCGCGCCTGAGCGACCAGCTGGGCCAGTGGAGCCAGGGGGGTTCCCCGGCCTCCCACCGCCGCGTTGGGCGGAAACAGCGCCTGCTCCGGCCGGAATCGCGTTGCCCGGCCTGCGAGCTCGGAGAGGCGACCGAGCAGCGGACCCTGGGCTGGATGATCGCAGCGTTTGCCGACGAAGGCTTTCGCCGCGCCTATCACGATTCCGAGGGGCTCTGTTACCGCCACCTGATCGAAGCGCTCGAGCTTGCCGCACGCACCGGGAGCGAAGCCGCGCGTTTCCTGGCTTCCGATGCTGTCGCGCGGCTGAACGCTTTGAGCCAAGACCTCGAGGGGTATATCCGCAAACACGTGTGGCAATACCGCAACGAGCCGATGGAAGAGCGCGAATCCAGGGCGCCGGCCCGAGCGGCGCGCTTCTTCGGCGGGTTCGGATGCGAAGACAAGCCCGTATCCGACGCGCGGGCGGCGGAGTGAGCCGGTGGACGAGGAGATCGTGGTCCGCGTTACCGTGACCCGCGAGACGGCGCGCGAGGTCGAGAGACTGCTCGGGGCACTCGGCTGGACCTGCGAAGCGGGGCTGGCGCACCTCGTTGTGGCCGGCCTGGAGTACATCGAGGGGAAGAGGTCGCTTCAGGGTTATGCCGATTGCCTGGGGGTCAACGAAGACATCCTGCTCCAGCTCGAGCAGATGCCCGATACCGGTGCCAGGCTCGCGGCCGTTCTGGTCCGCGTGGCCGAGATGGAACAGGTGCACCGGGGCTATGAGGCCACCTACGGAAAGATGATGGATGAATCTGCCGTGCACCGGGAACGCATCTGGGCCCTCCGCCGAGAGGCCGAGGCCCTGCAGGCCGAGATCCGCCGGTTGCGGGCGGAAATCGCAAGGCGGAAGCTGGGTATCGAGACATCGCCTCCCCGGGCGGGCTGGCTCGAACGGCTGCGTGCCCGGAAGCCAGGGCGCGATGGGGGACGCCGATGACCGAGCACGAACAGGTTACGCTGGAAATCCACATCGCGCGCACGACGGCACAGCGGGCCGAGCAGACCATCGCCGCCGAAGGATGGGAGCCTGAGGAGGGGTGGCGGCTGCTTGTGGCCTGCGGCCTCTATGTCCTCGAAATCGAGCGGGTGCTCCAGGACATCCGCGAAGGTAGGACAGGCCCCGAAGCCCTAGCCGACCTTCTGGCGAAGGGCCTGCGGATGGAATCGCGCCTGGCCTCGCTGCGCTTCCGCGCGTTCGAGCTTCAGCAGGCGCTGCAGAACTGGAACCTCTCTTCGGGCGCCGTGCGGACCACCTGGGAGACGCTTCCGGCGGAATCCTGCCGACGGGAGGCCGAAGTGGCCGCCCTGAGGGCCGAGCTCGAGCAGCTTCGGGCAGAACTGGCCGGCCTGGTGGAGTAGGGCGGGAAGGGCAGGGAGCTCGCGTCGTCCGTGGAACTCAGGACAGTGCCTCGTCCTCCCGGGCTGAGAGGGCGGCCCGGAGGGGCTTGCCTCGACGGGCTTTTCTAGGGGGAGGCAGGTGCGTATGCCTCCAGGAACCGCGCGAGCGCCTGGAGGAACGCCTCCGGGCATTCCTCCTGCGGGACGTGTCCGCACTCCGGAAGCACCGCGAGCTGCGCCTGGGAGAGTTCCCTCGACAAGCGGATGCTCTGCACGGTGGGGACGATGCGGTCATCGTCGCCGGTAATCACCAGCACAGGCACCCGCAGCTCGCCCAGGCGATGCTGCAGGCCCAGGGGATGGCTCGCGCGCACCAGTTCCCACAGCGCCTGGTCCCAGTTCCGAGTCCGGAGCGGCTTCAGGTACCCTTCCCACAGTTCGGGCGGGATGCGGCTCGGGTCGTGCCAGGCCGTCCGGAGGGCACCGCTTCCCCATCGCCGGATGCTGCGGAGCAGAAGGGGGCCCAACCGACGGAGCTGGGGCGTGTTCAGGAGGGGACGAAGCCACCCGGGTGTGCCGCCGGTGTAGACTGCCGGATCCACGAGCACGAGCGCTTCCACCCGTTCGGGGTAGGTGAGCGCGGTGAGGAGCGCGACCGTTCCCCCGGCGGAATGGCCCACCAGGACGGCTCGCTCGAACCCCAGCGCGTCCATCAGTCCGATCGCCAGTTCTGCCTGCGTTTCCGGGGCGTAGGGGTTAGGGCCGGCCCACTCGCCGGCCATCGGGCGTTCGGTGAGCCCAAAGCCCGGCCGGTCGTACGCAACCACCGTCCATGTTTCCGCCAAAGGTTCCATCACTTCCCGCCAGGAGAAGGTGCTGGCGCCGAAGCCGTGAAGCAGGAGCAGGGCTGGCTTCCCTGTTCCCGCGCGTTTGTAGTGGACCGTGATCCCGTTCACCTCGACAAAATGGCTGTCCGGATCGGCCAGTTGCTCCGGGGGCACCGTGTTGGCCGGCGGTGGGACCGGCATCAAGAGCGGAGCGACGAAAAAGAACACCAGCAGGCCCAGGACGATCAACCAGGCCCGGTGTCGCAACGCTTCCTCCTTCTCCTGAAGACGAGTCCAGCCGCATAGGCCTTCCCGCGCTCGGCGCGCATCGGGCCGGCCCTGTTCACACCCATCGGGCGAGCCAGTAGCGCACGAGCCCGCACACTGCCCCCCCGAGCACCAGCCAGAGGGTATTGGGGCGAAAGCGGAGCAGTGCCAGCACGCCTGCCGCGAGGAGAAGCGCCGTCCAGACATCCACGATCGCGGTGCGAAGCAGCGCCACGCTGACCGAGAGGATCAGGGCCACCACCGCAGCGTTCACCCCTCGCAGGGAGGCCTGGGCGATGGAAGAGCGTCGCAGGCGGGGGATCCAGGGCCCAACCAGGGCCACGATGACGAAGGACGGGAGGAAAACGGCGACCGTGGCCACCACGGCTCCCGGCAGTCCCGCCAGGAGATACCCGATGAATGTCGCCGAGGAGAGCACCGGCCCGGGGGTCATCTGCCCTGCAGCGATCGCATCCACTAGCTGCTGTTGGTTCAGCCAGCCGTATCGTATGACGAGATCGCGCTGGATGAAGGCATACAGTAGCATACCGCTGCCGAAAAGGAGCGAGCCGACCTTGAGGAAAAAGAGCCCGAGGGGAAGCAGCCGGCCGTCGGGGGTAAGGGAAGCACTCAGCGGGCCGAGCAGGAAGCCGAGCGCCGCAAACCGGCCGGAAAGGCGCTTTCCTTCGTAGATCAGGACGCCTGCCGCTCCGGCTGCCAGCAACACGACCACTTCGTGAACGCCCAGCAGCGCGGCGAGCAGGCAGAGGGCGGCGAGCACGGCGGCTCGCCAATCGCGGAGCGCAGCGCGGCCTAGCCGGTAGGTCGCTACCAGGACGATGGCAAGCACTATGGGGTTGATCCCGTAGAACAGCGTCGCCACCTGCGGCAGGCTGCCGAAGCGGACGTAAGCCCAGGCGAGGGCCAGGCTGATGCAGAACGCTGGCAGGATGAACGATGCGCCGCCGACCACTAGCCCCGGCCAGCCGGCATGGACAAAGCCGATATGGCTGGCCATCTCCACCGCGTTGGGGCCTGGAACCAAGTTGGTTGCGGCCAGGAGGTCCAGGAAGTGCTCGCGCGTGAGCCAGCCCCGGCGGCTGACCGTTTCCTGCTCCATAAGGGCGATATGGGCGGCAGGGCCCCCGAAGCTGACCGTGCCCAGTTTCAAGAAGAGCGCAGCGACTTCCCGGAGCGGGCGCAGGGCCACGGTACTTCCTCCCATCTAACGGGACGCCTTCAGCTCCGCGATGCGCTCTTGTACGGCCTGTACCTCGGCCTGCAGCTCCTTAAGGTACTCCTCCAGGCGGGCAATGCGCTCTTCCCGGGTGGCGAAGCGTCGGTGGAAAGCCGGCCCCCAGGGCTCCGGCTCCATACAGCAGCAGCCGTAGGCGTGATGCCGGTAGTGCCTCGGATGTCCGCACATCGTTGTTACCTCCTTTCTGCCTGTGAGGGGAAGCGGGCTTCGTACTCGGCCAGGAAGCGGGTTAGCCGCTCGCCCGTGCGGCGGATCGTTGCCGCCCAGCCGTGGAGGCACTTCAGTTCCTCGTCGGTGATCATGTAGACGCGGCCGGCCCGCGTCTCGCAGGGCGGAAAAGAGTTCGTCCAACCCCACGAGCCCGACCTGGCGGCCGCCCACGCGCAGGTGGCGGTAGGAAAGAGATGCTATGGCAAGAGCCCTCTTGTGTCGCTAGGCGCTTCCGGACTCGCGTCCGCCGATGGACGGCGCCTCGATCACGATCTCGCGCAGCCGGGCCAGCCGCTCGGCGTGCTCGGTTTCCAGGAGCAGGGGGCAATCCTCCAGGCGGGCCTGGGCCGCCACCAACTTCAGGGCGAAGGTAAAGCAGGTCGGCTGGCCGCACTTCCGGCAGTTGGTGCCCGGGAGGAGCTTGTAAACCTCCATCGGCGTCGGCCGGCGGCGCACGGTGTGGTCGGGGGTGATCTCGTCGCGGTGCTCCCAGGTGCGGTTCACCAGCCGAACGATTCCCTCGACCTCGCGGATCGCGGCTTCGCGGTCCTCGACGTTGCTCACCGCGATCTCGTAGGGGCGAAAGACGACGTAGTGGCCGGCCTTGGTCCAGGAGAGCGCCGGTGCTTCCGGATGGTAGACCGCGCCCCGCAGGGTGGCGTTCAGGTAGGGGAGCACCTCGCGGATGTCCACGAGCAAGCGCGCGATTGCGCTGAACCGCTCCGCCCCCGGCTCGCAGGGCGGGGTAAAGACCTCGAGGTCGTAGCGCTCGATGAGCATACCGGCCTCCTGGCGGGGCAAATCGCTAAATGTATGCACCCCTGTTGATATGATACACGGGCGGGCGGGTTTGTCAAACTGGGATTGAGGAGAGGGGCAACCAGCACGTTGGCGGCGACCGCGCGTTCAAAGGAAGCGTCATAGCCTTAGAAGATGGCTTCCATTGCCCCGTGGCCGATCTACTGGAGCAAGTTGTACTTCCCCAATGGTCGGCAAGAGATCGATCTGCGAGATCCGTCCAACGGGTTACACCACCGCATTCATCCGGCGGCGCAAGCGCATCTCCTCGTGTCCGGCTTGCCCTAGAGCGGGAGGTCGGGGCGTGCCATCCACGAATACGGCAAGATACACGAATGCCTCTACTATTCCCGTGCGACCCCGCGAGTTTCCATCTGGACTTCCCCGGCCTTTGCGGGGCCTCGCCCCCATTCGTGTATTCGTGCCCGATTCGTGGCCGGTACCTGCACCCTACCGCACCCCCCACAGCCGGATGGTGCCATCCTCCGATCCCGAGGCCAGCAGCGCCCCGTCCGGGGAGAAGGAAACGCTATTCACAGAGCCCCCGTGCCCCTCCAGGGTGCGCAGGAGCGCCCCGTCCGATACCCGCCACAGCCGGATCGTTCCATCCCCCGACCCCGAGGCCACCATCTCCCCGTCTGGGGAGAAGGAAACGCTCAACACACGGCCCCCGTGCCCCTCCAGCGTGCGCACGAGCTCCCCGTCCGATACCCGCCAAATCCGCACCGTTCCGTCCCATGACCCCGAGGCGAGCGTCTCCCCATCCGGGGAGAAGGAAACGCTTTCTACCCTACTCCTGGTGCCTCTCAGGGTGTGCAGAAGCGCTCCGTCTGCCACCCGCCAAAGCCACACGGTTCCATCATCTGAGCCCCAGGCCAGTGTCTTCTCATCCGGGGAGAAGGAAAGGCTGAACATGCCATCCGTGTGCCCCTCTACGGTGCGCAGGAGCGCCCCGTCTGCTATCCGCCAGAGTCGCACTGTCCCATCCGATCCAC